>JBEIQS010000455.1:0-2029 GCA_040376425.1 Alphaproteobacteria bacterium | reverse complement strand
CATCGACGCGCAAGGCCCGGTAGTTCTCCGCCCCCGGCGGATTGACGAAAAGGAGACCACCGGTCGGGGCGGGCTGGGACTGGGGGGGGACGTAGGCCATGGATTAGGCGACCTCCGCTAGACTATAATTGGCACCGGCAGGGTTACGCACCTGCCAGCAGAGGACTTCCTGGACGATGGTTGCCGACGTCAGCGTCGTCATCTTGGTGCGATCAACCGGGGCGCCGATGGCGGGCGCGAAAAGGTTGAAACGTCCTTGAGCCTGCTCATTGAGGCAGCGTGCCCAGTGGGAGAGACGTTCCAGGCGATCCTTGGGGGTCGAACCTGGTTGATCCTTCCAATAGTGGACCAGGACCGTGCCGAGGCGCTTCAGGACATGGAGCTGGAAGTCCTTGGCCGCAGGGTCCACCTCGGCGGAGGCGAACGCCGTCAAGGTCGACCAGACCGCCGTTGCGCTGCCCACGCCAGCCAACGATTCACCATGCAGCTTCCTCATGAACTGGGCAATCTCGGGATCGGCCAGGAACGTAGGGGCAAGCCGGGCAAAGGATGCCTCTAACTGAACGCCATTGGCGTCGGCGGCCTGACGCGCTTCACGCAGCGCCGAGTTGGCAGATGCAAGCGAAGCACGCTCGGACTTGAGCTCGGATTCAAGCTTGGAATTAGCCGCAGATAGGTTGTCTCTTTCGACCCGCAAAACTTCCTTGGACTCGCGGAATGAATCTCGGTCAGATATCGCCAAGTTCAAATCTCGCTGGAAGGCGCTAGCGCGAGATTTTAGATCGTCATTATCCTGCTCCAGCCGAACATTCTTTTCATGCAGAGGCGAGAGGCTATCCCTTGCCGCCCCCAGCTCTTTTTTGACCGCCTCGTTCTCGGCACGGGATTTCCTCAAGTCTGCGTCCAAACTTGCGAGCCGCCTTGTATTCTCGGAAAGCGCCTCGATAATCGGGCTAAGTTTGCTGGCGACATCAGGAGTACTCTTGGCGCGAGCCAAGCAATCCTCCACGGATATCTTTGTCTTACGCAAAACCTCCCTGTCCGCCGGAGAAAACCCACCTTCAGACTGGCTCTGAACCGCCGCGTCCTCCGAACCAGCATGATTAATCTGAGCACCTAACCATTTTGTCAAAAAAAGCACGGCAAAGCACATCGACAGTAGCATAACCAGCGTGACGACAAAAATCAGGATTTTGATGTCGCCTTGATGATCCACGATTTGGGCTAATTTATCTTCTGACTTTACGACTTCATCTACCAGTCCGGCACGAGAGGTCGTGGCACCCTTCGGCATCTCCAAACTCGCAGATGGGTGCGGCTTGTCCGGCACCTGAGGTAGTTGGCCCGACGAAGACCCCTTCGCTTTTTCATTATTTAACTGGGCAGCATTCGAGCTCGCAGCAGGGCCGGAGGGTGCGACCGGGGCATTCTTATCACGCACTGACGTGCCGGAACCCTTTTGGACGGGGGTTTGAGCCAGGCTCAGCAACGCCGCAGAAAGCACCAGCAAAATAGCGAAGGGTTTTTTCATGGAGATGAAGCAAGTACTAGAGGTCGAACATCCCGGTATCCGTCCAGTGGAGGGCATGTTCGCCGATGGGGTAGAGTTTGAGGGCCACCCTGCCAGACAGGTCCTCCCCGGTCTGCTCATCGACCACGCTGACCAGTTCCAATCCATCGCTGTCGATCGCGACGCCGTCTTCCCGGGGTTTGATCCGGCCGAGGACGGCCCGGATAGCCCGGACCGGCTCGGAGGCATCAACCCAGTCGAGCCGGTAGACCGGCTCAGGGAAGCAGGTATTGGCGTCGAACATCTTGCGCCCGATCCGCGCCCCGGTGCTAAGGCTGAGCTCGGAGGAGACATCGTCCTCCACCCCGAGGACGCCCAGGCTGAAACGCGGGCCGCTCTGGGGCATCTCACCCCAGGTATTCCGATTACCCGACTCGTTGTGCACGTTGATCTTCCACTGCGGGATGATCTGCAGGGCCATGGCCCGCTCGAGGGCCGCCCCGACGCAGGTGACGCTCT
>JBEIQS010000362.1:0-3876 GCA_040376425.1 Alphaproteobacteria bacterium | reverse complement strand
CGCCCTGGTATTCCTCCTGACCCCCCTGCTGTTGGTGCAACTACATAAAGCGGCCGATCCCCGCAAAACGCTATTGTGGATCGGGGCCGCAGCGGTGGGCTGCCTTGCCATGATCCTGCCGGCCGTGCAGAGTATGTCGGCCGAGGTGAAGGCAAAGGCCGTCCCCGGAATGACCAAAACCGACGCCTGGTTTTCGCTGCCCGAGACCCTGTCCAACAACGTCAACCCCGACCTGCACGGACTGGTGCTCCTGGAAACCTACGGCACCTCGGTGATCTCCACCCCCGTGGTGCTGATGATCCTCGCCTTCTCCCTGTGGAAAAGACCCCTGAAGGGCCAGGGCTGGCTGCTGGCCGCGGCGGTGGTGGTGATCTTCGCCATCGGGCCCGTCCTGCGGTTGGGCAGTGGCGACGCAATTCCCCTCCCCTGGTACCTGATCCTCTACAACAAAGCACCATTTTTCCAGCGGCTCTGGTTTCCCTACCGCCTTGTGGGCGTCGCCTTTGTGCCCATCGCGCTCTTGGGAGGCGCCCTGTTGATGCAGCGGCCGAAGTGGCTGAGTTTGCTGGCGGGCATCGGTATGCTGGCCGGACAGGTCTGGTGGAAAAACTGGCCGCTGGCCTGGCACGATGGGCGCCCCCCGCCCATGCTCCAGACCCTCGAACCTGCCGGGGTCCTCTTCCTGCCCATGCGGGTGCAACACGATGGATTGATGTGGCAGACCTGGATGAAGATGCCCACTTTTGGCGGAATGGGCGAGTCGGCTTCGGTGTTCTGGCCGGACAACTACGATCGATGGCTGAAAGACCCCTTCCTTCGCGCCCTGCGCGAAGCCAGCCTCAAGCCCGAAAAGGCGCAGGGCACGGCGATGGATCCGCCCGCCTGGCTGCTGAAACTGGGCTACCGCTGGGTCTTGTATCGTCAAGATGTGGCGCTCTTTGAGCAGTCCAAACTTGCCGGATCGGCGCCCGACCTGCGCCGGGTGGCCTGGGGCGTGGAGTCGCTCAGCCGGGTGCTGGGCCCACCTGACGGGGTCGACGGCCCGGTGGTGCTGTGGGACCTCAAGAATGAAGGCAGCCTTGATCCAAATTTTTTGGCCACCCCAGAGCGTTTGAAAAGCCCCGCCTGGGTCGAAGCCGCCGCCCCCTCCTTTCAACGGCACATTGAAGAAGCCGAAAAACAGGGGCGCCCGATGCGATGATTCCTCCCCGATCGGGCGGCCTCCCCCCAAGATGCTCCCCAGATGGTCAGGATCCGCTTGCCGCTTTGGCCACGGGACTTAGCTTCCCTATCAGTACGGGGTTGACCTTGACCGGTCCTCCTCAACGATAACACCGGGCGCTATCCCGGTTCAGCCTCAGGAGTAGAGATGGCCTTCGACCCACCCAATTACGACCAGGGCCCCCCGGTTAACCTGCCAGCCGAACTCAGCCTGCCCATTCTGGCCATCCGCAACACCGTTATCTTTCCCGTACTGGCCTTCCCGATCAACGTCGGGCGGGAAAAGTCGCTGGATGCGGTGGAGCGTGCGCTGGCGGGGGACAAGCTGCTCGGCATTGTGGCCCAGCAGGACGCCAAAAACGAAGACCCCGACGTCGGCGAGCTGTACACCACCGGAACGGTGGTGAAGATCCTGAAGTCGGTCAAGATGCCCGGCAACAAGCTGAATGTGATCATTCAGGGCTTGGCGCGTGTCAAGATTGATCGCTGGGAATCCACCAGTCCCAACCTGCGCGCGCATGTGACGGTACACGAAGAGAGCACCGAGACCAACCCCGAGCTGGAGTCGCTCATGGCCACCATGCGGGAGCTGGCGCAGAAGATCATTGATCTTTCGCCGCACATCCCGTCGGAGGCCAGCTTTCTGGTGCGCTCCATCGACAACCCCGGTATCCTGGCCGATATCGTGGCTTCCAACCTGTCAATCGGGGTGGAAGAGAAGCAGGATCTGCTGGACACGCTGGACACCAAGGAGCGGATGACCAAGGTCATCGCGCTGCTCAACAAGGAGATCCAGGTACTGGAGCTGTCCAACAAAATCCAGACCGAAGTCAAAGGCGAGATGGACGAGGCCCAGCGCGAATACTTCTTGCGCGAGCAGTTGAAAGCGATCCAGAAAGAGCTGGGCGAGTTCGACGATCGGCAGGAGGAGTTTGAGGAGCTGAAGAAGGCGATCAAGAAGGCACGGATGCCGAAGGATGTGGAGAAGATCGCCTTCAAAGAGCTGAAGCGGATGAGCCGGATGAGCCCCGGAGCCGCCGAATACACGGTGAGCCGCACCTACATCGACTGGCTGGTGGAGATGCCCTGGCAAGTGTCCACCGACGACGTGATGGACATCAACGAGGCCGAAAAAATCCTGGATGATGACCACTATAGCCTGGAGAAGGTCAAAAAGTGCATTCTGGAATTCCTGTCGGTGCGGAAGCTGAAGAAGGACATGAAGGGCCCGATCCTGTGCCTCGTCGGTCCCCCCGGTGTCGGAAAAACCTCGCTGGCCAAGTCCGTCGCACGGGCATTGGGCCGGAAGATGCAGCGTATTTCGCTGGGCGGTGTGCGGGACGAGGCGGAGATCCGCGGCCATCGGCGCACCTACATCGGCGCACTGCCCGGAAAGATCGTCAAGGGCATCAAGAAAAGCGGCACCAACAACCCGGTCTTTGTGCTGGACGAGATCGACAAGCTCGGTGCGGACTACCGTGGCGATCCCTCGTCGGCGCTGCTGGAGGTACTCGATCCCGAGCAGAACGACAGCTTCCTGGATCACTACTTGGACGTCGCTTTTGACCTGTCCAAAGTATTGTTCATCGCGACGGCGAACCTCGCCGATCCCATCCCCGGACCACTGCGGGACCGGATGGAGATCATCGAGATCCCCGGCTACACCCTGGAAGAGAAGCTGAAGATTGCCCGACAGCACCTGCTGCCCGAGGCGCTGCACGACCATGGAATCACCGAAGAGCAGGTGGAAATCACCGATCTCGGCCTGAAATTCCTGGTGGGCAGCTACACCCGGGAAGCAGGGGTACGGTCGCTGAAGCGGGAGCTGGCAGCCCTGTGCCGGTGGATCGCCAAGGGTGTGGCCTCTGGAAAGATCAAGGAGAAGGTCACCATCGATCCCGAGAAGGTGGAAGAGATCCGTGGCCCCGTACACTTCTTCCAGGAAGTGGCCGAACGGACGGCCGTCCCCGGGGTGGCCACAGGTCTGGCCTGGACTGCAGCCGGTGGCGACATCCTGTTTATTGAAGCAACAAAAATGCGCGGCAAGGGCAACGTACAGCTCACCGGAAGCCTGGGCGACGTGATGAAGGAGTCGGTACGGGTGGCTTGGAGCTACATCCGCGCCGCCTCGGAGGAGCTGGGTGTGGATCCCGACGCCTACGAAAACTGCGACATCCACGTGCATGTGCCGTCGGGCGCCATCCCCAAGGACGGCCCCTCGGCGGGTGTGACCATGTTGACCGCGATGGTCAGCCTGTTCACCGGATTGCGGGTGGATCCCACCATCGCGATGACCGGCGAAGCCACCCTACGCGGGGCGGTGCTCCCCGTCGGCGGCATCAAGGAAAAGGTCCTGGCCGCTCACCGCGCGGGTATCCGTACGGTATTGTTGCCCGACAAAAACCGGAAGGACCTGCCGGACATCCCTGCTGAAGTGCGCGCTGACATGACCTTCCACTTCTGTGCAAGAATGGAAGAGGTGCTGGCCCACGCACTCGGGCAGGAGAACCTGGACGCCCGGAAGGCCGAGCTGGCCGCCGAGCTGGCTGCCAAAAAGGCCGCCAAGGACAAGCCCGCAAACCCCACGGCGGAGGCATAGCCTGACATCTTCACCTTCTTCCCGGCATTCCGGGAGGAGGGTGGAGATAAGGCATT
>JBEIQS010000262.1:0-7243 GCA_040376425.1 Alphaproteobacteria bacterium | reverse complement strand
CGCCCCCCTCTTGGGCCGCGTCCCCGCCCCCGCCCGCCCGGGCATGCGCCCCGGCGGGGCCCCGCGCCCCGCGGCGCCCCCGCCACCGACTCAGGTTTTGACCCGCATCGGCGCCTCGGGCAGCGTGGACGTGGCCTGCGTGGAAACCGACGATACCAACAATGCTGCCTTACGTCAGTGCACGGTGGACGCCGTGCGCAAGCTGAAGTTGGATCCTCCTGCAACGCCGGGAACTGTCAACTTTGGGACGGCAATCCTGTATCCAGGAGCCCGGATCGCGGGCCTCTGCCCCTGAGCCCCTGCACGGGCGCCCGGTCTGTGGTAGATTTGCGCCGATGTATTTTCCCTGTCCATGCCCCTGAGCGGCACCACCCAGGATAGCTCCGCCCTCTACCAGCGTTTTGGGCCCATGGTGCTGCGCCGAATCCGCGACTTCTACACGGACGAGGAGTCGCTGGAGGTCTTGGAGGAGCTTTTTGTGCGGGTTTTCGACAAACCCCAGGCATTCCGAGGGGAAAGCTCTCTTGGAACGTGGATCTATGGGGCCACGACCCGCTACTGCCTGCACCGCCGCCGCGAGGACGATCCCGACGATCAGCCGCTGCATCGCCCCACCGCCACCCTTCGGTCCGAGGCGCCGGATCAGCAGCGGCAGGAGCTCCTCCTCCAAAAATACTGGCGCAACCTGGACGAAGACCTGGTGTTGATCGGAATCTACTACTACCTGGATGGCATGGGCCATCCGGAGATCGCCGAGCTGGTGGGCAGCCCCCGCCGCACCATCGGCGCACGGATTTTGGAGCTGGACGCCCAGCTACGGGTGCTCTGATGGGAGTTTTTGCCCGCGACGGCCACATACTCGCCTTGGGCCTGGAGCGACACCAGGCCGAGGATCTCTCCGCCGAGGAGACGCAGGGCCTGAACCAGCACGTGGAGGCCTGCACCCTCTGTCAGTCCCGCGCCGAACACATCCGCCAAGGGCTGGAGCTTCCCCCCTTAAAGCTGCCCCAGCGTCCGCAGCTCCAGCTCATTGCCGGTGGGGCCGGGCGCGGCGCCGCACCCCCGCCCGCGCCGGCCCCGACACCCCCGCCCGCACGACGCCGGTGGTGGCTGCTGCCGGTGGCGGCCATGGCCGTGGGGCTGCTGGTGACCGTACTCTTGCCACGTCAACCCCCAGCCACCCAGCGCCCGGCGAGTCTGTCCATGGAAGTCTACCGCGACAGCAACAGCCAGCGCCTACTACCCGGCGATCAGGTGGTGGAAGGTGAAAAGCTGGTATTCCGTGTGCGCAGTGATGAGGACGGCTACCTGCTGGTTTCCGAGCGCAATGGCGCGGGCCAGAGCCGCTCCTGCTATCCGACGGGCGACAGCCCGCAGGCGGTGCTGCTCCGTGGAGGACCGGATGCGATGGTGCTCCCCACCGCGTTGGAGCTGGATAATAGCCTGGGTGAGGAGATTCTGATCGCGACGCGCTGCCCGAATCCCTTCGGCATGGAAACGGTGACCCGTGCGGACCTGCCTGACGACTGCACGCAGGTCCGCCTGAGCCTCTTCAAATCCGCGCCCTGATCAGCCGATCTGGGCGAGGATCCGGTTGAAGGTGGCGCTGGGACGCAGTGCTGCGTTGGCCTTGGCGTCGTTGGGGCGGTAGTAGCCGCCCACGTCGATGGGCTTGCCCTGCACCGCGACCAGCTCGGCGACGATGGTGCTCTCGGCCGCGGTCAGCGCCTCGGCGATGGGGGTGAACACGGCCTTCAGCTCCGCATCTTCGGCCTGCCCGGCCAGCGCCTGCGCCCAGTACAGCGCGAGGTAGAAGTGGCTGCCCCGGTTGTCGATGCCGCCCACCTTCCGGGAGGGCGACTTGTCGTTCTCCAGGAATTTGCCGGTGGCGGCATCCAGCGTGGTGGCCAGCGTCTGAGCTTTTTTATTGTTGAACACACCAGCAAGGTGTTCAAAGGAGACCGCCAGTGCCAAAAACTCGCCCAGCGAGTCCCAGCGCAGGTAGTTCTCCTCCAAGAACTGCTCCACATGCTTGGGGGCCGATCCGCCCGCACCGGTCTCGAACAGCCCACCCCCGTTCATCAGCGGCACAATCGACAGCATCTTCGCCGAGGTTCCCAGCTCCAGGATGGGGAACAGGTCGGTGAGGTAGTCGCGCAGCACGTTGCCGGTGACCGAGATGGTGTCCAGGCCGTCCTTGATACGCTTCAGGCTGAAGCGGCAGGCCTCGGCCGGGGGCAGGATGTGCAGCTCCAGGCCCTCGGTATTGTGGTTCTTCAGGTAGGTGTTCACTTTTTCGATGATGTTCGCATCATGGGCCCGGCGCTGATCCAGCCAGAACACGGCGGGGGAGCCGGTGGCACGGGCGCGGTTCACGGCGAGCTTCACCCAGTCCTGGATGGGGGCGTCCTTGGTCTGGCAGGCGCGCCAGATGTCGCCTTCTTCCACGGTATGACCGAACAGGGTCTGCCCGCTGGCGTCCACCACCCGGATCTGGCCGGCGCCAGGTGCGGTGAAGGTCTTGTTGTGGGAGCCATATTCCTCGGCGGCCTGCGCCATCAGGCCCACGTTGGGCACGGAACCCATGGTGCGCGGGTCAAAGGCACCGTTCTCCTTGCAGAAGTCGACGGTGGCCTGGTAGATGCCCGCGTAGGAGCTATCGGGAATCACCGCCAGGGTATCCTGGAGCTTCCCGGCGGCATTCCACATCTGCCCGGAGGAGCGGATCATGGCGGGCATGGACGCATCCACGATCACGTCGCTGGGCACATGCAGGTTGGTGATGCCCTTGTCAGAGTTCACCATGGCCAGCGCGGGGCCCTTGGCGTAGGCGGCCTGGATATCCGCTTCGATCTCGGCCTTCTTCTCTGCCGGGAGCCGGTCCAGCTTGGCGACCAGATCGCCAAAGCCATTGTTCAGGTCCACACCAAGTGCGGAGAAGGTTGCGCCGTGCTTCTCAAAAAGGTCGGCAAAGTACACCTTTACCGCGTGGCCGAAGATGATGGGGTCGGAGACCTTCATCATCGTGGCCTTCATGTGCAGCGACAGCAGCAGTCCCTCGCTGCGGGCCGCTTCCACCTGCTTGCCAAGGAAGGCGACCAGGGCGGCCTTCCGCATCACGGTGCCGTCCAGCACCTCTCCCGCGAGAAGTGGAGTTTTTTCCTTCAACACCTTCACGCTACCGTCGGCAGCCACGAACTCGATGCGTACGTTGGTGGCGGCGGGAACGACCACTGACTTCTCGTTGGAGAAGAAGTCGTCCGCGCCCATCGTCGCCACGCGGGTGCGCGAGCTGCTGGACCACTTGCCCATGGAGTGCGGGTTTTTGCGCGCATATTCCTTGACGGCTTTCGGCGCACGGCGGTCGGAGTTGCCCTCGCGCAGCACCGGGTTCACGGCCGAGCCCAGCACCTTGGCGTAGCGGGCCTTGATGTCTTTTTCGGCGTCGGTCTTGGCCTCTTCCGGGTAGTCGGGCAGCGCGTAGCCCTGGCTCTGCAGCTCTTTGATGGCGCCTTTGAGCTGGGGGACGGAGGCAGAGATGTTCGGCAGCTTGATGATGTTCGCATCGGGCTGGAGCGTCAGCGCGCCCAGCTCGGCCAGATCATCGGCAATCCGCTGCTCGGGCTTCAAAAAATCCCCGAAGTTCGCCAAGATACGACCGGAAAGCGAGATGTCCCGGGTCTCCACCGCCACACCGGCGGCTTTGGTGAAGGCCGCCACAATCGGCAGCAGCGAGTAGGTGGCCAGCGCCGGGGCTTCGTCGGTCTGGGTGTAGATGATCTTGGCTTTGTTCGCGTTCATGGTGTTCTTTCTGGGTGAGGTGGAAACGAAAGCCGGGCCGGCGGCCGGTGCGGCGGGGGCAGGGGATTATCACGGCAAAGGCGTAGGGTAAAGCCCGGGAGCAGCGCCTTCGACGCAATAGGCATTGTAGTATAGAATACAATGTATCACGATGCATGTTAGGCTCGTAAAATCGGCATGCTGTGCGGATCTTGGTGATACATGGTGGGTCGATGCAGGACTCTGTGGCTCGCCCCTGCACGTGCAAGGGGACAGATCGCGGTGGTGCGCGGACCCACCAGCGACCTTGCCCGGTCGCGCTACCGCGCTTCTTCCTCCACCGTCCCCCCTGCCTCCGGCCGCTGCGGGCGTTAGAGGAGGGGAGGAGGGCAGACATGCTCCTGTTTCTGGTAGCCTGTGGTGCGGAACCGGCGGAAAAACCCGAGGTGAACGAGATCCCCTATGACTATTCGGAGGGGGTCGCGCAGCCGGTCACGCTGTCTTTTGTGGGCACCATCGCCACCATCGCAGACCTTCCGCTGGGGCTGGATGAGAGCTGGCGCGAGAGCACGGTGAGCGGGTCCTTCACCTATGACCTGAGCATGGATGATACTTCAGGCGACATCTTACGCGGGTACTACCGTCACTTTCAAAACGGCGCCTTTACGCTGAACGTCGCCGATCACACCGTGACCGGCACCAGCTCCCCCACGGTGGAGATCGAAAACCTGGACCCGGACACCTTCCGTTTTGAGGACCAGGGGATCTTCGGTGCCTTCGGCTCTGAGTTCATGCAGCTCGATGGCGAGGACCACCAGGACCTGACGCTCTGGTTTGCCGTCACCGACGACAGCGGGGCCGCCTTCCGGGACGATGCCCTCCCCACACAATTCCCCATGCTGGACATCGCCAACTATCCGCACACCTTCGCGGTGGAAGACGACGGCGGCACCATGCTGTTGCAGCTCACCGAGATGCTCCAGACCGGGCCTTAAACCCTCGTTCCTCCTCGGGCCACCACCGCCCGTACCCGCAGCAGCAACATGCCGGCCACCGCCGCCAGCGCCGCAGAGAGCCCCAACCAGATGCCCTGCGGGCCCCAGCCCAGCACAAAGGCGAGGAGGTAGCCCAGGGGCAGGCCGAAAAGGTAGTAGCCGACGATGTTGATCAGCGCCGGTACCCGCACATCCCCACCGCCGCGAAGCACCCCGAAGGCCACACCCTGCACCCCGTCAAAGAGCTGGAAGGCCCCGGCAATGGGAAGCAGCAGAACTCCCGCAGCCAACACTTGCGCTTCCGGCCGAAAGAGCGCAAGTACGGTCCCCGGGAAAATGCTGTACAGGCAAGCAAAAAAGCTCATTGCCGCCACGCCCATGCCGATCGCGGTCCACGCAGCCCGGCCGATGGGGTGACCGCCTCCCACCAGGTGCCCCACGCGCGCGCTGGCCGCCATGCCGATTCCAAGAGGAAACATAAATGAAAGCGAGGCAAGATTGAGCACCAAGGTGTGTGCCGCCAGCGAGGTTGGCCCCAACCAGCCCATCATCAACCCCGCGAGGGAGAAGCCCCATACTTCCAACCCCTGCTGGAAGCCCATCGGCGCACCAAGGCTGATCAAACGCCACTGCGCCCGGACTTCCGCCCGCAGATCCTCGATGCGCGCCCTTCGCATCCACCAGATTTTCAGCTCGGGCCAACCCGCGACCACCATCATCACCAGCATCGCGTACTCGGCCACCACGGTGGACAGGGCGCAGCCCAGCGGCCCGATCTCGAGCACATAGATGAAGAACAGGTTGCCCAAGATATTGAAACCATTGCCCAAAACTGCAGCAATGGTCACCGGCCGCAGCTTGCCCAGGGACTGAAAGAAAGCGTGCAGCACCCCGCCCAGCAGCATGGCGGGGATACCCAAGGCCAGAATTGCACACCAACGACCGGCCATCGGCAGCGAGGCTTCGGGCTGCTCCAGGAAGCGCAGGGCGGGCTCTGCGAGGCCCAGAAGCGCCATCACCGGCAGCGCCAGGATCAGTGCATTTCCCGCACCGCGCAGCAGCCAGCGACCCACCTGGCCCTCCTCGCCCGCACCATAGGCTTGGGAAATCAATGGGTCCAAGCTGCGTTGTAGACCTCTGGCCGCGATAACAATCGCCCAGCACCACAACAAGGCCAGCGAGCTGGCCGCCAGCACCTGCTCTCCAAAGGGGCTCACCATCATGGTGTCTACAACATTCATCGCCTGATAGCTGAAAAAAGACAGCACCGCCGGTAGCGCGATGTGAAGCTGTCGGCGCAACTCCTCGGCTATGGAAGCCGAAGGAGCGGTATCATCGATTTGATGTGGTACTTCCATTTACACAATAATCTAAAGGTCCGTGGACGGCAGCAGCGGGCCGTATCCGTCTCTCAGCGGCGAAGCTGCCACTCCCGCCCGCAGCCGTACTGCGCTACGCTACCCTATGCTGCTTTTCCTCGCCTGTCTCACCCCGGATCCCGAAGCCACCGAGGCCGCCCCGGACCCCATCGATGTGGACCCCTTCATCGCCACCGGAGGGCCCGGCTTTCGGGTGGGCAGCTCCACGCCCGCAGCCACCGTCCCCTTTGGGATGGTGAAGGTGGGACCAGACACGCGTGACGACGGTGGGGCCCTGTCGGCCTACCACTGCTCCGGCTACTACTACGAGGACAACACCATCGTCGGCTTCTCCCACCTGCATATGCACGGCACCGGCGTGCCCGGCTACGGGCAGCTTCTGGTGATGCCGGTGCCCGCCGTCCCGTCCGGCACCATCACCCCGGACAGCTATGCGACGCACTTCTCCCATGATCAGGAAGCGGCAGGACCCGGCTGGTACACGGTAACCCTGGACAACGGCATTGAAGCAGAGCTTTCTGCCACGCGCCATGCCGCCCACCACCGCTACACCTGGCCATCCAGCGGCGGCGCGCTCGTTTTGGACCTGAGCTGGAACCTCTTTGGCAGCCCAGTTGAAGCTGAGCTTCATCTGGACCCCGAAAGTGGCGCGGTCTGGGGCTATACCTGGATGGCTGGGCCTTTTGTGGGCAACGGCTTCCCCCTTTACTTCTATGGGGTGGTCGACGGCGGATTTTCCCGGTTCGGAAGCTGGGCGGACGGGGAGCCGGTGGAGGGGCAGGGCGACGCGGCGGGGGTGGACGTGGGCGGGTGGATCGTGCCCACGACTACCGAGGCCGAGCTGCGCTTGGCGATTTCGATGGTAAGCTGGGAGAAAGCCAAGGAAAATCTGGAGATAGAGCTTCCCAAACAGAGCTGGGAGCAGACGGTGCAGGAGGCCGAGGATGCGTGGGAGCCCATGCTCTCCCGGGTGCGCACCTGGGGTGCGACCGAGGAACAAGGCAGGATTTTCTCCACAGCGCTGTACCACGTCCTGCAGATGCCTACCGAATTCGGCGATGCGGACGGGGAATACCGTGGCTTCGACGG
>JBEIQS010000159.1:0-13933 GCA_040376425.1 Alphaproteobacteria bacterium | reverse complement strand
GCAGGACTTCCAGCAGCTCTCCCTCCTCCAGGGATGGACACAGCTCCTTGCAGGCAGCGAGCGTCATCATGCCCAACATGTGACGTCGAGAGAGGATCATCCCACGCCCACCGTGTACACCCGCATCGTGTTGGTCGCCCCCTTCATCGGCGTATTTCCGCCCAAAGCGACCACCTCCTGCCCCCGCTGAACCATCGATTTATCCAATAGGATTCGCTCACCCAGAGACAAAAGCTCATCCGTGGAGGCCACCGAAGGACAGAGTACGGCCGTCACCCCCCAGGCCAGCGCCAGGCGATCGTAGGTGGTCTGGTTGGGCGTCAGCGCCAGGATTGGCCCCGAAGGACGGGATTTGGAGGCGAGAATGGCGGTTGAGCCCGACCAGGTGAAGACCAGCAACGGGCGGTTGATCTCCCGCACCGCATGGCAGGCCGAACGCACGACCGTTTGCGATGGTCCCGCCAGCACGGAGATGTCTTCAATCGGCGGACGCATCCATCGCGAAGACTCCACCTCTCGCGCGATTCGATCCATTGTTTCTACAGAACGAACCGGATATTTCCCCGACGCCGTCTCACCAGAGAGCATGATTGCATCCGTACCATCGAGGATGGCATTGGCCACGTCTGTGGTTTCCGCACGGGTGGGGCGGGGGTTGCGCTCCATCGAGTCCAACATCTGCGTGGCGGTGATCACCAGCACGCCTGCCCGATTGGCCGCCGAGATCAGGTCTTTTTGGATGACCGGCACCCGCTCCAGGTTCACCTCCACGCCCAGATCCCCCCGCGCGACCATGATGCCTTCCACCAGCGGCAGGATCTCCTGGATATTGGCCACTCCCTGCGGCTTTTCAATCTTGGCGATCACCGGCAGGTCCGGATGCTCCAGGCGCCGCAGGTGGCTGCGCAGGCGCACCACGTCTGCACCTTCGCGGACGAAGGATAGCGCTACGAAATCCACGCCAGCGCGCACACCAACTTCCAGGTCTGCGATGTCTTTTTCAGTAAGCGAAGGAACCGAGGTTGCGACGCCCGGCAAGTTGATGCCCTTCTTGGAGCCCAGCTCGCCCCCATCCTCGATGCGGATGTCCACCTCGGCCGGTTGAATATCGCGCCGCACCTCGGCCACCTGGCCCGAGAGGGCACCATCGGCAAACAGAACCAGATCGCCCGTTTTTACGTCTCCCGCCATGCGGGTGTAGGTGGTACCCACACGCTTGCCACTGCCGACGATGCTATCGTCCATCACCACCGTCAGGATGTCGCCCGACTGGAGCAGGAGCGGCTTCTCCACCATGCTGGTACGGATTTTGGGACCCTGCAGATCCAGCAGAATTCCCACCGGACGATCCAGCGAAGCAGCCACCCGCCGGATACGGGCCACCGCCTCACGGATACCATCGGCAGAGGCATGCGAGCAGTTGATCCGGCAGACATCCACCCCGGCATTCAGAAGGGCGAGGATCTGCTCGGGCTCCCGACTGGCGGGACCGAGGGTAGCGACGATTTTTGTGCGGCGGACAGCCATGGAGACTCCTCGACCGCGGAAGCTAACACCAGCTTGACCGGAGCGGTGCCCTCCTCGCCACAACCGGGCCGGGATCTGCGGCTGGTGATCGAAGGAGCCCTGGAGCGAGCTTCTTTTCTTTTCACTGCGGGTGAGGTGGTGGTGATCCGCCGAATCCTGGCGCTGTCGGCCTGCGCCCTGGAGCTGTACGCGCGCCTGACCCTACGCCGGGGACGCCTTTTCCGACAGGAACGCCTCCGGTACACCTTGGACCTCGCCGGTGCAGCAGGCGAGCTGAAGGAGGCTTCGCTGGTGCTGGATTTGGTGCCAGAGCGGATGGCTTTTCCACTCTTCACCCTGGCCGAGCTGAAGGCGCACTGCACGCGCCTGGGGCTCTCCGCGCGCGGCAAGCGGGAGCTGCTGGAGCAACGGCTGACCGGGCAGCCATGGCTGGTAGAGCCCCTGCTCCTTATCGCCCATCGCGCCCTGATCCAAAGGATAGAGCTTCTTTTTTTTCAACAGTCCTGGCTGAATCGCTCCGTGCTGGTGGTCGATCGCCTGGGCCTTCGACGCTTCGCGGACTACCGTCCCACTGGCGGCCCGGGTCTGTTTTCGGACCGTCGCAGCCTGGATCTCTGGGAGCGGGGCAGAAGGGGAGAGTGGCGGGCGGGAGAGGCCGAGCGGGTGGCCCTGGCCGGCCCTGCGCGGGGTCGCCCTTGGAGCGCGGCGCTGGAAACCATCCTTGAACAGTGCTCTTTGGAGCTTCTGGAGCGCCTGGTGGCCGCCGGCGCGCCACTTCGACCTCGGCTGGCCCTGGAGCTGGAACGCGCCGGGCGTCTGGTGGAGGCCTTCCAGCTCTGTGCCGGGGGGGACCCCGATCCCAGCGTGGCTTTGGCGCTGGAGCGCACGGGCCAGCGGGTGGGAAAGAAAATCGGTCGGGGAATCGCCCCCAAAATCCGTCATCCCATCCTGGAGCGCAGCCTGCGGCTGCGTCGGGCCGAGACCGTCCGGGGGCGACCGGGCTGGCAGACGGGGGAGGGGAGCCGGGTGGTGGAGGACGCGGTGATCGCCGAGCTGGCGAAGATGGGGGTCGAGGCCATACACAGCGAGAATTGGCTATGGACTTCTATTTTTGCACTTGTCTTTCGCGACCTCTACTGGCTGCCGGTGCCCGGCATGCTGCCTGGACCCTACCTGATGGGTCCACTGGACCTGGGCACGCAGGCCTTCTACCAGAACCGGGCAGAGGCCATCGACACCCGCCTGACACAGCTCCGTGACCAAGGCATTGTAGTCTTCCTCACAGGATGGCAAAATGAGACGCTGGCCGGATTGGTGGACGGGGAAGCCGCCCTGCGGGTGGCCTCGCGGCTACCGGCGGGCCTGGTCGCGCGAATCCTGGGAAGGCTCGCTCGGGAAGGATGGGCTTCCGCGCGGGGTCTTCCGGATCTGTTGATTTTTGGCGCTGCGTGCCGGGTGGAGGGGCTGATTCCACCGACCCTCGCTCCGGGGGTGACCCTGGCCGAAGTCAAGGGGCCCACCGACAGCCTCCAGGATGCGCAGCGGGTGTGGTTGCAATACCTGAGAGATGGCCAAGAAAACGTGGAGTTATGGCATGTTACGGAGTAATTCTTCAGGTAGAAAATTGGGCGAGCCCAGAGAAACCCTCAGGTAAAGTATCAAGCATTTGACTTGTCAATGGATGGTGCTATCCTTCCGTCAAGGCTTCCCGGGCCAATCTGAAGGCGGGAGGCGGGAGCTACGATGCCAAACTCTCCTTCAAGAAGTCGCGAACGGGTCGCCCGGAATTTCATCAAGACCTACGGGCGCGCACGCTTCCGTCGGTTGTTGGAAGCCCTGGCACGTTCGGAAAGTGGTCAATCGGTCGCCGAGGAATTCGGTGTCAGCCGTGAGCGTGTTCGGCAGTGGAAGAACACCTTTGGGACCATCATCACCATGTATCAGGTGCACCCCGAGGTGGAGCGTATCCTGAACGAACGCAAGCCTCTTCCCCCGACACCCGCTGCCGCCGCGAGCTGAGACCGATGATCCCTCTTCCCACCGAAGTCTCGAGTCTTGCCCCTCTCGCCGAAGCCCTGGACGCCGCCAGCCCAGAGGAGCGCGTCACCTGGCTGCACCGACTGGGCCGCAGCGACATGGTGGCCGTGTGGAAGATGGCCGCCGGAAACGCTCTGGATATCGCCCATTTCCACGGTCCCGAGGGGGAGGTGGTGATCCACGAGGGCCGGAATTCCCTGCCCCTGTTCAACCAGTTCCAGAAGCGCTTTGTCCTTCGGAACGGAGCCGTGCAGGGCTACAATCATCAGGCCAATGCCTGGTTTACCGGGCCCGGCCACTTCACCATGTTCGCCGTCGGATCTGAGGTGGTGATCGACTACCTGAAGGTGCCCGCGACCATTCCCGCGGACTTTCCCCCACTCCAGGACAACATGGCGGGCTTTTCCCGCTTTGTGTACGGTGGCACCCAGGATTGGTGCCGCCGAATCTCCAAGAACGCCATCATCGGCGAGGCACGTCGGGGCGAGAAGGCGATCGGGGCCTACTTCGTATTGGTCCGTCCATAGCCACCGGTGGCCTCGGCCACCGTAAGGGCCGCCATCTTCGCCGCAAAAAGAACGGAATTGGGGAGCTGGTGCTGAGAACGCCCCCCCGCCCGTTTCCGCATGGCGACTGGCACTTCCGTGACCACCAAGCCGCGGCGGAGGGCCCGCACCAAGAGGTTGGCATCAGCGATCTCCTGCGGGAAATCTTCGACCACACGCTGCAATGCGTCCCGACGCCAGGCACGCAGCCCCGAGGTCACGTCGCGAAGGCGACTGCCCGCCCAGAGCGACGCCCAGCCCCCCAGTACCTGCACCGCCAGCTTCCGGGGCAGGGGCATCCGGTAGCCACCCGCCCCCAAAAAGCGTGAGCCCACCGCCAGATCACAGCGTTCCAGAGCCTCCAGCAGCAGCGGGAGGGCAGAGGCGGGGTGTTGACCGTCCGCATCCATCTGGATCACCCAGGGTGCCCCCTCGCGAAGCGCGTAGAGAAAGCCCACCTGCAGCGCGCGGGCATAGCCGGGCGGAGAGCGCAGCAGCACCGCACCGGCTGCCAGGGCAGCTTCCCCGGTTTGATCCTGCGATCCGTTCTCAACCACCAAAATCGGCACGCCCGGCAGGCAGCGACGCACCTCTTCCACCACCGACGCAATGCGTGGTGCCTCGTTTCGGGCCGGAAGCACGATCATCGCCGATGACCCGGGACAGGCACTCGGCCCTGCTCAGGCAGAGGGCGCCAGCTTTTTGGCCAGCTCGCCGCTTTGATAGAGCTCCATCATGATGTCGGAGCCGCCGACAAACTCGCCCCGGATGTAGAGCTGTGGGATGGTGGGCCAGCTCGAGTAAGCCTTCACGCCCTCGCGGATCTCCGGGTCGCTGAGCACGTCGACATCTTTGAATTTCACGCCGCAACGCTGCAGAATCCCCACGGCCCGAGCCGAGAAGCCACACTGGGGAAACATCTGGTTCCCCTTCATGAACAACACCACGTCATTGCCCTTCACCAGGGCTTCAATGTCCTGCTCTACACTCATTTCTTCTCCTTCGCGGCCCACTGGTCGGGCGTAAATGTTTTGAGGGCCAGGGCATGAATCTCGCGGCCCATTCGACCGCCCAGCGCTTTGTAGACCTGCTGGTGCTGGAAAACCAGACCTTTCCCGACGAAGGTGGGGGACACCACCTCTGCAGAAAAGTGCTCGTGATCTCCCGCATCATCCACGACATGTGCTACCGCTCCGGGAAGCGCCTCTTCGATCAGGCGCTTGATCTCTTCCGCTTCAAACATGACCCTTCCTCTCACCCCTCTATAACCGGTCCGCAGCGGGCTTTCCGTGGCGAAGGGCACCAACCGTGCGGAAGGCGAAAGGCGCTGTGCTACACTGAGGCCAGAGCCTGACGCCCATCCGCACCCTCCTTGCCTATCCCCACACCCTCTATGCGGTCCTTTCGGCAGGCTTTTTCGCGTTTGTGAGCACGCTGCTGCTGCTGCCATTGGGCCTGCTGCGGCGCGGGGAGCGTGAGCAGTACGCCTCTCCCATCGCGCGGGCGTTCGGCTGGGCCTGTATTCATCTTGTCCTCTTTGCTCGACCGGAAGTGATAGGCAGAAGCAACCTACCGTCACGACGGGGCTACCTGGTGGTCTGCAACCACCGCTCCTGGCTGGACGTCCTGCTGCTGGTGTGGGCCACCGATTCCATCGGCATCAGCAAGCGCGAGATCGGCTGGATTCCCTTCCTTGGCCAAGGGGGGAGAATTGCCGGCGCGATCTTTTTTGATCGGCGGGACCGGGAATCACGCGCCAACGTCGTGACCGAAGCTACGTCGATGATGTCTCGAAATGCAAACATTCATGTTTTCCCCGAGGGCACCCGCACCAGAAACGGCGCGCTGGCAGAGAGGGTGTATCTGCGCCTGATCGCCGAGGCTTGGAATCGCAAGATTCCCGTGGTTCCAGCATGTGTTTGGGAGACCGAGAACACCCTACCTTCTGGACGATTGCTGGTGTTTGGCGGTAGAAAGGCAGGACTGGAGATCGCAACGTCGCCGAACCCACTCAACTTTCCAGACGGACAAAGCTACGCCGTGGCGGTGTGGGACTGCGTGCGCGCCATGGCCGGGCGGCACGGCGCTGACCAGGCGTGGGCGCCATGAGTCGGTCCGCGGTGTCTTTGGACACGCTGGCAAGCTTTTTGCCGCGGTGGGTTCGTCGTAACATCTCCGACACTCCCCACAGGGTTCCTCCGCTACGAAGAGAGATGTCGGGTGCTGCCATCTTCGTGGATATCGCCGGTTTCACCACCATGACCGATGCGATGGGACGCAACGGCGTGGCCGGCGGTGCCGAGCGCCTCTCCCGGCTTCTGGACACCTACTTCGGCCTGCTGATCCAGACCTGCTACGCTCACCGCGGGGATGTCGCAGCCTTTGTCGGCGACGCCATGTTGGCGATTTGGCCCGGCGATCCCTCTGAAATGGCGCTTCACGCCTCTCGCTGTGCCCTGGACCTCATGGCCGCGGTCGATGCCGCCGACTTTGGAGAGGGGGAGCGGCTACGCCAGCGTGTTTCGGTGGGGGCCGGTGGTTTTGATGCGTGGGAGCTTGGAACTCCCGATCGTCGCCTCACCATGCTGCGCGGCGGCGTGCTCGAGCAGCTTGGGCGCAGCCTGGCCCATGCGCAGCCCGGCCAGATCTGTGTGGCGCCCGAGGTGGTGCTCCTGCAGCCTCAGCGCATCGTCGGGACTGACTTTGCGCATGGTCGGCTTTTATCCGCTGTGGAGGGTGAGCTTGAGCCGCCCATCAAGGTGGCTTTGCCCCGAAGCTACGTGGGCCCGGGAGACATGCTTCGCGCCTATGTCGCCCCGGTTGTCGCGCGTCGCCTGGACGCCGGGCTGCCGCCACGGCACGGCGAGTTCCGCACGGTCACCGCGGTCTTTGTCAGCCTTGCCGCGGTGCCCGAAGACCGGCTCCAGGATGTGGTGGTGGCCCTATTGGAGGTCAACCGCCAGCAGGGTGGCCATGTAAGCCAGCTCCTGCACGACGAGAAAGGAACCACGTTGGTTCTCGCCTTTGGGGTTCCTCTTCTCGCCCACGAGGACGACGCGGCGCGGGCCGTTCACGCGGGGCTCCGGGCGCGGGAGGTACTGGAGGAGCTGGGCGCGCATGGAGCGGTGGGCATCGCAACCGGGCGCCTGTTCTGCGGCGCCTACGGGAGCGAACAACGTCGCCACTACGACTGCATTGGCACGGCCATGAACCTCGCTTCGCGCTTGATGACGTCTGGTGGTGGGCGCATCCTATGTGATGCCGCCACCGTCAAGAGTATCCGGGGCGGGCAGGGTGTGCGATTTGAGGCTGCGGGGGTGCTGACGGTGAAGGGACGCGACGCCCCCGTGCCGGTCTATGTGCCGGGACGCTCCGAACGCCGGGCCCGGCAGCGGCGGGAGATCATCGGCCGCGATGCCGAACGGGAGCTTCTCCGCCGCAGTGTGGAGGCCTGGAAAGCCGGCGGCACGGCACCCCATCTGCGGATGGACGGCGAGCCGGGCATCGGGAAGTCCGTGCTGTTGGCGGACATGGTGGAGGAGCTGCGCCAGCAGGGGATTCATGTGGTGACCGGCTCTGCATCGGCCCTGGAACAAGCTACCCCTTTGGCTACATGGCGTTCGCTCTGGCGTTCGTTGGTAGACGCGGATCCCCGCTATGCCAAGGACGCGGAGCGTCGGGACCCGCGGTACCTCCTGGAGGGTGAGATGGGCCGCTCGGAGGGACGACGGACCATGCCCCCCATGGAGAGCGGATCCATGGAGCGCCGCACCCTTACTCCCTTTTCCGATGGTACTCCGCAGGACCGTATCTACTCCCTTTTGCGACGTCCCGCCGGCCTGCCGCCCCTGCTGGTCGCCATTGACGATGCCACCTGGATCGACGCCAGCTCCCTGGAGCTGGTCCGCTCAGCGAGCGAGCGCATCCCCGGCCTTGGGCTGCTCCTGTGCGGCACGCCGGACAGCCGCACAGAGGGGTGGAAGAACTGGAAGATCCTGCGGCTGGGCAACCTCTCCCAGTCCGAGTCCGAGGCGCTGGTCTGCCGGCGCCTGAGCGTAGGCGAAATTCCGCCGCAGGTGCGCGATTTTGTGTGGTCCCGCGCGGAAGGGCAGCCCTTTTTCACCGAGGAGCTGGCAGACGCCCTCCGCGACGAAGGAGTGGTCGCCATCGAGGACGGGGAGTGCCTGCTCCTGGACCCGCACGCGCTCCAGCGCATCGCCTTTCCCTCCTCAGTCGAGGGGATGACCACCGCCCGCATCGATGCCCTGAGCCCGGGCGCGCAGCAGGTGCTCCAGGTGGCCACGGTGCTGGGGCGCTATTTCCGCCTCGCATCCCTTGAGCATCTACTTGAACTTCCGCACGCTAAGGTCTCGCATCTCTTAGAAGAACTACTCCACAGCAACCTGCTGGCCTTGGACTCGGTGGTGCCCGAGCCCATCTACTCCTTCCGTCACGCCATTGTGCAGGATGTGGCCTACAACCAGCTCCTGTTCGCCGCACGCAGGCGCTACCACCAGCGCGCAGCAGAGTGGATGGAGTCGGTGACTGCGGAGGGAGATCCTGGCCTCTACACCCTCCTGGCCCACCATTGGTCCAGGGCACAAGATCCTGCGCGCGCCATGCTGTGGATGGAGCGCGCGGGCCTGCACGCGCTGGAAGCCCAGGCACTTGCCGAGGCCCAGTCCTTTTTCGGGGATGCGCTGACCCTGGCGGCTCGGGCCTCCGACCAGGCGCGTATGCACCTGCAATTGGGCAACATCGCGCTGCGTATGCGGGATCCAACGCGCGCCCATACCCACCTGAGCAGCGCGCTGCACCTGCGCGGCGAGCAACGTGACCACTGGATGCGCCTGCTTCGCGGCGGGCTCCGGGCTCTGGCTCCCAGCCGCTCTGCCGCTGCCGCTCCGGTCGGGGTCGACCTCTCTGGCATCCACCTGTCCCTGGCCGAGCTGGCCTGGCTGGAGCTTGACCGGACAGGACTGTGGCGACACAGCCTTTGCGCGCTGGACCTGGCCACCAGTCCGGAGGCAGATGCGCTGGCGCGGGCCATGTTGAGCCAGATCTGGGCACAAACCGGCTGGGCGGGCCCCCTGAAGACCCAGCGTCGTCTGGCGCTGGGGCAGTCCCTCTCCGACCTGAAGGTGGCCAGCAAGACCCACTTCTGGCTGGCCCAAGCCGCGCTGGCCACCGGTGAAGGCGGGTTGGACCTGCTGAACCACGTGATCACGCTCGCGGCGGATGACCCGTTGCTGCTCGGGGCGGCCCGCGTTCACTCGGCCCTGGACTGTCTGCTGCAGGGACAGCCCGCCGAGGCATCCGGTCGGTTGGAAGCGCTGGACTACCTTCCGGAGAGCAGCATCGTCCTGTTGGAGCCCTTGAGTCTGGTCGTGCGTCTGGGCTGCGACCAATTGGCCGGTGGGCCGGAGCTGGAAGAGGTGGATGAGCTGGAGCAACGCCTGCTTCGCCCCATGCCGCGGATGGACCGCATCCTGGCCCTGGCTGCGGTGGCGGGCGCCTTGAAGGAGCAGCGCAGCCCCGCCCCCGCGCGGCGGCATGCGGAGCTGGCCCTGGAGCAGCTCCTTGCGGGGACCATGCTGACCTGGCCGCTGATCTGGGCGGTGGAGCAGGTGATTCAGGTGCTGGGAGACCTGCCGGAGCGTCGCGCCGCCCTGCTCCGGCTGGCGCAGCGTATGGGCCGGTCCATTCCACGTGCCGTCGCTTGGCGGATGTATTGGGAGGCCAACTTGGTGGCGGGATTGGGCCGCAGACTGCGTCTGGCGAAGGCGGCCTGGGCGCAGGCGGGATCGCAGCCACTGCTTCGCGGGCGGGCAGCCCGACTCTGCTGCGAGCTGATGGGGCCGGACCACCCGGAATATTCGCGCTTCGCCACCGATGCCGCCCATCTGGAGTCCGCCTGTCGTGGCCTCCTCCCGCCCTCCGGCTGACGCTGCTGTGCAGCAAAAAAATGCTGCATTGCAATAACCCGGGACCCGTGTTATGAGGGCGACCTTCTGGAGCAACCATGTCGCGTCGCGTCTTCATCATTGGGGGTGCTCACACTCCCTACATCGGCAAGGGCCATCCCGATTTCATCTGGAAGAACCATCCGGAATTCGGGAAGCGTGAAAACCCCAGCTTGGAGGATCTGCTCGCCAAGGCCGTCGTGGATGCCTTCGCGGCGACCGGCGCAGATCCCGAGCAGATCGAGCGCGGCTATGTGGGCAATTTTGTGGGCGAGCTGTTCTCCAAGCAGGGTCACCTGGGCGCGGCGCTGGCCGGCTCGCACCCCGCACTGGCCAACAAGCCCATGACCCGCACCGAAGGGGCCTGTGCCTCCGGCGGCTTGGCCCTGGCCTGTGCGGTGGACGCGATTCGCGCGGGGGTCGACTCGATCCTGGTCGCCGGTGTGGAGATGCAGACCTCCGAAAGTGCCCGCGTAGGTGCTGACTATCTGGCACGCGCCGCCGACTACAAACGCCAGCGCAGTATCGACGATTTCACCTTCCCCGCGCTGTTCGGGCGCCGCTCCAAGTACTACCAGGAGCGCTATGGTGTCACGGGCGAGGATATCGGTCGTGCGGCGGTAAAGGCCTATGCCAACGCCAATAGAAACCCCCTGGCCCACATGCGCACGCGCAGGATGGACCTGTCCACCGCTGCCGCCGCAAGCGAAAAGAACCCCTGCTTCCTGCAGAATGCGGAATATGCTCCCTACATCCGTATGTCCGACTGCTCCCAGGTCAGCGACGGCGCCTCCGCGCTCATCCTGGTGAGTGAAGCCGGCCTGCGCGCCATGGGCAAGCGTGAGTCCGATGCCATCGAGGTGTTGGGACTGGGCCACTCGGTGTCGTCGCTCTACGTGGACGGCGATCCCACGGAGCTTTCCACCGTGAAGAATGCCGCGCTGAAGGCCTATGCCGCCACCGGCTTGACCGCCGGCGCAGTGAACATCGCCGAAGTGCACGACTGCTTCACCGTGACCGAGCTGATGATGTACGAGGCCCTGGGCTTCGCCGATCCCGGCCAAGGCGCGGCGCTTCTCCGCGACGGTATCACCGACATCACGGGGCGTCTGCCGGTGAACACCGGCGGCGGTCTGGTAGGCTTCGGGCACCCCGTTGGGGCAACCGGGGTGAAGCAGCCCCTGGAGATTTTCCGGCAGATGAAGGGCCTGTGTGGCGGCTATCAGGTGCCAAATCAGCCAAAGGTTGGTATGACCGCGAACATGGGCGGGGATGACCGTACCGTCGTGGTGGGTCTGTACCGGAACCTGGAGTAGCGGATGAAAAAGGTGATTGTTGGACTGGTGGCATTGGTGGTGGCGGCCGTTGCGGCCTATCTGTTGATGGCTCCCAAGGCGGTTGATCCCAAACTACCCTCCCCGGCAACGGTGGCGGCCCCCCAGGGGACCAAGACCACCACGTCGGAGAACTCCAACTACACCTCGCTGCGGCCGCCCACCGAAGGCAAGCGGGGGGTCTCCGGGCCCACCACGCCCCCGCCGCCCGGCACCCTTCGCCCACCCAACCCTGCCGAGATTGCTCTGGAAGCCCGCCTGAAGAGGCCATTCAACAAGTACAACGCTCAAGTGGGCTCTTGGTGGGGCCAGGCATCCAGGCTGGTAGAGGTGGGGGACCCCCAGCTCTCCAAAGATATCCGCGCCCGGGGTAGCGAGATGGCGGATCTGGTGGACCTGAACGACGACCAGCTCAAGCTGGACGAAGTCCTGGCGAAGGAAGAGGTACTTCTGCAGCGTCTGCAGGGCGCTGCCAACACAACTGAGCTGAAGGCCATCTGCCAGTACATCGAAGAGTCGCTGAAGGTCACGCGGGAGGGAGGGGATCCCTCCACGGTGGTCCGCCCGACCATTCCATGATCTACCTGGATCACAACGCCACCACGCCGCTGCGCGCAGAGGCTTGGAAAGCGATGGCGGTCTGGGTGGATCTCCCCGCCAATCCGATGTCCATGCACCGCTGGGGTCGCGACGCGGCAGCAGCGGTGGACCGGGCACGCGGGCAGGTGGCGGCGGCGGTCGGCGCCCGGCCCGCACAGGTGTTTTTTACCAGTGGAGCCTCGGAAGCCAACAACTGGCTGCTGAGCCAGGGGCGCTGGGCGGTGAGTGCGGTCGAGCACCCCTCGGTGCGCAGCCGGGCCGCCCGGGTGCTGCCGGTCGATGCTCAAGGGCGGTGCTGGCCCGGCGAAGAATTGCCAGGAATCACGGGCGTTTCGGTGATGCTGGCCAACAACGAGACCGGCGTGATACAGCCGGTAGAGGTCTGGCTGGCCTGGTGCAGGGCACGTGGCTTGGCGCTGCATGTGGATGCGGCACAGGGCCCCGGCAAGGTGCCTGTGGAGATCCAGGCGGACTACCTTACGATTTCCTCGCACAAGGTGGGCGGACCACAGGGTGTGGGGGCGCTGCTCTGTCGGGGGGAGGTGCCGGAAGCGCTGGTTCGGGGGGGCCCGCAGGAGCGGGCACGGCGCGCGGGCACCCACAATGTGATGGGAATTGTGGGCTTTGGCGCAGCGATGGAGGCGGCCACGCCCATGGTTGGCGACCTGAGGGATCGCCTGGAGGCAGTGCTGGTGGATGCGGGAGGGAGGGTCGCGGGCGCGGGAGCGCCGCGTTTGCCCAACACACTATGCATCCACTTTCCGGGGGTGGAAGCACAGGATCTGGTCGTCGCCCTGGACATGGCGGGGGTGGGTATCTCTGCCGGCTCGGCCTGTGCGTCGGGATCGCCGGAGCCTTCCTCGGTCCTGAAGGCCATGGGCTTCGCGGGGAGTGCAGTCCGTTTTTCGCTCGGTACCGGGACCACCGAAGCCGAGGTAGAGGAAGCGGCCGCGCGCACGCTCGCACTCCTGCCCCAGCTTCGAGACTAGTGCAGAGAGAGACTTCTACAGCCGGCAAGCTCCCAGATCGCCAGGAACTCGGAGATCGAGTAGCGGCGGGACTCGTCGATGTCGTTGAAGGGGTTGGGATCCATCACCACCACCTTGTCGGCGAAGTCTTCGACCAGAAGGCAGGTCGAATGGAGGGTTCCCTCGGGGGAGCGCTCCAGCACCCAGGCCAGCCAGGGGGTGGAGTGACCGAAGAGGGTACGACGGATGCCCGCCAGGCGGGCGTCGCGGTGGTCACCGAAATTGGCGTCCGCCACCACGGCCGCGCCCAGCAGCGTCTTCAGGCCCGCAATCACTGCGTCCGGGCTTCCATCCCCAAGAAAGCCCTTCACCACGGCCACCAGCTCCTGGCCCAGCTCCTCGCCGCTGCCGTCGCCGCCAATCCGTTCGGCCAGTCCTACAAAGGCAGGCGACTCCACGGCAAAGCCGGCGCGATGGGCCATCACCAGGAAAGTGGTCACGGTATATGCGGTCATGGTAGCGTCCATTTCAACTCCAAGGGCAGGCGACATAACCGCTGCACGGCAACGCTGTCACTCCCGATAGCCCAGCGCCCGCACGGCGGCATCGACCTGGCCCTCGGGGGTCTCCCCCAGCTCCGCAGCACGCTGCTGTAGCCACTCCGCCTCCCGCGCGCAGTCCCCCGCCCGCTCCCCACATAGATCCCGCTCTTCCCGTGGATCTACCGACAGATCGACCATGCGCTGCATATTGTAGTCCAGACTACGAACATACTTCAGGGGCCACTGGAGCGTACCGTCCAACTCGGCATCGTAGAGGGTGTTGGCCAATAAAAGCCGCCGGGGAGGGGGTTCGCCCCGGAGGTCGGTGCCGGGCAGATCCTCGGTGGGTAGACCGGCCAGAGCCAGCAGGGTGGGGGCCACGTCCAGCAGCGAGGCCTGCCCTGTCCACGTACCGGT
>JBEIQS010000264.1:0-7168 GCA_040376425.1 Alphaproteobacteria bacterium | reverse complement strand
TCTCCTACAGCTACGCCTTTGAAGGCGCTCCCACCTACGAACTTCGCAGCTACGCGGGCATCTACGACGTCTACTTCCGCCTGAACTACAGCGGCGTCATCGAGGGGGCTCCCACGGAAAGCACCCGCCTGGAGCGCTGCATCGAAGTCAAGTAGGGCCTGCGGGCGCGGGACTTTTTGATCACGTTGGCCCGACCAAACTGAGGCCAAAAATCGGCGTTGGTCTGTTCAGAATACTGCAACGCAGCAATCTGCCTCCGCATAGCAGGCCGGGCAGCGGTCGGTTAGCCTTTGCAGGGAGGTGAGATGTCTGTGGCACTACGGGCGGCGACCTTCGCAGACCTGCTGGCGTTGGGGGAGGATGTGAAGGCGGAATTGATTGGGGGGGTCGTCGAGATTCAGGCGCTTCCACGATTCCGCCATGGCCGCACCCAGGCAGGCATCGGGGCCAGTCTGACCGGCCCCTACGACTGGGGGATCGGGGGGCCCGGCGGCTGGTGGATTGCCACCGACACCGCGGTGCGTTTTACAGCGGATACCATCCTCCGCCCCGACATCGTCGGCTGGCGCAAGGAGCGCCTGCCTGCTCCGCCCAGCGAGTACCCCATCGAAGCCCGCCCGGACTGGGTCTGCGAGGTGCTCTCTCCTACCAACCGCCGCACCGATCTCGTGACCAAGCGGGGTCTCTATGAGCGCGCCGCCGTTCCATGGTACTGGCAGGTGGATCCCGAGCTGCGCACCGTCACCGTGCTGGAGTGGAGCGAGCGCGGCTACATCGTGCGGATGGTGGCGATGGACGAGGATGTGGAGCCGATCCCGCCCTTTTTGGATGTGCCGCTCGCGGTCAAAAACTGGTTTCCACCCCAAGAAAACGAGGCGCCGCCGGCAGGATAGTCCCGTCGGTGCCGGTTTAGCCCCCCGCCCATGGTCGCCTACAGCGCCTCCAAGCGCGCCATCAGACGATCCTCCTCCCCGGTGGAGCTTCGGGTCCACGGAAGTGGGTTTTCCGGAACCACCTCCCGATCGAACCAGAAGGCGGCGACCGGCGGGGGTTGCCGGGCGGCCAGCCACACAATGGTGTCGGCACCCTGGGCAGGGCTGCGCAGAATGTTCTGCGTCAACCTGCGGAAGGTGGGGAGGCTGGTGGCAACCCCACTGGTGTCGGCCCAGCCGGGGTGCATGGCGCTGTGGCCCAGGCGACGGGCCACCACAAGCTGCGCCCGCTTACAGCGGGCATAGGCCCGCACCCCGTCGAAGGGCTCTGGCGGCTGAAAGGTCGCCGCCACCTCCAACTTCTGCGTGAGCCCACCACCGCTGCTCACCCAGATGGTGTGCCGGCTCTGCAGGCGCCGACTCAACAGATAGGGCCCGATCAGGTGGGTGGCCACCGTGCTCTCCAGCCCCTCCACCTCCTCGCGCCGGTTGTGCAGCGCCCCCGCGTTGTGCACCAACACATCCAAAGCAGGAAGATCGAGCGCTTCCCGGCTTGCCCGCCGCGCCACATCCAGCTCCACCACCCGCGCGTCTCCCCGCACCTGCGCCCGCGCCGCCTCGCCGCGCTGTCGGTCGCGGCATAACATAAACACGGTGGCCCCGCGCGCCGCCAGGGCCACCGTGGCGGCCAGCCCCAGCCCCCCGTTGGCGCCGGTGATCGCCACCACCAGCCCGTCCAGGGGCTTCTGGTCGTCCTCCGGACGGAAGTGGCGGGCATGTCGTTCAAAACCGGGGCGGCCGAAGCCGAAGGGGTCCAAAGGGTGCATGACCTACCCTAACCCGCTCCATGCCCGAAAAACGCGCCTCGTATTTACTTCTCATCCAGCCCGCGGTAGGTTGCGGGGGATGTGGATGCTGATCTCCTCCCTCGCCCTGGCCGACTGCGCCGTCACCAGCTTGGATGCCCTGAACCGAACCTTGGATCAGTGTTTTATTGCCTACGCAGACGGGGCCTTCCCCCATTTTGAAGCCTCCCTTCGCGAAGCACAGGCGGCCCTGGCCTGCGTTTCCGACGAAATTGACCCCACCACGGCGGACCGCCTGCACTTTGCGGAGGCGCTGCTGCGGCATCAGGCCGGGCGGGTGGACGCGGAACAGTACCTCGCCGCCTGTTGTAGTCCCGCGCGAAACGGGCCTCCCCCCTACCAGGAGCTGCGGGAGGAGAACATGCCGTGGCTGGCCGAGGAGCGAACCATCGAGCTGCCCGACCGCAGGCTCCCCCAGCCCCTCACCGGCCGAATTGTCGTGGACGGCGTGCCGGGGCAGGGCGAGTACAGGCGTGGCAGCCCCTATGTGTTCCAGCTCGTCCGCAATGGGCGGGCCGAGCACCCGGTGTATGTACACCCCGGCGACCCCATCCCCGAGTACCCCAAGCTCCGGCCTGTGCTTGGCTACATCGCTTTGGGCGGAATTCTCCTTTCCGGAACCGGCTTCCTCGGGGCAGACTTGACACGTCAAGAGCTGGACTCAGAGAGCTGGGATGCCGGAGAGCTGCAGTCCCTTCGCAACCTGCAGGTGTTGAACAACACCGCCTTCATCACCGGGGTGGGCGGTGGTCTGGTGGGTCTGGGAGCGGCCACCTGGTTGGCGGTGACCTTCCGATGATCCTATTTTCTATTTTTATGGCCTGCGGGCTCTGGATCAGCGAAAACGACCTCTGCGGTGACGGCGTGGATCGCCAGCACTACTACCTGGATGCGGACGGGGATGGCTACGGCGACGCGGCGGCCGACGGGGGTTGCACCTATCGGGATCGCTACGTCCCCAATTCCGATGACTGCAACGACGAAGATGCGTCCGTCGTTCCGCTGATGTATCTGGACCTCGACGGCGATGGCTGGGGGGACGCCCGACAGCCCCTCTTCGGCTGCGAGCTGGAGGAAGGCTACACCCGGGAGAGTGGCGACTGCGACGACAACGATGTCAGCGTCCCCGGGCCGATCTGGTACCAGGACGCCGACGGCGACGGGGACGGCGCAGGGGACGGCGTCCGGGCCACCTGTGTGCAGCCCGGTGGGTTTGTGTCCAACAACCGGGACTGTGATGACAAAAATCCGCTGAAGAACAGCTCCACCCAATGGTACTACGACGAAGACAACGACGGCTACGGGCTGAGCAGCGACATGCGGCGGTCCTGCGAGTCGCCAGCAGGCTACGAGGCCTTCGTGGGCGGGGACTGTGACGACTCCAACCCGCTCTTCAGTCTGCAATGCCCCTTCTCCACCGTTACGGTCGGGGGGGTGGAGCAGGCTGAGTATAGACTGGCCGAACAATCGGTGGATCAAGCGGCCCACGCCTGTGCGCTGCGGAGCGACGGGAGCGCCTCCTGTTGGGGTGCCGACAACGCCGGACAGGCCACAGCGCCGGCGGAACGTCGCTGGCAGAAGCTCGCGACCGGTGCCATGCACACCTGCGGGATCTCGCGCGTGGATGGCTCCATCCAATGTTGGGGTCGCGACGAAAGCGGGGAAGTGTCCGGGGCACCCGCCAACAAGTACTACGCCGATATCGCCTCTGGCGGCTTCTACACCTGCGCATTGGATGCCGCAGGCAGCCCCACTTGTTGGGGAAACGAGGCCGACATCGCCGATATCCCCGCAGGCCCCTTCACCGCGCTGGCCCTCTCTCTGGTCGGGGGCTGTGGCCTGCAGGAGAACGGAAGCCTGAGCTGCTGGGGTGATTTTGCCTCCTACACGGAGGGCCTTACCCGCACCTATACAGAAATAGCCACTGTAACCACTTTTGTGTGTGCGCTCCAGACTGACGGCGCTATCGACTGCAGAGGCAACGCCAGAGATTTGGGCCCGATGATCGCTCCCGCCGGCACATTCACCCAGCTCCGGGCCTCCGAACAGCACGCCTGCGCCCTGAGCGATCAGGGCCAAATCCACTGCTGGGGCCGGCTTGACTACGGTCAGGATGCCGTGTCCGACAGCGGCTTTGTCAGCTTTGACACAGGCCCTTTCCACACCTGCGGTATAAAATCAGACGCGTCCCTCCAATGCTGGGGCACAGATGTGTACGGGGTGGTCACCACCCTCCCCGCGCAGCGCTATGCCGAAGGGCTGGAGGCAGGATCGGATTTTTCGGCCGCTCTGCTGGATGGAACCCCCAAATTGTGGGGAGACCGCACCGCCGCCTGGCGCTGGCGCTTTGCCGCGCTGAGCTCCGGAGGCGCCTTCACCTGCGCACTGGATCAAGGAGTGGCGCGGTGCTGGGGCTACGGAGACGATGGCCAGACCAGCCCGCCGGAAGGCAGCCAGTTCGTCTCGATCTATGCAGGTACTTCATGCGCCTGTGGACTGGATGAAGAGGGCCTGGCGACCTGTTGGGGGCGGCGGCCCAGCACCCTCAACCAGTTGGAGTGTGACCCCCCCCAAGATCTACGCTTTCAATCGTTGGATCCGGACTATGGCTTTGGCGACGAGCTGGCCTCCTGCGGGTTGCTGGTCGACGGCTCCCTGTATTGCTGGGGGACCCGGGGGGATCACCTCGCACCCGCATACACCCAGATCTCCGATGGTTGCGGAATCACCGACGCTGGAACCCTGAGTTGCTTCTTTGCCGACGATCCCTCCCCCCTGGGCCCCGATCCTGAATTTGTGGAGATCAGCCGCGGCTGCGCCCTGCGCAGCGACGGCACCGTGGCCTGCTGGAAGGATGGCCTCCCCTCCCCCGACGAAAACCTCCACTTCACCACCATCACCGTCGGAGAATCTCACGGCTGCGGCCTGCTGTTGAACGGCTCCGCCTCCTGCTGGGGCGACAACAGCCTGGAGCAGCTCCTCGTCCCCAATGGCATGCCCTTCACCGAAATCAGCGCCGGCGCCCACCACACCTGCGGCCGGCGGGGCAACGGCGCTGTGGAGTGCTGGGGCGACAACAGCGAGGGGCAGAGCACGTCGCCCGAGCCCACCGACTGCACCGCCCTTGCCGCCGGTCCACGCCACTTCTGCGCCCAATGCAGCGAGGGCCTGATCTGCACCGGAGACAACGACGGCGGCCAATCCTCGCCTCCCCTGCAAGGCTCCTTTGTGCAGCTTGCCGCCGGAGACCGGCACAGTTGCGGTCTGGACGACGCCGGCACCGTCACCTGTTGGGGCGACCCCGACGAGGGCCAGACCGAGGTGCCCGAGGACCTGGGACACACCACGGCCATCGCCGCCACCTTGGAGGCCACCTGCGCGCTCAGCGACGCCGGGGCCGTGCGCTGCTGGGGCAACCTGGAGGTACCCCAGAACGGACTGCCCGCCCCCCGCTCGGGGCTCCTCTATCGGCCGCTGAACCTGCCCCCCCTGGTCAGCCTGGACGGCGGCCACCACCACCTGTGCGGCCTCGACGCGGACGGCTACGCCCACTGCTGGGGCGACGACAGCTACCAGCAGACCACACTCCCCCCCGAGCTGGACGGCCTGCCCCTCAGCGCCATCCGCGCCGGCGGCTGGCATAGCTGCGCCCTGGACACCGACGGCCTCAGCCACTGCTGGGGAATGGACCTGGATGGCCAGTCCAGCGCCGCTCCCGGCTGGAACTTTGTATCCATCGCTACCGGATCGGAACATAGTTGTGGCATGAAGAGCGATGGTCAGGTGGAGTGTTGGGGACGCAACCGGGAGCACCAGACCGAGACCCCCCTGCCCTGGGAGTGGGAGTGAGCCCCTACCTGCTGCTGGAGTGCAGCCTTTTCCGGCAGGGCGAAGTCTACGGCGTAGAGCTGTCGCACAACGACCCCGCCAGCCAGGCTCAGATGGCGTCGGTGCGCGACCTCGCCGCGTTGGATGTGGCGGCCCTGCGCGAGCTGCTGCTGGACCCCGACGCCTACGGGCGCGCCCTGGCCGCACAACTGTTCTCGCAAGCAGCGATCAAACAGCGCTTCCTGCAGGTGGAAGTCGCCGCACAAAGCAGCAACCGGCAGATCCGCTTCTCCCTGCGCATCGACCCCACCGCCCAGGAACTGCACAGCGTGCGCTGGGAGTGCCTGCGCCATCCCGAAAGTGGCATTGCACTGGCCACTTCCGAGCGCTTCCTGATCTCCCGGTTCATCGTCTCCACCGACTGGCGGCCGGTGCAGCTCCGCGCACAGACCGAGCTGCGGGTGCTCATCGCCATCGCCGCGCCCCCGGCCGAAGATCTGGCCCGGGTGCGTCTCGCCCCCGTGGATTTTGCAGGAGAGGAGAAGCGAATTCGGGCATCGCTGGGCTCGCTCCAACCCCAGGTCCTCGGGGGAGCCGGCGCCCCCTGCACTGCGGACAGCCTGCTGGCCGCCCTGCGCGACGGCGTGGACATCCTCTACCTGGTCAGCCACGGGGCTTTTGCGCGCAGTACCGGCATTCCCTCCCTCTTTTTGCAGGGGGAAGATGGCAAGATGAAGCCCACCCGTGGGGACGAGCTGGCGGGGCGGATGGCCGAGCTGGTGCAGGGCCCGCGGCTGGTGGTGCTGGCAAGCTGCCAGAGTGCCGGAGACGGAGCAGAAGTGGAAGCCACCGGGCGTGGCACCGTCCAGAGTACCATCGCGGCGCGGCTGGCCGACGCGGGGGTGCCCGCCGTGGTCGCCATGCAGGGCCAGATCAGCATGGCCAGCATCGAAGTCATGATGCCGGTCTTTTTTACGGAGCTGCTCAAAGACGGGCAGATCGACCGGGCCCTCGCCGTCGCCCGTGGAACGGTGCGGGGACGACCCGATCACTGGATGCCCGCCCTCTTTTTGCGCCTGACCGGCGGCAAGATTTGGTACAACCCCGGCTTTGATGGCGGGAAAGGGGAGCAGGTCTGGAAGCGCCTGCTGAAGCCGGTGCGGGAGGGAAAACTGGTGCCCATCTTGGGCACCGGGCTGTACGAGCGGCACTGTGGCACCTCCTTCGCGGCCGCCCGCGCCCTGGCGCGAAAGCACCACTTCCCGCTTGCACCCACGGACTGGGACGACCTGCCCCGCGTCACCCAGTTTTTGTCCGTCAAAGAATCCCGCTACAATATGATCCGGGAAGCCGAAGACCAGCTTGTGCAGCAGACCGCCACCCTGCACCGGCACTGGCTACCCACAGAGCTGGATGGGCAGAGCCCCAAGTTGGGAAAACTGCTGAACCAGGTGGCCGATCACCAACGCAGTACCGATCCCGATGATCCCTTCCAAATTCTTGCATCCCTGCCCGCCTCTGTCTACATCTCCACCACCTACG
>JBEIQS010000215.1:0-9692 GCA_040376425.1 Alphaproteobacteria bacterium | reverse complement strand
CTGGTGTCGCTGTCCACCTGCGACTACTCGCAGGTGCGAAAATTGGTGGAACAATCGGTGGAACGGGCCCGCGCCGAGCATGTCAGCGTCAGCCTGCCCTCGCTGCGTCTGGACAGCTTCTCCGTGGAGCTGGCCGACATGGTGGCCGACACCCGGCGGACCGGGCTCACCTTTGCCCCAGAGGCCGCCTCGCCGCGCCTGCGCTCCGTGATCAACAAGTGGATCCCCGACGAAGACCTGATCACCATGGCGACCGACGCCTTCGCCAAGGGCTGGGATCACGTCAAGCTCTACTTTATGATTGGCCTCCCAACCGAGCGAGATGATGACCTTTTCGCCATCGCTGATCTCTGCGATCGCGTCGTAAGAGAGGGGCGTAAGTTCAATCGCAAGGCATCGGTGCACACCGGCGTGAGTACCTTTGTGCCCAAGCCCTTCACGCCCTTTCAGTGGGCGGAGCAGATCAGTAAGTCCGAGACCGATCGTCGGCAGCGCCTGCTGCTGGATCGACTGAAGCAGAACCGATCCATCAAGTTCGGACGCCACAATCCCTTCGAGACTTTTCTGGAGGGCCTGGTATCCCGCTCGGATCGCCGTGCGGGGGACCTGCTGGAGGCCGCCTTTCACGCGGGTGCCCGTTTTGATGCCTGGAGCGAGCACTGCGATGAAGCGGCCTGGATCGAAGCGATCACGGCCACCGGCTTTGATACGGCCTTCGCCCTGCGGGAGCGGCGGCCGGACGAGGCATTGCCCTGGGACAACCTGGACATCCACATCCCGAAGAAGTGGTTTCAGGAGGACTGGGAGCGGGCCATGCAGCTCAAACATGCCCCGGACTGTCGGCACAGCAAGTGCCACCGCTGCGGCGTGATCGATGTGCAGCGTCCGCTGTGCGCGTCGATGTTGCGCGACAATATCGAAGGCGCCAAGCTGGAAAAAGCCTGGGTGCGCAAGCCGCTACCCGAGGCGGTCGAGCCTCTGGTGGTGCAGCGGCTGCGGCTGCGCATCGGGCGCACCGGGAATGCCCGCTTCTTGTCGCACCTGGAGTATATGCACACCTGGATCCGCGCGCTCCGACGGGCGAAAGTTCCGGTTGGCTACTCCCAGGGCTTTCATGCCCACCCCAAGGTCAACTTCTCTGCGGCGGTGCCGGTGGGCGAAGAGTCTCTCGGCGACTGGATGGATCTAAGCCTGGTTCGCCGCGAAGAACCTGCGGAGGTGCTCGCCCGGCTTCAGGCCACCCTGCCCAAGGACATGCTGGCCCTGGAGGTGGTGGAGGTGGGCCTGCGGGAGCCCGGGGTCATGGGCACGGTGGTAGGCTTCCGCTACGCCATTTTTGCGCCGCCGACGCCGGGTCTGGCCGAGCGGGTAGGGGAGCTGCTGGCGGCGGAGCGCATCGAGGTGGAGCGTATCCGAGACGGCAAGAGCCGCCGCATCGACCTGAAGCCCTTTATTGAGCGGCTGGAGCTGGTGGACGGCGTGCTGGAGCTGGAGGCGCGGGCCGACGAGGGCCGCACCGCCAAGCCCCGCGAGCTGATCGGGCTTTTGGGCTTGGATCCGGCTTTTACCCGCGTTTTGAAGCGGGAAACCCGCCTTCGGGCCCCGGTGCCGGTGGAGACCGTGGCCCCGGCCTCGGAAATTGCTGAGAATCTGGCTGAGGGTTGATCGGAAAACGGGGGAGAGAGCACGGTCTTGATGGAGGTACCGATGCTTCTTCCCGCGCTGCTCAGCACGCTCTTGCCGTCCACCCTGGTGCTCACCGACGCCCCGCCGGAGGTGTACTACCCCCCGGAAACGGAGATCGATCTGGAGGGCGCAGAAGTCCGCGCCACCCTGAACGGTCCCCAGATCCAGCCGGTTTTTGAAGTGGGGAAGATGGCCTTCGCCCCGCTGATTCGTCTACGGGTCAGCTTCAACGAGGAGCTGGAGCAGTCCGCATCAGAAGTGAGGTAGATCAGCTTCTTTGCTTGGCATATCTCGAAACTACTTGAAGAAAATCCGCTGCAAGAGTGGCCCCAGGCGCAGTACTGAGGCCGCTGTCAGGCCCAACAGCGCTCCGTAGCAGAGCATGGTGGGAATAAGGTCGGGAGACCAAAGCTTGATCGCGGTTCCAAAGCTCTTTTTGAGGCGACGCCCGGTGAAGTCAACAGCGTAGACTTCGTCGAGGATCAGGTGTACAAGTGCCCCAAAAGTCAGGGAAATTCCGATCAGTAGGCGCTCCATCGGGTTCAGGCCCACCAGACCCAGCGCGAGGGCCTGGCCCGCCGCGACGATGAAGGGCAGCGAGTGGAAGATGCCCCGGTGGACGGTGAAGGCCTTGAAGATGGGTGCGACCACGAAGCGGATCATCAGGTAGGTGGCGGAAAAAAAGCAGATGCCCTGCTCGGTGCTGAGGCTGTAGACCCGCATCAGGTAGGGCATGGCCATGGCTGGAACCGCCGCCGCAAGCACGCCAAAAACCTCGCGGATCGGAATGGCCTCGTCGTGATCGATGTCTGGTAGCATCGAGCCCACAACAGCCGCCACCCCCGCCGTGGCAGCAAACCAGGGATTTTTGAAGTCGAAAACCAGCAGCGACAGGGCGGTGGAACACAGTCCCGCCACGATCCCGCCGCCAATATGCACTGCAAAGTTGGCCATGCAGCAACATGGTCCGAAAGCCATCGCGCCGCAAGGGCGCGCCAGATCCGGAAAAAGCGGTTAGCCAGCGGCCCCATGAGTTTTCATGTCGGAACTGTGGCCCTGGTCGGACGCCCCAACGCGGGAAAGTCCTCAATTCTCAACTGCCTTTTGGGCGAGCGCCTTGCGGCCGTCTCCAGTCGCCCTCAAACCACCCGCAACCGCGTGGTGGGCATTCACTCCACCGAGCAATTGCAGGCGGTAATCCTGGATACACCAGGTATTCACGAAGCCTGGACGCCGCTGAACGAGTCCATGGTCCACGTCACCGACTCCGCGCTGGAAGAGGTGGATTTTGCCACCTGGATCGTGGACGCGGTCCCTCTGGTTGCGGCCGCCAAAAATGGTTTGCCGATCCTGGATAAAAGCCTCCAGGCCATCGCCGACAAGCTGCCGGCGGACATCCTGGTGGCGCTGAACAAAGTGGATGTGGTCAAAGAAAAAGACTGGCTGCTTCCCGTGATGGCCGCCTTTGCCCCCCGCGAGGTGATCCCCGTCAGTGCCAAGAGCAAGGAAGGCATCGCCAAGCTGGAAGCCGCCTGGTACCGCCGTCTTCCCGAAGGGGAGCCACTCTATCCCACCGACATCTACACGGACGCAACCGAGCGTTTTGTGGTCGCCGAGCTGATCCGCGAGCGCGTGATGGAGCACACCTCCGACGAAGTGCCCTACGCCACCGCAGTCGAGGTCGAGCGTTTTGACGAGAGCCTTCGTGAAGCTGGCCGGGTGCAAATCCACGCCAAGATCCTGGTCGAGAAGGTGGGCCAAAAGGCCATCGTCATCGGCAAGGGCGGCGCCATGATCAAGCAGATCGGCATTGAGGCGCGGAAATCTATCGAAGCGCTCCTGGGCTGCCATGTGCGACTGGAGCTCTTTGTGGTGGTGGAAGAGGGTTGGACCAGCAACCCGCGGATGCTGAAGGAGCTGGGCTACACCCCGCCCAAGAAAAAGGCAACGGGCAGGTGAACATTTGGCGAAGGACGCCGAATCCGGTTGACCGGAGCAGTGTAGTCGCGTAAGATGGTCGTGGATGTGGTTCTTCGGCCTCCTCTCGTCACTCTCGATGGCCCAGCAGGCGGCCCCTCCTGCATCCTACGCAGAAGGTTGGGTCTGGACGCGTCAAGCCCCGCTGCCCACGATCGCGCCCTTGACGGCGGTGGCCATCGGGGAGGGGGGCTGGCTGGTGGGAGACGGCTTTGGTGGCGTCTTTCTCTCCACCGATGGCGGCAAGAGCTGGCGAGAAGTGCTGGAGGGAAAGCCCCCCGCCGTAGAGCTGCCCGAGCTGAATTCCGACGAAGAAATGTTGGAAGATGCCCAGATGCTCCAGAACGACCAGCTCCAGAGTGTCTCCGGCTCTGAAGACAGCGTGGACGTGAGCGCCACGACCGAAACGGCGGCTTCCCTGGCGATCAGCCGGGCCGGACGTGCCGGCGTGCAGCGTGCGGCCGCAGAGGACCGCAGTGTCCCCGTCTGGCTCAACGCGCAAGAGGCGCTGGTCGCGCGCGGGGACGGTATCTGGCGCTCCCGCGATGGCGGCGAGGTCTTTCAGCAGGTCAGTGATCGTCCGGCATCTACCTTGATTTTTTCCACCCTGTTGTCTGGGGTGGTGGTGGCGGGAACCTCCTCGGGGGTGCTCTACTCCTTTGACGGCGGAAAAACCTGGGATGATATTGAGGATGCCACGGACGGTGGCTCCATCACCACCCTCGCTCAGGTGGGCGGCGCACTCTATGCCGGGGGAGAGCTGGGCCTCTTCCGCACCCGCGACGGGGCAAGCTGGGAGGAGCTGGGAGGCGTTGGCTTCTCCACCATCCAGGCCATCCTGCCGGATCCTGGCTGGGAAGGCGGCTTCTGGGTGGCCAATGGCGCCAGCCTGCTGCGCACCGATGACGACGGCGCCAGCTTCTACGCGGCGGGTCGCCAGCCCATGACCGGCCTCCGCGGACTCACCCAGGTTGCAGGCGCACATCTCTTGGCCTGGGGCAACGACGGCGTTTGGGAGTCCGGCGATGGCGGCGTCCGTTGGTTTCCGGTAGTGCGGCTGTTGACGGAACCCAAAGTCCAAAGCCTTGTTTTGACGCCAGAGGGGCCCGTGATCACCGCGGGCACCTCCCTTTGGGCGCTCCGCCCCGCAACGGAGCAAAAGAAAGAAAAAAGGGAGATTCCCGGACTGGGACTCTCCGATTCCATCAGCCTTGCCTGGCAACGTCAGGGCCTGGATGTGGCGCCGCTGTCGCTGGCGCGCCGCCAACTGGCCGCTCTGATCTCGCCCACCTTCAGCGTGAACATGCGGGTGGGGGAGTCCACCGGACGCACCGCATCCTGGTTTGACGAGCAGACTCAGGAGGGTGGGGGCGTACAATGGCAGACTTCCGCTGTGTTGTGCTGGGGGGGCTGCGGCTCGGGCAGTGTGGACGCGGCGGGGGACTACTACGACTCGGGTGGACAACTGTACGATGCCAACGGAAATGTTGTTGACATCGATGAGCTGGGAGATGAGATTTTTGTGGTGGGGGATCAGATCTTCGACCAGAGCCAGGTGGTGGCCGCCGCCGCCAACGTGGCGCAGGCCGTGCAGGACTACCAGAGTGACCTGTACGCCGTCGTCGCAGAAGCCTGGATCACCCGGAATCGTTTGATTGCCGAACGCACCTCGATTCGGAACCTCTCCCTGGAGGCCCAGCTCGGGCACGAGCTGAAAATTCAGGAGCTGGAAGCGCGCCTGGACATCTATACGGATGGAGCGTTCGGACGCTCCCTTGTTAAGGAACAACCATGAATCTGCTTATCCTTCTGATTGCTCTCCTGGGGGGCGTCCACGCCGCGGACAACTACACCAGCCCCGATCAGGTGCTCGCCCGCTTCAAGGACGAGCCCGAGGTGCGCGCGGTGCAGCAGATGGCGCTGGAATATTCCCAGACCGACCCCCGCTATCTGGAAGGCTGGATGCGGGCGTCCAAGAGCGCCAACCTGCTGCCCGAGTTCCAGGTCAGCTACGGCTACAGTCAGGGCTATGACGACGGATCGGTCTACCTGACTGATCCCAACAACCCCACCGGCGATCCCCTGCTTCAACCGGATGATACCTCTTCCGGGGTGGACTGGGACGTGGACCTGCGCGCCAAGTGGCGCCTGGACAAGCTGGTGATGAGCAGCGAGCGCATCCGGGTCATCTCCGAGGCGCAGGATGTGGTCAAGCTGCGCGACAAGATCCTGGAGGAAGTCACCCGGGTCTACTTCGATCGCCGTCGCCTCCAGGTGGAAATGCTCCTGAACCCCGGCGATCTCAAAGGGCAGCTCAAGAACGAGCTGCGCCTTCAGGAGCTGACCGCCCAGCTCGACGCCTACACCGGCGGTCGCTTCTCGGCAGACCTGAAATAGTCCCCCGCACGGGTCGCAGGAAAGTGGCGCCGAAGGTGCTTCATCCAGTGAAGCACCCCTCCCTTGTGCATAAGGCACGGATCGAATAGGCTGGCGGGGTGAGGGGAGGTGGGATGGCGGTGGTACGGATCGGTGCAGGACCGCAGGTGCTGGAGGCAGCCTTGCTGGCGGAGCTGTCGGCCCGCTCGCCGCTGCAGGCGGTGCGGGTGGTCGTGCCCTCGGGGGCCTTGCGGCTGCACCTTGGACGCCGCCTGGTGGCTTCAGGAGGCCCCCGGCTGGGCATTCAGGTGCAGACCCTCCACAAGCTGGCAGAGGAGCTCCTGGAGCGTGCAGGGGAGCGCCTGCCCGGTGGTGGAGCCCTGTTTGATGTGCTGGTGCGCCGCGTGGCCGAGGAGGAGGCGGAGCTGGGTGCCCTGGCGATGTTGGAGGACGGCTATGCCGCCGTCGCCACCAGCGTCCGCGAGCTGCTGGATGCCGGACTCGGCCCTTTCGACGCCGATCCCATCGGGGAGTCCCTGGACGATGCGCTGCTTCAAGGCCGGATTCGGCCGCCCCACCACGCCCGTGCCCGCGCGGTGCTCCGGGTCGCCTTGGGCTGCCTTGCGGAGATGGAGGAGCAGGGGGTGGCCCGTCCTTCGGCGGTGCTGCGGCGTGCTGCGGAACTTTTTGAGCAGGATCCCGAGCTATTGCCCCATCCGGTGATTCTCTACGGTTTTGTAGAAGAGCACGGGGTGGCCGTGGCGCTGCTGAGTGCCCTGCTGCGTGCGCCCCACAACAGCATCTACCTGGACTATCCTCCCGACCCCCGGGAGCCCGAGCGCACCGATGCCTCGCATGAGCTGGCCCAGACCCTGCTGGAGCGCCTCGCCGTGCCCGGCCATGTGCTGCGTCTACCCGAAAATATACCCTTGCCGACGCTGGTTCTGGGGAAGGCACCGGGCATGTCGGCGGAGGCCAGGGAGGTGGCCTTCCGCATCCGGCAGCTTCTGGATCAGGGCGTCGCCCCCGAAGAAATCTCGGTGGTTGCACGAAACCTGGGGCCCTATGTCAGTCCGCTGCGGGTGCAGCTACGCCGCTTGGGGGTGCCCTGGTCGGGGGTGGAGGAGCCGGGCCCGCCGGATGCGTCGGTTCGGCGCGGAAAAGCGCTGCTGGACCTGCTACACCACCGCGACGAGACGCCGGTGGACCGGTGGCTGGCCTGCCTCGGCAGCCTCCCGGCGGCGCCTGGTCCTGGTATTTTGTTCAGTAGACGCGTCAAGCCCCTGCGGCACGATCTCCGGGTGGCCCTGCGGGTAGTGGGGGCCTCCACCCTGGCGGAGATCGCGGCGATTTCCGTGGACGCGGTGACCCGCGACGGTTTTCTGCCCCTGCCGGTGCGTCGGGGAATGACCCACGGCGAGGAGCTGCCGGAGGGAGAGGACTTGGAGGAGGTGGCGGAGGACGAGGAACAGCAGCCCGCACAACCGGGTGGAAATTCGAAGGTTCCCCGTCGCTATTTTGGGAGAGACCGGCTGGCTCGGGTGGTGGAGGTGGCGGCGATGGCTGCCACCCGCCTCGTGCAGTGGCAGCAGGCCGCCAGTCGGGAGCGTGGGGCGGGGATGCCGCTGCGCGGGCACCTGGAGCAATTGCGCCTGTTGATCGACGAGGATCTGGGCTGGCTTCCCGAAATTGCGGGCGTCCCGCAGCTCCAGGAGGCGCTGCGCAAGCTGGGCCGCGGCATTCCCTCCGGCTTGGAGCTGTCGCTGGACGAGTTTGTGTTGTTGGTGGGGCGCTGCCTGAAGGAGCTGCCGGGTCATGCCCTGGGGGGGGAGGGGGGAGGAGTCCAGCTTCTTTCGGCAACCGAGGCCCGCGGGCGCAGTTTTGCCCACCTCTTCCTGATAGGCATGAACCGGGACGTCTTTCCCGCTTCCAAGAGTGAAGATCCGTTGCTGCCAGACCCGGTGCGTGCGGTCCTGGCACCCATGCTGCCGTCGCTGCCCCGCCGGGGCGCGGGCTTTATGTTTGAGCGCTATCTGTTCGCCACGCTCTTGGCCGGTGCCGCGCAGGTCATGTTGACATGGCAGGCGTCTGACGACGATGGGAAGGAAAAATCCGCCTCCCCCCTGGTGGATCGCCTCCGATCCCAGGGTAAGGTGGAGGTGTGGAACATCGCACCGGTGATCCCCGGGGTGGCCCCCACCCAGCTCGACGAGCGCCTTCGCCTCCGTCCGCCCCTGGAGCACGCCATGCTGGCGGCGGTGCATTCCTCCAGGAAACACCTGGAACATGTGCTGGCCCTGGCGCTGGAGGCGGGGGGGCACCGCCACCCCGGCATCGTCGCGGCAGCCCGCCGGGTCGTCCTGGACGAGCTGGACCCCGATCGGCGCCTCGCCGAGGGCTGGGCGCGCTACGCCAGCTCCGGGCCCTACCTGGGCTTTGTGGGAGCGGTGGTACATCCTGGCGATCCGCGCAATGATGCGCCGCACCTCACCGTCGTGGAGAACCTCGCGGCCTGCGGCTGGCAGGTGCTGTTGCAGCGGGTGCTGCGCCTGGAGGACGTACCGGATCCCACCCTTTCGCTGCCCGCTTTTGAGCGGAGTCTGGTGGGGACCGTGGTCCACCGCAGCCTGGAGCGTATCGCCCGGGACGCCTTTGCCGCGGCCGGCGTGAAGAGCCCGCCCTCCATGGCCCGGGCCACCACGGCAGTTTCCGTCCGCTGGCCCGCCGCGGACAGCCTCTACCAGATCGCGCTGGCCGAGGCCGAAGAGACGATTCGAAACCGTGGAATCGGCATCCAGGGCTTCGCTGCCGTGCTTGCCCGCCAGGCGATGGATCCCCTGGAGGTGGTGCGAAGCCGCGACTGGTCGGGTGGTCCGGTGGACATGCTGGGGGTGGAGCTGCCCGGCGAGCTGGCTCTGGTGGATCACCAAGGAAAACCGCGCAGCATTCCCTTTGTCGCCGATCGGCTGGACGCCTCGGGCAAGGTCACTGAGTACAAGACCGGTCGCCCCATCTCCGATGCGGTGAAAGAGCAGACCCGCCGCAAGCACCTGGCCGGAAAGGTGGCACGGGGGGAGCGGCTCCAGGCCATCGCCTATGCCCTTGCCCGCGGAAACCCAGAGGCAGAAGGCAGGTTCTTCTTTGTCGGGCCCTCCATCGAAACCGAGCTGCGCGAGTACCCGGTAGCGGCGGCCGACAGCAGCATGGCGGCCTCCCTGGACCGCGTCCTGCGGGCCACCCTGGAGGCCTGGGATCGCGGCAGCCTCCTGCCTCGTTTGGTAGAGCCGAACAAAAATGTAGAGCCCTCCCGCTGCCGATTCTGCGAGGTGTCCGCAGCCTGCTCGCGGCGGGACTCCGGCCTGCGCGGAAGGATGCAGAAAATGGTCGAGCAATGGTCGGAAGTGCCCACAGCCTCCGGCGTGGAGCGCGCATGGCTGGCGCTGTGGCGCCTGCGGCTGGGCACCGGCGCCGAGGAGGGCACATGAGCGCGACGCGGGAGCAACAGCTTCGGGCCGACGATGCCCTGGCCCGTCTGAAAGCGCAGACCGAATTCGTGCTGCCGCTGGTGCTGGAAGCGGGCGCTGGAACTGGAAAAACGGCGACGCTGGTGGCGCGGGTACTGTCCTGGTGTACCCGGGAGGGGTGGGAGCGCG
>JBEIQS010000353.1:0-4335 GCA_040376425.1 Alphaproteobacteria bacterium | reverse complement strand
GGTGTTTGGACAAGTAATTTTCGGGAAGGCCCAAAGGCCAGCCGACTTTTCCTTATTTTCCGTCCGTTGTGTGCCGGACTTCTCCACCTGCCAAGCACCTTCGTAGAGCCGAAGTTCAGCCATGGTCTTCGCAAGACTCGCCACCTTTTCCTGCAGCGCCTTGAAGGGGTGCTGCTCGCGCCCAAGAATGCGGGGAATCAACCGGATTTCGTCGCTGCGCGGGGCGACCTGCTGGTTCAGCTCCGCATGAATCACATCTCCCAACGGAGAAAGGCTGGTTGGATAGCCTGCTTCTTGAAGGTGTTGACGGACCCGATCCGTCGCCGCCTCCAGGTTCCCAACCCGCTTTCCGCTCAAGTGTAGGATCAACCAACGGTGTGGCTCCTCTACTGGAGTCAGGTCCTTCAGCTCCAGACTGCGCTGACCCACCCCCAATGGTGAGGTGGCGTCGCGGATTTCTTGCCGGATCAAGCCTAACACCTGAAGGATAACCGAGGACTTCCCCGCACCCATATGTCCGTGTACGACAAACGAGAGGGTTGGGGCATCGCCGCCAGCCACCACCCGGTTTCCCGCTTGCACGATGGGATCGTAGAGCGCCCGCACCGCCTCTTCTCGGTCAGCAAAGGCAAAAGCCTGCCCCGGATGGGCATATTCTGATACGAAGAGATAGGGTAGCTTCTGCATCTTCTCTGCCTATCCTGAAAAGTACCGCAATTCCACGGTCGCCCCTTACAACTCCCACCCCGCCCCACCCACCGTCGCTCCCACCTGCAGCTCGGCGAAACGCCGCTCGGCCTCCTCCTTGGTGTAGCCGGGGAAAAGCACCAGACTGCGCTGCCCCAAGGGGAGCCGGAGGGCCGACTTCTTTCCAAGGGCCTTGGCAAACTCATCCCGATCGGCCGTACTTTCCCATGTGCTGATCCACAGACCCCGCTGCTCGGACTCCAGGTAGAAGCGGTCCCCACCCCAGCCACTACAGGCGGGAAGGGTAGGGGTACTGACAAAATTGAGGCGAGACAGATACTTGCCCTTGGGGTCCACCAGGGCCATACAGGCCAGCTCCCCAAAGGTGTCCTGCGGGAGCTGCTCTTGACCTGTCAATACTACCTGGACGGGAAGATCGCGCTGATCCCAGTATTTTTCAGGATGAAGGATCTGCTCCGTGGACTGGGGTGGGTCCGCCGCTGCCTGGAGCACCCGCTCCGCCAGCCAGTCTTGCGCTGCCAGATCCATAATCGATTTTTTGTGTGACAGCCATGTCGTGCCGCCCACATAGGGCACCAACAGCTCCCCCCGCATCCACGCGGGGGCACGCTTCAGGGTGGCGCCGTCGAACTGAGACGCGTCCGACATGGCCTCGGTCAGCTCTTTCATGCCGAACTCGCCCGTTTGAATGCCCTTGAGCATCCAGCCCATCATCACGGCGCTGGCCGAGCCTTCCACCATGGACCGCCGTGCCGTTGACTCGTCAAGACTCCTGCCGCCTTCCATAAAAGCTTCAAGATCGAAGTACTGATCATCCAGCGCATGCCCCAGCTCATGTACCAGCAACAGATCCGACATCAGGTTGCTCTGCATGCCCTCCCGCTGCACCAGCACCAGTCGCTGTGCCTCGGGGTCGTAGTAGCCCCCCACCTGATCCGAAAGCAGCTCCTCCGCCGTTTTTTTCAGATCCATGCCCGCTGGAATCAGGCCCAGGAGCTTCAGCATCGCCTGCTGCTGCGGGTTCTCCTCTTCGTCGGCCAGGGCCTGCCGGAGCTGCTCTACGGTTTCGCCGGCCTTTTCCACCGGTGCCTGCCAGCTCCAGCCCCGCAGCTTCGCCACTGCGGGCTCCAGCTCGGCCGCACGCTCCGCGAGATCGGCGCCAAAACCCGCGTGTATACACAAAAGAAACATAATTCTCCCTATGCCGCTGCTACGGGTATGACCTGGTCGCCGGTCACGGCGTACAGTTTAGCCCCACGTGGCGGGGCAGCGCCGCCACTGAATTCGGAAAAAGCCGGGAGAATCCCCTGCGTTTTTCCGACCACAAAGCAGGGAAGCCGCAAGCGGTCGCCCCGCCCCCGCAGGGTGCACGCAGGGTGCAGGTGGCCGGCCCAGCCGTAGCCGGGCCCCTCGCAGGCTTCGTGCACAAAGCGGAAGGGGCCTTCTTCCAGGCTTTCCACCTGTTCGATCTCCCACTCTTCCGGCAACTTTCCCGCGCTCCGATCGTGGTTGCCGCGCACCAACACCAGCCTGACCGGACGGCTTTGACGCCACTTCTGGATCGTTTGGCGCAGGGTAGGCGTCATTCCCTGCCGACTATGCACCAAGTCACCCAACACCAGCAGGCGTCGTGCGCCGGTCTGCTCCAGCGCGCGATCCAGCCGGATCAAGTCCTGCACTTCCAGGGCAACCGGCAGCGCAACCCCGGCAGCCTGAAAAGTATGGACCTTTCCCCAGTGTAAATCCGATGCAACCAGGGTCTGCGCCTCTGGCCACCACAGGCAGCGATCCGGCCGCAGCTCCAAGCTGGTGGAGGCGACCTTCAGCGGAAAGCTCTTCATCGGGACTGAACATATGGCACCGCTCCCGGAACGGCAAGGGGATCTGGAGCCTCTCCCGCAGATCGGTTAGTGGCGTAGGATGCAATCGCACATCCTGGTGGTGGACGACGAACCTTCCATCCGAAAGGTGCTGCAAGCACAGCTTTCCCGGGACGGCTACGACGTGGAGGTGGCGGTCGACGGCGCCGACGCGATCTCCCGCCTTGCAGCGGTGGATTTTCATCTGGTGATCAGCGATCTGAAGATGCCGTCCATCGGGGGGCTGGAGCTGCTCCAGCATGTTCGCAGCAACTATCCTGGTCTGCCCTTGATCATCATCACCGCCCACGCCACCATGGATGCGGCGATCGAGGCGCTGAAGCTGGGGGCCCAGGACTTCATTTCCAAGCCCTTTGATATCGCCGAGGTGCGCACGGCAGTGGAGAAGGCCCTTCGGACCGAGCGGGCCAAGCGCAGGTCCAACCTTCATGATCCCGCGTGGAGCAAGCGCAAGGGCGCGGAGATGATCGGTCGCACGCCGGCCATCCAGAAAGTCTATCAGGTGGTGGAAAAAGTAGCAGATTCGCCGACAACGGTGCTTCTGGTGGGAGAGAGTGGTACAGGAAAAGAGCTGGCCGCCCGTGCAGTCCACGAGCTTTCATCGCGTCGCGATCGTCCCTTTATCGCGGTGAATTGCGGCGCCATTCCAGAGAACCTCTTTGAAAGCGAGCTTTTCGGCTACGAGAAGGGCGCTTTTACCGGTGCGGCCACCTCCAAGCCCGGCAAGTTCGAGCTGGCCGACGGGGGCACGCTCTTTTTGGATGAAGTCGGCGAATTACCCAGGGATATGCAGGTGAAGCTGCTCCGGGTCTTGCAGGAGCGGCAGATCGAGCGGGTGGGCGGTCTGCGTCCGATCTCGGTAGATGTTCGGGTGGTGGCCGCAACCAACGTGGATCTGGCGGCGGCGGCGGCGGCCGGACGCTTCCGGGAAGACCTGTTCTATCGCCTGAATGTGATTCCCATCCGCCTTCCGCCCCTGCGCGAGCGTCCCGACGATATTCCACTGCTGGTGGAGCACTTCCTGGCCCGCTACAACGAGCGCCTGGGCAAACAGATCACCCAGGTTCCCCGCGCCACTCTGGAGCGCCTGATGACCTGGCCCTGGCCCGGCAACATCCGCGAGCTGGAGAACCTCGTGGAGCGTAGCGTGCTGCTCTCGGAAGGGCCGGAGCTGGACGTGGATCTTCCGGACCTCCAGGCGGCCCCCGAAGAGGTGGGGGCGGTGGAGGAAGTGGACCTGAAGGACTGGATCCAAAAGGAGACGGCACGCCTGGAACGCAAGAAGATCCAGCAGATTCTGGATCTGGAGGCGGGCAATGTCACCCGCGCCGCACGTCGCCTCCGCATCTCCCGCAAGGGACTTCAGTTGAAGATGAAAGAGTATGGACTTCGGGAAGAAGCGGAGAAAGAAGGATGATTTTTCTCCTGGGTTGCGCATGGTTTGACCCGCAGAATCCCGCTGCCGAGCGGCTGTTGCAGGCCGAGCTGGCGCCGCCGGTCAACTCTGGAAAAGCTCAAGAGGACCCTGGTTTTTGGGGTTATGGGTGGCGTCGAGCCGCCATCGGTCGCTGGCTTGGCGCGCACCCCGAAGCCGCCGCCCGCGCAACCGAGCTGGAGGACCAGCTTCGCGCCCACCCCGAGCTGGATGTGGCGGGGGCATGGCAGCGCCTGAAAGAACAGGACCAGCAGCCAAACTTAATTACACTTACACTATCGGGGGAGCCCGCCCGCGGGGTGATCGCCGTGG
>JBEIQS010000329.1:0-4883 GCA_040376425.1 Alphaproteobacteria bacterium | reverse complement strand
GCCTGCTCGGCCAGTGCCCCCTCGGTGGTCGCAGGTGTATCCCAGGCTACAGATAAAAGAGGATCTCGCCCATCACCGAGGAGATGGGCGCCATGGTGGGCGGCGGCATGTCGGGGGGAAGCTGAGGCGCCACCAATTGCAGCTTCTCGTTGACGATCTGGCGGGCCCCATAGATCTCGGTCCCCCAGTCGAACTCCACCCACACGATGGAGATCCCCACCCCCGAGGCAGAGCGCACCCGGCGCACCCCGGTGGCGCCGTTCACCGAGCTTTCAATCGGAAAAGTGACCAGGGTCTCCACCTCTTCCGGGGCAAGACCGTGGGCCTCGGTGATCACGGTGACCGTGGGCGCGGTGATGTCGGGAAAGACATCCACCGGCAGACGCTCCGCGATCACCGCTCCCCCCACCATCAACAGGACCGCGGCGGCCAGGATCAACAGGCGGTTGTGGATCGACCACTGGATGAGCAGGTTCATGGTCGATGCCTCAGTGTTGGTGACCGTGCTCGGGGATGGCCCCGGCAGCGGTCGATAGCTTGACTTCGTAGGCCCCCCGGCTGACCACACGCTCCCCCTCGGCCACCCCGTCCTTCAGCTCCTGCCAGTCACCATCGCGCAGCCCCAGCAGAACACGACGTTTGAAGAAGGACTCCCCGCCCTCCATCACATAGACCACCGGGATGCCGTTGTCGTCCACCACCGCCTGTGACGGCACCACCAGCGCGTCCACCGCGGCGGCCGTAAAGACCGCCACTTTCGCGTACATGCCCACCCGCAGGCTCCCCGGATTGGGCAGCTCAAAGATCAGCGGCATCGTGCGGCTGACCGGATCGATGCTGTTTCCCACCCCCACCCGGGTGGCCCCATGGGCCGCATCCACCACCACCGGGCTGTCCAGACCGGGCACCGTGAACATCGCCCCCGGGCTGTCCACCACCTTGAGCACATCGCCCTCAAAAACCCGCGCCTCCAACCAGAGACGATCCCCATTGACCACCGCCGCCAGCCGCTCCCCCGCCGAAACCACCCCTCCCGGCCGAATCGCGCTGAAGGACAGGCTTCCGGCCACCGGCGAGATCAGGGGAAAGCCCGTTCCCTCCCTAGACCCCCGCCATGCCGAAAGACGACGTTGTGCGGCCACCAGCCGCGCCTCCGCCGCGGCAAGCTCGGCCACCGCGGCCTCCTTCTCCTTCTGCGCCACCACGGCCGGGCTCAGGGCCTCCGCACGCACCACCGCAGCCTGCGCCCGTGGAAGATCCGCCTCTGCGGCGCGCTGCTCCTGCTCCAGGGCGGCCAGATCTCCCTCCCCCGCCAGCGGGACCAGCGTGCCCAGGCGCTCGCCGCGCCCCACCTCCATCCCCACATGGGGCACCCGCCCCCCCGAAAGCAGGCGCCCCGCAAAGGGAGCCACCAGCTCCGCCGCCTGCCCCGCCACCGGGAGCAGCTCCCCCGTGGCCGCCACCGAACCACGGACACTGCGACGCTCCACCGGTGCCGTTGCATAGACCGTCTTCCACTGCGACTCCTTCAGGTAGCCCACCGTGGTCTCCCCCCCGGACTCCTCCGGCGGAGCCGCCGCAACCGCAGCCTCCACGGTCGGAAAGACCTGGACCGCGCCCGCCACAATGGAACCCGACACCGGCCCGGTCAGGACGAAGCTGAGCGTCGCCGCACCGGCGCGGGTGGGCCGCACCACCGGCTTGAAGATCCCATTCCGAAGCAATTTCTCGGCGACAAAAGACTCCGTGCCCCCGTCGGCATAGCTCAGCGTGGCTGTCACCGTGCCTTCGGTGACCCACACAAAATTCTCGGGGTTGCGGGCATCGGTGAAGTGAGCCACCTGTGGAGAGTCCGCGCCCACGACAAAGGCAGGGTACTCCAAGAATAGCTCCAGCCCATTCTCGTACACCGTCACCGTCTCGGTCGGGCGGGGGTCCTCCTCCGCCTCGTGCTCTGCGTGGTCATGCCCACCAGTGGGCAGCCCGGCACAGCCCAGCGCCACCAGAAAAAGGGGGAGGAAAAGCACGCGCATGGAGCACTCCAGGACTACCTACTACTATTGATAGTAGGTGGGCGCCACCCCTATCCCAGGAGATGAAGCAGCGTTTCGACCCCGTGGTGCAGCTCCTGGTGAAGCAGCACACAGACGCTGACGGAGACCAACACAAGGCCCACCCCCAGGGGCAGCACCCGGGTCGGAACATCCTCCGATCCACCGTCCAGAAGGCGCAGCACGCGGCGCTCAACGTCGCCGTCACCAAAGCCCAGCGCCCCCATCGGTGGCGCCCTCCCCACCAGGCGTGCCGTTGCCACCAGGGAAGAAGCGACATTCAGCGCGCCGAAGCTCCGAGCTGCCGCCGCATCGCAGGCATCCTCGGCGGCGGCACGAAAGGCCGCCAACACCGCCGCCTGGCTACCCGGAAGTCCCAGAAGGCCACTCCAGGGAAGCAGCGACAAAAGGAGAGGGTCGCGGCGCCGAAGATGGGCGCGCTCATGGGCCAGCAGGATCGCCACCATGGGCTTCGGCAGGCGGTCCATCAGGCCCTGTGACATAAACACCCGCGGACGCCAAAGCCCCACCGCAAAACAGAGCGGGCGGTCGGACGGCACCACTCTCAGGTCCGACCCGGGCTCTGGATGGGTCAAGGCCTCCAGATCGCGCACACAACGCCGCGCCGCCCCCTTTGCCCGCGCCAGGAAAAGGGCCCGTAGCAGGGTCAGCCCCAGAAGGAGGCCCCCCAAGCCGACCAGAAAGGCCGGCGTGTCCGGGTAGTGGACCGCACAGAGGTGGGGGTGGTGGTCATGGATGTTGCAATGATCCCGCAGCACACCCGCCACATGAAGCAGTGACGGCGCGACCACCGCCACCACCAAAAGGAACGCCACAACCGCAGGAACCACCGCAAGCGCCACCACCAGCTCGGAGCGGCGGGCGGCATTCAGAGGCAGCCGTGCCACCCCCGGCAACAGACCCAAAACCACCACGGACAGGCCCCACCCCACCGCGATGGCCAGACCCGCGGCCCCAAGGAACATGGATAGAAAGGCGATCACTCCCGCCTCCGGCGGGCGGCGATCATCGCATCCAAACGGTCCAACATGGCATCATCCACCCCGGCCGCCACCTCTACAAAGGCCGCCAACCCCGCTTCTCCGTGGGCCCGAAGCAGGTCTGCGGCCAGACTCTCTGCCCGGGCCGCCTCCCACTGTTTCGACGTCAACGTGGGGGCGTAGCGCCAGGAAAGCCCCTCTTTGCTGCGGCTGAGCAGCCCCTTCCGGTGCAGGCGGTCCATCGTGGTCATGATGGTGGTGTAGGCCCGATCCGCCTCCCCTTCCAGCATCGCGCAGACTTCGCGGACCGTCGCGTGCCCCGCCGTCCAGACCGCGCGCATCACGCGGGTCTCCAGCTCTCCCAACCCAGAAACAACTGGTACAACCAACATGCTTCGAAAGTAACCCATCCACCTCCTACTGGCAATCGTAGACCATCCGTCCCCCGACCCCGGGCCCGCGCCTGTGCCCGCCGCCCCCTCCTCCCCCCGCTCCAGGCTCCCCTCGGATCTTCCGATGAGTTGCATATTTCTTCGATTTTTTCCATCATTTCCCTCTGGAAAAATCAGAAAGATCGTCGCTGGACCGTGGCAAGTCGTCAAAGATCTGCGAAGATTCCCCGCAGGATATGGGGTCCTGATGCGTACCCTCGTTCTTTTTTCACTCTCTCTGTTGATTGGCTGCCCCGGAACCCCCAAAGACACCGACACCGGCCCCGACGCCCCCTCCGACCAGGACCGGGACGGAACCCCCGACGATGAGGACTGCTCGCCGCAGAACCCCGCCATCCACAAGGATGCGACCGAGGTCTGCGACACCATCGACAACAACTGTGACGGGACCGTAGACGAGGGCGTGACCACACCCTTCTACGCCGACAGCGACAACGACGGCTTCGGCGACCCCAGCAGCACCAAAGACGCCTGCTCCACCCCCACGGGCTACAGCGACAACAGCGACGACTGCGACGACAGCGACGCCGCCTACAACCCGGGCGCCACCGAAGACAACTGCGCCGACCCCAACGACTACAACTGTGACGGGAGCGTGGGCTACGCCGACAACGACGGCGACGGCTACGCGGCCTGCGAAGAGTGCGACGACAGCGAGCCCAGCGTCAACCCCGGCGGCACCGAGGTCTGCAACGGCGTGGACGACGACTGCGACGGCGTCCCCGACGACAACGCGACCGACGCCGCGATCTGGTACCGCGACGTGGACGGCGACGGCTACGGCGACCCGGCGGGGGCGGTCGCCTCCTGTACCCAGCCTGCGTCCACCACCGCCGACGACACCGACTGCGACGACGCCGCCGCCGGGACCAACCCGGGCGCGCCTGAGTACTGCGACGGCATCGACAACGACTGCGACGGCACCGTCGACGAGGACGGCCTCGACCCGGCGACCTGGTACACCGACGCGGACGGCGACGGCTACGGCGACGCGGCGCTGCCGGTCTACGCCTGCCTCCAGCCTGCGGGCGCGGTCGCCGACGACACCGACTGCGACGACAGCAACGCCATCGTCAGCCCGGCGGCGCTGGAGATCTGCGACGGCATCGACAACGACTGCGACGGCGTCATCGATGACAACCCGAGCGACGCGCTGACCTGGTACCAGGACGCCGACGCGGACGGCTACGGCGACGACACCGTCACCGCCGCCGCCTGCACCATGCCCTCCGGCTACTCCGGGTTCAGCGGCGACTGCGACGACAGCGATCCGGCCTACAACCCCGGCGCTGTCGAATTGGACTGCCTCGATCCCAACGACTACAATTGCGACGGCTCCACCGGCTACAGCGACCTCGACGGCGACGGCTACGCGGCCT
>JBEIQS010000321.1:0-5092 GCA_040376425.1 Alphaproteobacteria bacterium | reverse complement strand
GTGTGCGGCACCGGGCTGGGCCTCGCGATTGTTAAGCACCTGTGCCGCGTGACCCGTGCCCAGGTTCGGGTCGCCAGCGATGGCCAGAATGGGAGCTGCTTTGTCCTCAGTCTGCCGACGGGGGAGGGGGACCCAGCGCTTGTAGCGCCCGGTCCTCGGGCCAGCGCTGCAGGGCAGGCGCCAGCAGTGCAGCCGCAGGCTCCGCCAACCCGCGGGCCTGCAACAGGCGGATGACCCGAAGCTGGATTTTGCGATCCTCGGGGAAGGCGGCTGCAATCTCCTCCGCCCAATCGTCGCCTCCCTGGTCCAGAAGAAGCAGCTCCTCTAGCAGATCCCGGGCGAGCTGGCGGTCCTTCACCGCTTCGGGCAGAAGGCTTTGGAGCACAGTCAGGGTTGCCAGGGGGTTGCCAAAGCGGCGCTCCTCGGCGGCCAATTCCAGGCCGATCTGTCGCAGGCCCGGCCGCCAGGCCTCCCGGGCCTTGGCCAGCTTTTCCGGGATGGGAAGGCGCAGATCCGCCATCACCCGCTGCTCCAACTGCTGCACCAGGCTGGGGTCCACCCCCTCCGCCAGCACCCGGTACCGGTAGCCCCCCCGCACCCCCATCCAGCCCTGCAGGGTCCAGGACTGCCCCTCCCACTGGTAGCTGCCGTCGAGGCGGGCGGCCTGCACGCCGGCCTCTGCGCTCGGCACCGGCTGAGCGTGCAGGGTGGCTGCCGGGTCCAGCTCCCGGAGGCGCTCCCGCAAGGCTGTCTCTTCCTCCGCCAAGGACCAGTATTTATCCTGTTCTGTAGTCTCAACTACCAATGACCCCTCGCCGGTAGGGGACACCCAGCCCGACGCGCTGTAGGGGGTCCAGCCCACCTCCCACCACAGCGGGCGCACCGTCTGGATTCCCCCCTCGGTGATGTTGGACCAGCGCATGCCGGAGGGTGCCGCCGCCCACAGGCCCACCAGGCTGGCCACCACCAGGCTCCAGAAGATGCCGTGTACCCACCGGTTCCGACGCTCCGCGTGGGCAAGGGCTGTGGGAACGAGTAGACTTCCAAAGATCCCGCCGAAGATGGCGCCGCCCAGGTGTGCCTGCCAGTCCACGCCCTCTTCGCCCAGGCTCCCAAAGAGCGCCTGTAGAGTGAAAAGCAGGATGACCGCACCAAAAGCGGGCTTGGCGCGGGCGGGTATGATGTCCGCGTGGCGCCAGCCAAAGAGCACGCTGGCCCCCAGCAGCGCAAAGTCTCCGGCAGAGGCGCCCACGGCCTTGGTGGTGGGGTCCAGGAGGGACGAAAAAAGACCCCCTCCCCAGACGCCTGCAACAAAAAGTAACAGCAATCCGCCGGATCCGAACATATTCTCTAAAGCGACGCCCGCATAGGCCACGAAGAGAAGATTCATCGTGATATGGGCAACGTTTGCATGGAGAAAGCCATAGCTCAAGAGGCGCCACGACTCTCCCTTTTCCGCCACCGCAGGCCACCAGCGTGTGCCCCAACCCCACAGATGCTCTCCCGCCGTTGTTCCCCAGAACCACAGGTGCATACGGATGCAGAGGCCCACGATCAGGGCGGTCATCCACGGTACGCGGCGGGCCTCCCAGGCGCGGCGCAGGCGCAGCTCGGGGCTGTCCATGGTCGCATGAAAGATTGGAAAGTCGCGGGCGCAACGCCAGGGATCTTCGGGGCCCGTCCGCATCGGGGTTTCCGCGAGGATCAGCCCCTGGCGCACCGCCTCCTCGAAGTCCGTAAGGGAGACGACGCGCTCTCCCCCTTGCAATTGGACGTGAAGCCTCAACGTGTCTACCCTGAATACAGGAGCTATCATGGATCGAAACACCCTGTCGGAAGCCTGTAGGAACCTGGGGCTGTTTCCGCTGCCCGGTGTGGTACTGATGCCCGGGGCGGTGCTGCCGTTGCACGTTTTTGAGCCGCGCTATCGGCAGCTCGTGGAAGACTGTCTGGGCGGGAAGCCTCTGTGTATCCCCCAGATTCGGAAGGATCAAGAGTCGGAAATCGCGGGTACGCCTGCGCTCTATCCCTACGCGAGTGTGGGCGTGATCGGCGCGCACCATCGGCTGGACAATGGCCGCTTCAACATTCTGGTGCAGCCCGTCGGCAGGGTGCGGCTGTTGGCGGAGCGCAACAGTACTACCCCCTACCGGGTGGCAGAGGCGGAGCTGTTGGAGGATAGGGACGTTGATCCTCGGGAGCTGAGCCGCATCGGGGAGCGTGTGCGCGGTCTCTTTGCGATGATGTTGGCGGGAGAGGCCACGGCGGCGGAGGGACTGGCGCGGGTTCCGGCCGAGCGGGTGGCGGAGGTACTGGCTCCGCATGTGCTGGAAGAGGGCGAGGAACGCCAGCAGTTTCTATCTGAGGATGATCCTTTGCGCCGCGCCCGCCGGGTGGAGGAGGTGGTGCTGGGATTGATCGGCACCCGCATGCCGACGGTGGACGCCTAAGAACAGCGCTCCAAGGCCCAGTGTGCGTGTTCCTGGACCAGGGGGCTGGCACTTTTGGCCACCTGCTCCAACAGGGGCACTGCGCGTGGGTCGCCGATGTTTCCCAGGACCACACAGGCGTTTCGCCGCAGCCGCTCCGGGCAGGCCCGGCGGATGGGGCTGCCCTCAAAGCAGTCCAGCAGGGCCTGATCCCCGGCCTGGAGGATGGCGCCCAGGGGCAGGTAGGCATTTCGGGGATAAAAATCCTCTTCGAGCTGCTTTTTCCCCAGGCGAACATGCGGGCAGACTTCCTGGCAGACATCACAGCCGAACAGCCAGCGCCCCATCTTCGGACGCAGCTCCAAGGGGATGGGCCCGTGGTGCTCAATGGTGAGATAGGAGATACAACGCCGGGCATCCAGGCTGCCGGGCCCTAAGAATGCGTCGGTGGGGCAGCCATCCAGGCAGCGCCGACAGCGCCCACAGTGGTCGGCCATGGGCAGGTCCGGTGGCAGCTCGCGGTCCAGCATCAGCGTGGCGATGAAGAAGGTGGAGCCCTCAGAGGGAAGGATCGCGCAGCAGTTTTTCCCGATCCAACCCAGTCCCGCGGCCTTGGCCCAGGCGCGCTCGTAAACCGGCAGCAGGTCCACGGAGCCCCGGGCACGCAGGCCGCTCCACGCCGCCTCCAGGCTCTTGCGGAGGCGGCGGAGCCGCTGGAGGATGAGGTTGTGGTAGTCGCGTCCCCAGGCGTAGCAAGCCACTTTGCCGGTCAGACCGCCGGGATCCGGGGGAGGGAGCTGGCCGTAGTCCATGCTGAGCACCACCACCGAACGGGCACCCGCCAGGAACTTCCGCGCATCCAAGCGCAGCTCACGGGTACCCTCCAGGTAGCCCATGTCTCCGTGATAGCCCGCTTCCAACCAGGCTTCGTAGCGCTCCGCGTCCGGCGCCACATCTGCCCGGGCGATGCGGATCCGGGAAAAGCCGCAGGCTCGGGCCTGCTGCTCCAAAAAGAGTCGATCGGACAGCACAGCCTCTTCTACCGGATCTCAGGCCAGGGCGCACCCCCGGCAATGGGTTAAGCCTCTGGCCCAATCTGGAGCTTCAAAAAAATGGCCCACGAGCATGTGGTAATTTGCGGCAGTGGTCCTGCCGGCCTCACCGCCGCGATCTATGCGGCCCGCGCCAACCTGAACCCCTTTGTGTTGGACGGCCTCCAGCCCGGTGGGCAGCTCACCATCACCACCGATGTGGAGAACTACCCTGGCTTTCCTGACGGTGTGATGGGCCCCGAGCTGATGGATCGCTTCCGCGCTCAGGCCGAGCGCTTCGGCACCCGCTTTCACCTTGCTCTGGTGGAAAGCTGCGATCTCAGCCAGCGTCCCTTCCACCTGAAGCTGGACGACGGCAGCGAGCTGACCTGCGACGTCCTGATTGTGGCCACCGGCGCCTCGGCCAAGTACCTGGGACTGCCCAACGAGGAGCGGCTGCAGAAGAGCGGCGGCGGGGTGAGCGCCTGTGCCACCTGCGACGGCTTCTTCTACAAGGGCCAGGAAATTGCGGTGGTGGGCGGCGGGGATACCGCCGCGGAAGAGGCCACCTTCCTCACCCGCTTTGCGACCAAGGTCCACCTGCTGGTGCGCCGCAACCAGCTTCGGGCCAGCAAGGCCATGCAGCAGCGGGTGCTGGAGAACCCGAAGATCCAGGTGCACTGGCACACCGAAGTGCGCGATGTGCTGGGCGCAGAGAAGGTGGAGGGCCTTCTGGTGGAGGACAACCGCGACGGCAGCCGCTCGGTGCTGCCGGTCACCGGCTTCTTCCTGGCCATCGGCCACGAGCCCAACACCGCCGCCTTCCGCCCGTGGCTGGAACACGACGAGGTGGGCTACCTCAAGCCCATCCCCGGCAAGACCGCCACCAAGATCCCGGGTGTCTTTGTCTGCGGCGACGCCGCCGACCACTACTACCGCCAGGCGATCAGCGCCGCAGGCACCGGCTGTATGGCCGCCATCGAGGCAGAGCGCTGGTTGGAAGACGAAAAGGCGGCGAAAAACAGCGCCGCATAGTTATATCGGAGCGGAATATATCGCTCCGATAGTGCAACAGCCCGACCGTGATGGTCGGGCTGTTTTTTATGCCGCACCGATATGTATCGGTCCGATAGTGTGGCGGCAGCGGAACTTTGCCACCCCGAAGGCCGCTGCCGCGCTCGGGCGGCACCGGCCTGTGCAGGTGTGGAGAAAAGCAGGCTTATCCCCACCTTTCCCCTCAGTTGGCCTCACAAACGTAGCGGAAGCTGTCGCCGCAGGGCTCGTCGTTCCAGGTGTAGTCCAGGTAGCGGCCGAGCTGCATACAGTCCTCGTTCCCCGAATTGTTGGGTTCGCCAGGACCCCAGTTGGAGTAGCTCCAGGTGTCGCCGCCGCGCCAGGTCCAGCGCCCTTCGCTGGCGACATCGTTGCCGCCGGTCCACCACTTGCCCCGGTACCAGCGATAGGCGGTATCCACGGCAAAGGTGTTTTCTGCACTGTCGTTGATGGAAACCAGGTAGTAGCCGTAGAACTCACAGGAGTCCCGCGCGGCCGTCCAGGAGGCTGCCGAGGTGCAGAACATGTAGGCGTCGCCATTGTAGTAGTGCACGTTGCAGGGGCAAAGGCCGCCATCGT
>JBEIQS010000376.1:0-3593 GCA_040376425.1 Alphaproteobacteria bacterium | reverse complement strand
TGGACAGCGATTGCGACGGTCTTGAGGATCAGGATGCGGCGCAGGACGCCTACGAGTTCACCAATTCCGTCGATAACGACGATCCGGCGACGGCCTTTGAGCTGCTGAATGGCGGCACGACGGTGACCGCCACCGGCTTGAACCTGATCAACGGGGAGACGGAGGACTGGTATCGGGTGTATTTTGCGGAGGATAATGATGTAGTGAACATCAATGTTCGGTTCACGATCAACAGCCTTCCTGTCGGCTGCACCGCCGAGTTGTACCTCTGGGACGAGAAGACCGAGACGGCCGCTACCTGCCAACCGGGGGTCTGGCCCAACACTCAGCCATCCTGCCTGGCGACTACCGGTCAGAGCCGCTCGACCAGTGGTACCCTTGTGTGGACCGGTGCTTTGGGCGACAAGTGGCAGGACACCTTTCTGCTCCAGATCTCCTGCCCTAGCTACAGCTCTGGGCAGTGCCGTTCCCTTTATTCTGTTACCTCCACCAAATTCTGAAGAGGCTCCCATGCTCGCCCTCCTCCTCATGACCGGCTGCCTCTACGACCGCGCCCAATACGACGCCTACCTCGCCGAGTTTGCGGACGACGACAACGACGGCTTCCCCGGCTACAACGACTGCGACGACGAAAATAACGAGGTACACCCCGGAGTAGACGAGGTCTGTGACGGCAAGGACAACGACTGCGATGGCACGACCGACCTGGAAGCCATCGACACCAGCCGATGGTACCAGGATCTGGACGCCGACGGCTATGGCAACACCGAGATCACACGAGAAGGATGTGTTTCGCCTAATGGCTTCGCCGACAACGGCGACGACTGTAACGACGACGATGCCACCATCCATCCCGACGCGGAAGAGTCCTGCACCACCCCCACCGACATGAATTGTGACGGACAGCCGGGCAATCTGGACGGGGACCAGGATGGTGTACCGGGCTGTGACGACTGTAACGATTTCGACCCGGCCGTGGCCCCGGATCGGCCTGAGATCTGCGACGGAAAGGACAACGACTGCTCGGGAAACATCGACGACGGTGCGACGGATGCCACCACCTGGTATGCCGATGCCGATGGGGACGGTTTTGGGGATCCCGCCCAGGTGTCCGTGGCCTGTGAGCGCCCCAGCGATGCGACGGACGAGGCGGGCGACTGCGACGACAATGACCGTGCGGTGAACCCGGAAGAGGAGGAGATCTGCGGGGATGGGGCGGACAATGACTGTGACGGGACGCCGAATGAGTGCAGGCCGGAGGACAACATGGTGACAGGGGCGTCGTTGGAAACCGACGGCGCAGGGCAGACCGGCGCATTTGCCACAGCCTTGGGGGATCAGGACTTGGACGGTCTGGGGGAGTTCCTGGTTTCTTCTGCGACCTACGATGGTGGCGGACGGGTGTGGATGGTGGCTGGCGGGGTCCGGGGGGACATGATCCTGGAGAACGACGCCGACCTGGAGGTGCGTGGAACGGCAAGTATGGCGAATTGGCCCTTTGTCGGTGACGTGAATGGCGACGGAACTTCGGATTTTTCGCTGGTTGGAGGGGAGGTTGATCCGGATGATCATGGCCTTCTTTCCTTCGTAAGCGTCAACGAGCGAGGGGTGCGCAACCTGGAAGAGGTGGCCCACACACAGGTTCGGGGGGTGGCTCAATATGATCAGGCGGGGAGTGCTTTCGACTGGGGTGATCTCACCGGCGATGGCGTACCGGATCTGCTGATTGGGGCGCCTTTGCACCCAGATGAAAATTACTATTTTCCAGGTGCAGCCTACATCCTGCCCGGTCCGCTACCTGGCGATCACACCATCGCCGAAGCAGTGACCACGTTCCACGGCCCCGAGGGACAGGATCAGCAGGTAGGACGACAAGCGATGCTCCGGGATCTCAACGGAGATGGCCTGATGGATGCTTTCATCGGCCACAGCGATCCGAGCCAGACCCTCAACCACGAAGGCGGCCTTGGCATTTTCTATGGCCCACTTCAAGGAGACTACTCCATCTTCGATGCCGAGGATCTACTCGTCGGGTCAGAGTATTTTCAGCAGATCGGCACCTTCATCCGTAGCTCTGGAGATGACGATGGCGATGGTTTGGAGGACTTCTGGATCGCCAGTAGCGTCGCATCCGAAGGTGCCACCGGCAACGGAGCGGCCTACTACCTTCCTTCGCCGATTCGGAGCGGGATCATTCGCGACCTGGCCCACGCAGTCCTGACGGGAGAGGCCGAAGACGATGGTTTCGGTAGCTTCGCTCTGGGGGATGTAGATCAGGATGGAGCCACCGACATCTGGGCAGGGGCTGGGGGCCAAGAACAGGCCGGCCCCGATTCAGGAAAGGCCTACCTCTTCTACGGCCCCTTCGCGGGAACCCGCTCCGCCGTGGATGCAGATGCTTTCCACCTGGGTTCCGGGTCGGGCGTCAGCGGTGGCACCGGGCTCTCCATCCTCGGCGACGTCAACGGCGACGGGGAGGTGGACCTCCTCTTCGGCGAGGGTACCTACAACAACAAAGGCCGCAGCGTCGTGATCTTCGGTTATTCCTATTGACATGTCAACCAAAAATCGCAGCTCAAAAAGCACCCCCCGGCCACTTTTTGCTCTTTTGGTTCACCTATACTGATCGGAACCTGCCGCCCCCGAAGGGCGCCTGCGGCGCTCGGGCCGCACGCGCCTTTCCGGGTATCGAAAAAACTCCCCTTATCCCCCTCCCCCTCCCTCTCTACACAATTTGACCGACCCCCTTGACCTCCCCTCCCCTCAACGTGCTTCGCTCGCAACGCTCCAGAAGGTCCGTTGGCCAACCTGTTCGCCATTCAATCCGTCGGAGAGTCTCTGCGCCTGTACCTCCAGGCCAGCTATCCGGACGTGCTGCGTACGCTCCACCCCTGCACCTTCCGGGTGATCTCCAGCGGCCAACTTGCCAATTTTGAAGATCCTTCTGGGTCGGATGTCGCGGTCACCCTCTACCTCTACCGCGTCACCCACTCCGAACATGCCCGCATGATCCGCCCGGGAATCTCCCCGCCCGATGGTGTGGTTTCCCTGGAATTACACTGGATGGTTTCGGTGTGGTCCTCCAGCGCCATGGCCGAACATGCCGTTTTTGCCTGGGTACTCCGCCAGCTTCATGTCATGCCGCTTTTGGATGGCGCGCTCTTGACCACCCAGGGAGGCTGGGGCGCCAACGAGGCGGTGCAGCTGCTGCCTGTGGAGCTTCCCATCGAGACGCTCATGCGCATCTGGGATGCCCTGGATCCCAGCTACCGCATCTCGGCCTGCTATGTGGCGCGCGTCGTGAAAGTTGGCGATGCAAGTGCTGATCCTCCACCGGTTGTCGCAACGCGCATGACCTTATCCGTGAATAGCACATGACCGCCCGGCCCATCGAAAATCGCTACATCGCCGCCGTACGTTTTGTGGATCCCTGCACCGGCGCCACCATTTCGGACGGCCTCGAAGTGGTAGAAGAGGGAGGTTGTCGCTGGTTTCCCAACCGCTCGGGCCTCTGGGTTCTGGCCGAGGAGCCGCGCCTGACCGCGCGAGGAGAGATGGGATGAGGCGGCCGGCGCTCCAGGCGGGGCGCAAAG
>JBEIQS010000060.1:0-28783 GCA_040376425.1 Alphaproteobacteria bacterium | reverse complement strand
TACCAACAATCGGTGGGAGGATTGCCGGGGGATCCGCAGGTTCAGGCTGCCCAAGAGACTAGCCCGAGCGCGCCCGGTGCTGCACGAGGCACCTCGCGCTTCCAATTCGAGCCGATCCCCTACGACGACGAGCCGAAGACACCGGCTCCGGCCTGGGACGAGCGGAGCGGTCGGCAGTCCACGATGGAGCCGATGATCAGCGACTGGGCCGACGATCGGGTCACCGACGTGCCGGGGGCAGCACGCGCGGCCGCCGCGGCGGCCACCTACCGAACGAACCGGCCCCAACGTGCCACGCGCGGTCTGCGGCCCATTCCCCGTCCGGTGGCGAGAAAGGAACGTGCATTGTGGATTCTTGTGTCCTCTGCCGTGCTGATAGCCGCTGCGGTGCTGGGTTTTGTCCTCTTTGACGGGGCAGGCCGGGCGGAGCCCGAGGCTGTAGCGGCAGAAGTGGTCGCGCCCCCGGTCGCGGCAACCGTGGATGCCCCCCCCACGGAGGCCCCCCTGGCGGATGCAGTGGCTGCAACGGGCGAGGTGGCTGCGGCTGTCCCCGCACCGGCCGAGGCGGCGCCGGTGGAAGCGGAGCCACAGGGCGCCATCGCGGCCGAGCCGGCACCGGAGGCCGCCCCCATGGCCGAAGCGGCCCACAGCCCGCATGCAGAGCCCCCCCCGCCGCCCGGCAGTGTCGCCCTGCCGCCAACACCTCCGGCGCAAAAAGCCTTCTTGCGCTGCCCGCCCAACACCTGCCAACGCTTTGGCGACCTGGTGATGGTAAACCGTGGGCCGCTCAAGCTGTATGCTGATGCAAACTGTAAAAAGCCGATTCCGGCCATGTTTGCATCGGGGCAAACCGTGGTGGCGACCGGCACGGATTGCTTCGCGGTCGAGCTGCCGCGCTAGCGCGGCGACCGCTTCCCCGGAAACAACGCCTGGCGTATCGTTCGCCGACCCGGGGCATGGCGGTTCTGCCACGCGCGCAGCGATGCCGTGGCCCCGCACAAAGGCCGGCGCAGGGCAGAGGGAGAGCACGCGGGCGGCCCCCCTCGGTGATCGGATTCACAATCTATTCAAAATCCGCTCACAGCGCCCCCCGGCGCTGAAAAAGCGTGTGAGAGACCTTGACGGGCGCTCGACAAGCTTCTATACCTGAGGAATGTTTGTAAGGTGGGTGAACAAACAAAGTCCATCCTCGCCGGCGGCGGGATGGGTAGACATGCGTGCACACAACGCCTCGCTGTTGGTGGGCGCGATCTGGACACTGCAGCAGACCTCTCGGGCGGATCTTTCGCGTATCACCTGACTTTCCCGGGCCACCGTCTCCGACATCATCCTCTCCTTTTTGGAGATGGGGGTGGTCACGGAAGCGGAAGCGGCTCCCTCCAACGGGGGGCGTCCGCCGATCCGGCTGCGCTTTGAGGACGGCTGGCGGCACCTGATCGGCCTGGAGCTGGGAGCCTCGCACCTGTTCGGGCTGCGCTGCGACCTGCGGGGACGGGTGATCGGCTCCATCCAGTGCGCCCACGACATCGCCGGGGACCCGCAGGGAACCCTGGCCCGATTGGACGAGGGAATCCGGCAACTTCTGGCGCTGGATGCCCACATCCCCGTTGCCGGTGTGGGGGTGGGCGTGCCGTCCCCGGTTTGCCGTACGGACCAGGGGCAGCTCTCTCCGCACCTCTTTCCCCTGTGGGCGGGCATCGATCTTGCGGCACATCTTCGTGCGCAACACGGGCTTCCCGTGCGTCTGGACAACGACGCCAACCTGGGCGCCTTGGCGGAGCACTGGTGGGGTGCCGGCCAGGACGTGTCGGACTTTGCCTACATCAAGGTGGCGACCGGGGTGGGCGCGGGCATTCTGATCGGGGGGCGCATCTACCGGGGGGCCAGCGGAATTGCGGGGGAGATCGGCCACACTGCCATCGATCCGCAGGGCCCCCGCTGTCGCTGCGGTCTGTCCGGCTGCCTGGAAGCGATGGTGGGGACGGCCTCGCTGTTGCAGCGGGCCGAAGAGCAGATCTCCTGCGGTCAACGTCCGGCATGGGCCACGCCGGCCCCCACGGTTCGCGGTCTGATCGATGCGGCCCTCGCGGGGGAGCCCTTGGCGCAAAAGGTGATCGGTGGTGCGGGGGCGGCCATGGGCATCGCGATGGCCAACCTGTTGAACCTGGTGAACCCGGGCCGCGTGATTCTGGGCGGGCACCTGACCGAAGCCGGTTCGCTTTTGCTCGACCCCATGCGTGCGGTCCTGGCAGAGCGCACATTATGGAGCTCGATTGAGGCTTCCACCCTGGTGGTGAGCGCGCTGGGCGATCATGCCGTAGCCCTGGGCGCGGCCACCCTGGTCTTGCAAGAACTTCTGGAGCGCCCGACTCTTTCCCTTGCCACAGGCGATGGGCCCCCCTTGCCCTTCTCTTCTTCCGTTCCCGCTTTTTCCTGAGGTGACCATGTCGCGCTTTCATCTTTCTGTACCTCTCCTTCTCGCATTGACGGCGTGCACGGGCGAAAAGGTGCCCGCAGCAGATGACTCCGGGACGGATTCCCGCAAGGACTCCGAGCCCACCGATGACACCGGCGACTCCAAAGAGAGCAACCCGCAGGACACCGACACCGGGGACAGCAACGTCGACAGCGAGGATTCCGTAGACTCGGTGGACTCCCACGACTCTCAAGACAGCGCCGAGCCACCCGACAACATGCTGCGGAATCCCGGCTTTGAGCTTGGAAACGATGGTGCATGGTTGATCTATCCGACCGATCTGACCAACTACGCCTACGAGCAGACCGGCAATCCGATCTACCAGAGCAGTGACCTTTTCACCGCCTACGAGGGTGTGCAGTCGCTGAAGGTGTTCGGACAATATTGGGGAGACCCAAATGAAACGCCGATCTATCAGGAGTTTCCTGCGGTAGGCGGCGAGGTCTACACCTTCTCGGGCTATGCGTGGATGCATCGGGACGACCCGCTGACCGTCTCGCATACCTACGCGCTCCTGTCTCTTAAATATTTTGATGACTCCTACAACTTTCTGGGCCATTCCGACTCGATAGCCCTCACCAACCTCTCCGCCGCCGATGTGTGGACCAACCTGACGGTCACCGGCACGGTGCCCGTCGGGGCCACCAAGGTGCAGGCGGCCATCGAGTATTGGCAGTGTGTGGGCGATATGACCGGGGCCTGCTTTGACGGAAACGGCGGCGTCTAGTTCGACCAGATGTGGATGACGAAGGACGGCGAGGTGGTGGATAGCGGTGATTCAGGCTCAGATTCCGGGGACTCCGGCGGGGACTCCGGTGATTCCGGCGGGGACTCCGGTGATTCGGGCGGCGACTCGGACAGCGGGGGCTCGTCCAGCTCGGCCGACCCCACCGCGCGGATGTACTTCAGCGGCAGCAGCTTCTCCAACACCGCACCCGCCGCCGCCAGCTTGGTGATTCCGGCCACTACCGGCTACTACGCGGGTACCCTCCCCACCGACCCGACCCTGGTCACCGTGGTGCGGGCCACCGGCCTGAACGGGACCTACAACGGCGGTGGAACCGCCTTTACACTCGCTGTCGACGGCAATGCCGACTACGGCCAGGCCGTGCAGACGCAATTTGAATACGACTTTGATGGTGACGGCACCGTCGATCGTACCGAGATGTACAACCTCTTCGCCACCGATGCGGCAACGGGGTGGGAGTCCTACATGGAGAACTTCGGCCTGCTTTCGCAGAACGGCGCCTATGCGGACTTTGTGAACGGCTCGGTGACCGTGTCCATCTGGAAGGCTTTCCAGCCCGATCCTGCCTTTGCGATGGTGTATGACGAGTCCCAGTCCTGGATCACCCTGCCCTACGGTTCGGGCGGATCGACCATCGGTCTGGCCAACGGCGACTTTGAAAATGGCGCCGATGGAAGCTGGCTGATCTACCCGAGCAACCTGACCAACTACTCCTACGAGAGCACCGGAAGCTTGCTCTACAACAGCACCGACACCTTCACCGCCTATGACGGCATCACCTCCTTGAAGGTGTACGGCCAGTGGTCGGGCTACGCGAATGAAACTCCCATCTACCAGGAGTTTGCAGCTTCTGCCGGGGATAGCTTCACCTTCTCGGGCTATGCGTGGATGCATCACGACGACCCTCTCACGGCCTCCCACACCTATGCCTACCTGTCGTTGAAGTATTTTGACAATAACTACACCTTCTACGGCTCCTCGGACTCGGCGCTCTTCGATGTGAACCAGCCGGTCGACACCTGGACCCTGTTGACGGTGTACGGCACAGTGCCCGCTGGCGCCACCAAAGTCCAGGCAGCCATCGAGTTCTGGCAGTGTGCGGGCCAGAGCGGCGGGGGCTGCCAGGATGGCAACGGCGCGGTCTACTTCGACGATCTGGTCCTGCAATGATCGGCGGCGTCGGTCTGGCCTGGCTGCTCGCAAGTGCCCCCGCATTTGGGGGTGCAGAGGTGCGGACCGACGCTTCTGGTCAGGTCCTGTTGGTGAACGGTGCCCCCTTCCTGGTTCGCGGCATGAACTGGGACTACATTCCGGTGGGTACCAACTACCGCTATGACCTGTGGGGTCAGGAAGACAGCTTCATCGAAGCGGTTTTGAACCGGGAGATGCCGCTGCTTCAGGCGATGGGGGTCAATGCGATCCGCCAGTACGACTCCATTCCGCCGCGCTGGGTGCAGTACATCTACGAGCGCTTCGGCATCTGGACGATGGTGAACCCGCTGTTCGGACGCTACGGGATCTCGGTGGAGGGCCGGTGGGTCTCGACGGTGAACTACGCCGACCCCACCCACCGCGCCGCCATTCGCGACGCTACCCTGGCCTCGGTGGAGCGCTTCAAGACCACGCCGGGCGTGCTTCTATATTTGTTAGGTAACGAAAATAACTACGGTCTTTCGTGGAGCTCCTTCGAGATTGAGCAATTGCCGGTTGGCGACCGCGACGTGGCCCGGGCACGGTATCTGTACAGCCTCTTTGGCGAGGTGATCGACGCCATCCACGCCGGAGACTCGGGCCACCTGGTCGCCATTGCCAACGGTGACCTTCAGTACCTGGACCTGGTGAAGCAAGAGGCTCCCAACCTCGATATCTTCGGGACCAACGTCTACCGGGGTGCGTCTGGCGGCGACCTGTATCAGCGGGTCCGCGACACCTTGGGTGTGCCGGTGATGTACACCGAGTTTGGCGCCGATGCCTACGACGCCAAAGCCCGCCGCGAAGATGGGGTGACCCAGGCCCGCTACCTCGCCGCCCAATGGACCGACCTGTACAACCACGTGGCAGGCCGTCCGGGGGCGGGTAACGCGATCGGCGGCTTCGTTTTCCAGTGGTCCGACGGCTGGTGGAAGCACAAGCAGGAGGAGGATCTTGCGGTGCACGACACCTCGGCCTCCTGGTCCAACGCCGCCTATCCGGAGGACTGGGCGCAGGGCAAGAACAACATGAACGAGGAGTGGTTCGGCATCTGCGGGAAGGGGGAGGCCGATGAAAGCGGCTTGTACGACCTCTATCCCCGGCCGGCCTACTACACCCTGAAGCAGATCTGGGCCACCGACCCCTACTCGCAGGCCACCCTTCCGCCTCCCCACACCGATCCGGGGGCATGGCTGCCGGTCTACCAGGCCTCGGTAGGGGCCGGGGCTGCGAAGATTCTATCCAAGGTCTATGTGCGGGATTTGCGCCTGGACGTGCGCACCAACATCGCACTCGATGACCGGGTGGACCGCCAGGCCTCCTTCGATCACACCGAGTCGGCCACCTTCGACCTGGGGCTGCGGCCGGTAGACGGGCTGGACGCCCACGTTGCGGTCAACGTCCTGGGAAATGTGGCATCCAACCTTCTCGATCCCATCCAGTACGAAACCCGCGGGCGGGAGCTGGTCGGCGAAGACGGCCAGGATCTGTCGGCCCTGGAGCGGGTGCGGCTGTACCAGGCCGAGGTGAAGTGGGAGAGCGACTGGTTCGACCTCGCCTTGTACCACCGGGCCGGTCACTACCACTGGGGCTACGAAGGCGACAGCTTCGGCCTGTACCGGGAGGCCAATTACGGGCCTTCCGCCGACATGTACAACGCCGACGTGCCCTCGGGCATGGAGGTCCACGGTCGCCGGGCCCTGGAGGGACTCTCCGTGGCCTTTGGCCCTCAGGTCTATTGGGGTGCCAACCCGACGGTGATCGGCAAGTATCGGCGGAAAACCGGCCCCCTCACCTGGACGCTGATGCACCAGGAGGACATCGCACCGCAGGCCCAGCTCACCCTGTCTTCGGCTATTCCCCAGCCAATGGGTCGCAAGAGCACCCTGAGTCTGGAAACCGGAAAAGGTCCCTGGAAACTGCAAATCGGCGGCATCGTTGCGGGGACCGAGCACCTGGGCGAGTCTTACACCATGGTGCGCGAGGCCGCCCCCGGCGCCTCCTATGCGGACAGCGGCTACCATGTGCTGAACGACGTGATTCGCCCCGCCGATACCCTGGGCGGCCGGATGAAGTTTACGCTGGAGGTGGGCAGGGTTCACGCCTATGTGGCCGGCTCCTTCAAGGGTCTGGTGGCCTCCGGTGGACCGGACCAAACCACCACCTTCACCGGATGGAGCCTGAAGGACAGCGGCAGCGGCAATGTCGCGATGGGTCTGGCCGGTTTCGCGGTGGACTTGGGCCCGGTGCAGGTGGCGCCCAACCTGTTGATCCAGACCCCCCTGGTGGGCCCGCTGCCCAACATCGGGGCAAGCTGGGACCCGGCGACAGGCTGGTACACCCCCGCCGTGGTCCCCCGCAACGTGATCGACGACCCCTTTGTGGTGATGGAGAACCGGCAGACCCAGGCCGGCGAGCTACTGATCGTCTATGATCCGACGCCGGGAACCTGGTTCTGGAACTGGGATGCGGCCGCCACCGAGGATGCGCCGGTCGCGATGGCCCTGGATCTGGTGTACCGCCGCCAGCCCACCTCTCGCGACGCCAGCATCGGCTTCCTGAAGGAAGGAGGCACCTTCACCTTCCGCAATGCGCCTCCCGCCGCAAATGTATGGGATGCTACATTTCGACTCTTGGGGCGGCCGGCCGAGACCGTTCGGATCACCGCCGCGCTCTTTGCGGGCCAGGGCCAGGCGACCGGAGAGGATGACCGACTGGTCACCCGCTACGGCGGCGAGGCGACGATCTGGTACCGGAAGTCCGCACTCGCCCTGAGCACACGCTTCAACGACTGGGGCCCCTACGACTACCAGCGGAACTTCAACCTGACCTATCCCTTCCAGGGGACGCTGGACCTGTCCACCGGGGTGGGGCGTATGCGGCTGCCGACCCTGGCCACCCGCTTCGGAATCACCGGCCTCTACCGTACCCTGGACCCGTTTTCCCCGGACGCCGACCTCTATGGCACCGGCTCTCAATACCAGCTTTCTACCTACCTTCGGGTTCAACTATAGGGAGGCGCGATGCTGATTTTCCTTCTCGCTTGCAGCTATCCAGCCCCTGAATGGCAGGTGGGGCAGACGCTGGCCGACCTTCGTGTGGACCCGATCCATTGGGAGGAAGGGGTGTACCCAGACACGTCGGTGTTGGACAACCCCAACAACCCCTTTCGCGACGGCATCGACAGCGAGCTGAAGTGGGAGATCCTGGCCACCGACCCCACCCCGGGCTACTACGCTTTTGCAACGGCACTCGCGATGGAGCCGGTGGGAGAACACCAGTTCTACACCGCCTCTTGCCTACAACAGGTCTATGACTCCGCACGGATTGACCCGGAGGATCTGTACTGGGCCTGGAGCGCCTCGGTGCGCGGCTACCAGAAAGTGCTGGACCAATTTCCCGACAGCGTGACCTACGACGCCGACGGGGTCACCACCTACGCGCTGGCCCCGTCGGCCTACTACGCGATCCTGGCCCTGGGGGCGACCCCCCAAGGCTGGATCGAGGTGGTCGATGCGGACGGCGTGCGCCACGTCATCCAGGAGGGCAAATGATCCTCCTCCTCCTTGCCTGCCGCGCGGACCCGGGGCTTCCCGACTACCCAGACCGGGAGCCTTGGACCCGGACCGGGGACGACTTCTACGAAGATCCCTTGGCCGAAGGCGAGGATCGCCTGGGGATCGGGGTGTTCTACGAAGGGGAAACCACCGAGTGGGTGCCCATCGACGACTCCACCACCCACTTCTACATCTATGAAAATACATTTACGGTATCCGTCACCGATCGCCGCTATGAGGGCTACGAGGCGGACGTGATCACCCGCGGCAGCCTGGCCTGGTGGGGAGGGGGCGTTCACTGGGATGTGGGCAAGGACCTGAGTGCCTACCGGGTGTTGAATGTCGCCGTCCGCAGCAGCGACACCGTTAGCTGGGAGCTCGGAATGACGGGTGGCGGCCAGGAAAGTCGAGTTGGTATTGCAGACTACGGAGGCGTTGCCGATGGGGAGTGGCATCGCCTGCGTATCCCCCTAGTGGACTTTGTAGGCGCAGATCTGCGCTCGGTGACGGTGCCGCTGCTGCTGATTGGGGAGGCGGGCAGCGCGGGCGACAGCTTCACCATCGACGACCTCTACTTCACCTCGGAGGGCACATGAGCTGGCTCTGGCTGTTGGCCTGCACCGCCGATCCGGTGGACACGGTCTACGACCCCACCTGGACCCTGGTGTGGGAGGATGATTTTTCCGGGCCCGCAGGCTCTCCCCCCAATCCCGAGGTGTGGACTCCCGATATCGGTGGCGGAGGCTGGGGAAACAACCAGCTCGAATACGACACCGACCGGAATGCCGTACTCGATGGCGAAGGCCACCTGACCATCACCGCGCGGGCAGAGGAGTACGAGGGCAACGACTACACCTCGGCGCGAATCACCACCAAGGGCAAGTTGGAGCACGGAGATGGCCGCTTTGAAGCGGACATCCGCATTCCCGCCGGGCAGGGGCTGTGGCCCGCCTTCTGGCTGTTGGGCACCAACATCGACACCCTGAGCTGGCCCGCCTGCGGCGAGGTGGACATTCTGGAGGCCAAAGGCGAGGATCCCAGCGTCACCTACGCCACCGTCCACGGGCCCGGCTACTCCGGGGCCGGGGGCATCAGCGCCGATTTCCCACTTCAGACCGGCAGCTTTGCGGACGACTTCTATACCTTTGCCGTAGACATTGACCCGGAGCACCTGAGCTTCTGGGTGGACGATACCCGGGTGGGTGTGGTGCGCCCGGGCGACCTGCCGGCGGGCACAAGCTGGGTGTTCAACCAGTCCTGGTTCATGATTCTGAACCTCGCCGTCGGCGGCAATTTTGTAGAAAGACCGGAAGACCCCTCGGTATTCCCGGCGGTGATGACGGTGGATGCGGTGCGGATCTACGAGCGGGCGAGCGCCGAATGATTCTCCTGCTCCTGGCCTGCGCGGACCCTCCTCGCCAGCCGGAAGAGGGTGTGCTGACGGTATTGCAGGAGCAGCAGGCGGCGTGGATCCGTAACTTCAACCCGCTGATCGCCACCGGCGGAGCACGTTGGCCCACCGCCGCCGGCATCTATGAGCCCCTGGCGATCTACAACCGGATGCAGGGGGAGTGGGTGCCCTGGCTGGCCACAAGCTGGAGCTGGGAGGAGCCCGCACGGGTGCTGGTACTCCAGCTCCGAGAAGGGGTGCAGTGGTCCGACGGGCGCCCCTTCTCCAGCGCGGATGTTTTGTGTACATATACATTACTGAAGAAGTTTACCGCCCTGGACTCCGGCGGGGTGTGGTCCTTTGTGGAGTCGGTGGTGGTGCGCGACGACCACACCGTCGAGTTCCGCTTTGTTCGCCCCTACGCCCTGGGCTTGTCGCTGATCGCCCAGCAGCCCATTGTGCCCGCACATCTGTGGGCCGAGCTGCCCGATCCGGTCAGCTACGCCAACCCCAACCCCGTCGGCACCGGTCCCTTCACCGAGGTGCTGCGCTTTGACAGCGCCATCTGGGAGCTGGGCCGCAACCCCCACTATTGGCAGCCCGGGAAGCCGGCGGTGCGGGCCCTGCGCTTTCCGGCCGTGTCGTCCAACGATCAGGCCCTCCTCGCCTTGATCCAGGGCGATCTGGACTGGGCAGGCAGCTTTGTGCCCGCGGTGGAGCGTACCTATGTGGCGCGGGACCCCGAGCACTTCCACTACTGGTTTCCCGCCGCCTCCGACACGGTCTTCCTGTACCCGCAAACCACCGCCCCGCCGCTGGACGATGTGCGCGTGCGCCGCGCCTTGTCCATGGCCATCGACCGAAGCCTGCTGGTGAAGGTCGCCATGCACAACTACACGGTGCCGGCCCACCCCACCGGGCTCTCCGATGGCTATCGGGCCTGGCGAATGGAGGACGCCGACACCACCTGGGTCAGCTACGATCCGCAGGCCGCTGGCGCGCTTCTGGACGAAGCCGGGTGGCCGGTGGGGAAGGACGGATGGCGCCAGAACAGCGCCGGCGAGACCCTGCGGCTGCCCATCCTGTGTCCGGCCGGCTGGTCGGACTGGGTGCGCGCGGCCCAGAACATCCACAGCAACCTTGCGGCGATCGGCGTGGATGCACCGCTCCAAGGCATGGATTTTTCCACCTGGTACGACCGGGTGAGTCGGGGCGACTTCCACCTGAGCCTGGGATGGTCGGTCAGCGGCCCCACGCCCTACCCCTTCTACCGGGCGCTGATGGGCCAGGAGCTGCGCAAGCCCGTGGGCGAGGCCGCCGCAGCCAACTGGCACCGTTTTGGCAGCCCGCAGGCCGATCAGCTCCTGTCCAGCTTTGAAGCGACCACCGACGAGACCGCGCAGCGCGACATCGTGACGCAGCTTCAGGCCCTGTTCATTGCCGAAGCCCCGGCAATTCCGCTCTTCCCCACCGCATCCTGGGGAGAAGCCTCCACCCGCCACTTTTCGGGCTTCCCCAGCGCCGCGGACCCCTACGCGCTGCTGTCGCCCAACGCGGTGCCCGACAACCTCTTGGTGCTCACGCGCATCGCCCCGGTGCAGCCATGAACCTGCTCCGCCGGTTGGGTCTGTACCTGCTTGCCACATGGTCGGCGTTGACCCTGAACTTTCTCTTACCCCGACTGATGCCCGGCGACCCCGCCCAGGCCCTGTTCGCGCGCTTTCAGGGACGCCTGGAGCCCAGTGCCATGGAGGCGCTCAAGATCACCGTGGGCCTGTCGGATGCCCCGATGTGGCAGCAATACATCGACTACTTCGGCCAATTGTCGCGTGGAGACCTGGGCATATCGCTGGTGTACTTCCCCGAGCGTGTCTCCGACGTGATCGGCACCGGCATGGGCTGGACCCTGCTGCTGGCGGGGGGCGCGTTGGTGGTGGCCTTTGTGCTGGGATCGGCCTGTGGGGCCTGGGCGGCCTGGCGCCGAGGGGGATGGCTGGACACGCTCCTGCCCCCCTTCCTCTCCTTCCTCGGTGCTTTTCCCTACTTCTGGCTGGCCATGGCCGCGGTGTGGCTGTTCGGCTTTCAGCTTGGCTGGTTTCCGGTGCGCAGTGCCTATGGACCCGAAGTGCAACCGGGGTGGAACCTGGACTTTATTGCCAGTGTGTACCGGCACGCGCTGCTGCCCGCACTCACGATGGTGGCCGCTTCCATCGGCGGGTGGACCCTGACCATGCGCAACGCCATGCTGGGCGCCCTGGGCGATGATCCCATCCGGGCCGCGCAGGCGCGCGGCCTGTCCTCGGCGCGGATGTTCTTCTTTTACGCTGTTCGTAGCGCGCTATTGCCCAGCCTGACCAGCTTTGGCATGGCCCTGGGCTTTGTCTTTTCCGGCGCCCTGATGACCGAGATGGTCTTTTCCTACCCCGGCCAGGGCTACCTGCTGCTGCAGGCCGTGCGCGGGCAGGACTATCCACTGCTCCAAGGTCTGTTTTTGAGCATCACCCTGGCGGTGCTGGCCGCCAACGCGGCGGTGGACGTGCTGGTCACCGTGCTGGACCCGCGGGCGCGCACATGAGGCGCCTGGACACCCGCACCACGGTAGGACTCTCGATCCTCCTGTTCTTTTTGGGTGTAGCCCTTGTGGGCCCCCTGCTGGTGGGCTCTCCCACCGCTTCGGTGGCCCAGCCCCTGCTGCCCCCCTCTGCCGAGCACTGGTTCGGCACCAACGGCCAGGGCCAGGATGTGCTGGCGCAGACGGTGGTGGGCACCCGGAGCACCCTGCTCATCGGCCTTTTGGTCGGTACAGTGGTCACCCTGATCGGCGCGGTGGTCGGCGCCACCTCGGCCTTTATCGGCGGGGCGGTGGACGCCATCATCAGCCTGCTCATCAACCTGTTCCTGGTGATGCCCGGCCTGCCCCTGGTGGTGGTGATCGCGGCCTACCTGCCGCCGGGCCCGGCCACCATGGCCGCCGTGCTGATCCTGACCGGCTGGCCCTGGCATGCGCGGGTGGTGCGCGCCCAGGTGCTCACCCTGCGGCAACGCGACTACATCCTTGCGGCGCGGGGAATTGGCGAGCCCTGGTGGCGGATCGTGGCGGTGGAGCTGCTGCCGAACCTCGCTTCGCTGTTGGGATCGGCGCTGTTAGGGGCATCGTTGTATGCCATCGGGGCACAGGTGGGCCTGGAGTTTCTGGGCCTGGGGGATCTGGCAAGTACCACCTGGGGAACCAACCTGTACTGGGCCAACAATGACAGCGCGCTCTTGGTGGGGGCCTGGTGGACCTTCCTGCCCACCGGGCTGTGCATCGCGCTGGTGGGCGTGGGGCTGTCCATGTTGGGTTTTGCCCTGGATGTACGCTCCAACCCCCGGCTGGGTGTCGCGGCCGATGCCGCCCCCCGGCCCACGGCAGTGGGTGCGCGGACGGCCGTGCCCGACGTGGCAAATCCGGCCTTTCACATCCAGCAGCTCAACGTGGCCTACGGAGAGCAGCGTGTGGTGCAGGGCTTTGAGGTGGCCTTGGGGCCCGGAAAAACCTTGGGCCTGGTCGGGGAGTCCGGCAGCGGCAAGTCCACGGCGATGTTGGGGGCCCTCCGGCTGCTGCCCGCGCCCGCCACGGTGGGAGGTGGCGCCGTGCGCCTGGGAAGCCTGGAGCTGCTGGGCAGCCCCACAAGCACCTTGCGGGCCGTGTGGGGCCAGAAGGTGGCCCTGGTGCCGCAGGGGGCCCTTTCTGCCCTGAACCCGGTGCTGCGCATCGGCGAGCACTTTGAAGAGACCTTTGCCGCCCACGGGGTGCAGCCCCCGGAAGGGGTCGAGGCGCGCGGAAAGGTGCTGCTTCAGAAGTTGGGGCTTTCCCCTGCGGTATGGGAGGCCTGGCCCCACACCCTGTCCGGCGGCATGCGGCAGCGGGTGCTGGTGGCTTTGGGACTGGCCCTGGATGCCCCGGTGCTGGTGATGGACGAGCCCACCACCGCTCTGGATGTGGTGGTGGAACGCCAGTTGTTGCGCGAGCTTCTCCACCTTCAAAAGGAGCTTTCTTTTGGCGTGGTGTTCATCACCCACGACCTGGCGCTGCTGCTGGAATTCGCCGACGAAGTGGGGGTTATGTACGCCGGACGCCTCGTGGAGCGTGCGCCCGCCGCCGTGTTGGCCGGGGGAGGCGCCCGCCACCCCTACACCCTCGGCCTGTTGGCTGCGCTGCCGCCGGAGCCGGGGGAGGACCGAAAAGCCAAGTCGATCCCCGGAAGTCCAGCCCAGGCCTCGGCACCGCCGCCGGGCTGTGCCTTCCACCCGCGCTGTAGTCTGGCCAACGAGCGCTGCCGTCGGGAGCGCCCGGCGTTGGTGGGAGAGCGACACGCCGTCGCCTGTCACTTGGTGCAGCCATGAGCACCGAGTTGTTCCGCGTTCAAGGCTTGGAGCTGCGCTATCCCGAGCCGGGCGGCTTCTGGGCCCGCTACCGGCGCGTGGTGAAAGGGGTGAGCTTTTCGGTGGGCCCCGGCGAGATTGTCGCCATGGTGGGCGAGTCGGGCAGCGGCAAAAGCAGTATCGGCAGGGCCGTCGCGGGCCTGGAGCGCCCCTATGCTGGAAAAATGTGGTTGGAAGGGCGGGAGATGGGGGAGGAGGAGGCAGCACGTCCGATTCAAATGGTGTTCCAGGATCCCTTCGCCTCGTTGAACCCCGCGCACCCCATCGCCCATGCCATCGAGCGGCCCCTGCGGCGCTGCGGCCGACGGGGGGATCTGGGCGCCGCCGTGGCCGAGGCCCTGGTGGGTGTGGGCCTCGATCCTGGCTTTGCCACGCGCTATCCCTTTGAGCTCTCCGGCGGGCAACGCCAGCGGGTGGCCATTGCGCGGGCCCTGGCGATGAAGCCCCGGCTGCTGGTCGCCGACGAGCCCACCTCCATGCTGGACGTGTCCATCCGGATGGAGATCCTGACCTTGTTCCAGGACATCTGTGCCGGGGCCCAGCGTTCGGTGCTGCTGATCACCCACGACCTGGGCTCGGCCCGGATGATTGCGGACCGGGTGATCGTACTCCAGCAGGGGGAGATTGTGGAAGAAGGAACGGCAGAGGAGGTTTTCTTGCGACCCAAACACCCCTATGCCCAGCAGCTTGCAGCGGCCTCACGACGGGGCAGCCTGCTCGGAAACTCGCATCCGCCTGGTGAAGAATGAGGACCTTTCCTCCTGATTTTGTGTTCGGTGTGGCCACCTCCAGCTACCAGATCGAGGGGGCCGTGGACGTGGATGGCCGCGGACCGTCGATCTGGGACACCTTTTGCCGGACCCCCGGCAAGGTGAAGAACGGCGACAATGGCGACCGCGCCTGTGAGCACTACTGGCGTTTCGCCCAGGATATCGAGCTGATGCGCTCCCTGGGCGTGCAGGCCTACCGCTTCTCCATCGCCTGGCCGCGGATCTTCCCCACCGGCACCGAAAGCAGCCCCAACGAAGCCGGGCTTGCCTTCTATGACCGACTTGTGGATGCCCTGCTGGCCGCCGGAATCACGCCTTGGGTGACCCTGTATCACTGGGATCTTCCCCAAGGACTCCAGGATCGGGGCGGCTGGGCTGCACGGGAGACGGTAGACGCCTTTGTCCGCTACGCCAAGGTGGTGGTGGCCCGGCTTGGGGGTCGGGTCAAGCACTGGATCACCCACAACGAACCCTGGTGTATCGCCATGCTTGGCCACATGAACGGCGAACACGCACCCGGCCACAAAGACTGGCCCGAGGCCCTGCGGGTGGTGCACCACCTGCTGCTGAGCCACGGCCTCGCCGTGCCGGTGCTGCGTGCGGGATCGCCAGGGGCAAAGGTGGGAATCACCCTCAACCTCGTGCCCGGCTACCCGGCCTCGCCCAGCGCCGCTGATGCCGATGCCACCCGCCATTTTGAGGGCTTTTTCAACCGCTGGTACCTCGATCCCGTCTTTGGTCGCGGCTACCCCACGGACATGGTGGCTGACTACCAGGCGCTCGGGCGGCTCCCCGCGGGTCCACTGCCCTTCGTACAGCCGGGCGATCTGGAGATCATGGGCGTAGAGACCGATTTTCTGGGCATCAACTACTACAGCCGCGCCATCCTGCGCAGCGACCGTATCCCCGACGCCGACAACGCCCCCCGCCTGATCCCCGAGCCTGGACCGTCACAACGCACCGACATCGGCTGGGAGGTGTTTCCCCAGGGACTCTACGACCTGCTCCAGCAGATCCACAAGGGCTACGGCCCCATTCCGCTGGTCATCACCGAAAATGGCGCCAGCTACGCCACTGCCCCGGCCGAAGATGGCGCCATCCATGACCAGGCACGGGTGGACTACTTCCGGGGCCACCTACAGGCCTGCACCGAGGCCATCGCCAGTGGCGTACCCTTGGTGGGCTATTTCGGCTGGAGCCTGATGGACAACTTCGAGTGGGCCTACGGCTACGCGGAGCGCTTCGGCCTGGTCTGGGTGGACTACCAGACTCAGGAGCGGATTCCCAAAGATTCAGCCCGGTTTTATGCCAGCGTCATCCGGGAACGGACGATCTGAGGGCTCTGGGGACCCTTCCGGCGAAGCCGCCATGCCAACACCAGGCGCTTGCGGCGCTCGGGCCGCACGCGCCTTGCGTGGTACCGACAAAACTCCCCTTATTTCCATTTCTTCTTCTGAATGAAGGCTCATTCAGTGGTTTCCCCGGGGGATATCCATTCTAAATGGGAAGCTGCGGTTGACCAGCGAAGCCCGACGTGGCAAGATCGCCCTGAGGCTTCGATGAGCAAATCCCACGCTTCCCCCCAACAGCAAAAGTCGGACGCTCCCCAAGAGCAGGTCCAGAAGCCGGGTTTCAAGCAGAAGGCCGGAAACGCGGCGCAGCAGGATGCCTTGACCGCGCTGCAGGACGCCAAGGATGGCGGCAAAGGGGGCGAGGAGAGCGCAGTCGGGAAGCAGAACGCCGAAGATCAGGGCCCAGCCCCCATACACATCACCGCGAAGTCCTTTGAAAAGCAGGGCCTTCGGGGCGGGGTTTTGGAAAAGGCGCTCACCGCTTTTCGCGCGGCATGGACGCGCGGCGACACCGAAAAGTCCATCTTCTCCATCATCGACTTCTCGCTGCCCTCCGACCAGAAGCGTCTGTGGGTGATCGACGTGGACAGCGGAAAACTGCTGCACCACGAGCTGGTGACCCACGGCAGCGGCACGGGGAGCCGCATGGCTACCAAGTTTTCCAATGTGGAGGGGAGCAACCAGTCCTCGCTCGGCCTCTCCCGTACGGCGGAAACCTACGAGAGTGCGAAATTCGGCGGTACGGCACTGCGGATCGACGGCTTGGAGCGGGGCTTCAACGACAAGATGCGCTCCCGCGCGGTGGTGATGCACCAGGCCAATTACGCGACCCCCGCGGCCATTGAGGAGAACCGGAAGGCCGGGGAAAGCCGCCTGGGACGCAGCCAGGGCTGTCCGGCACTGGACCCCAAGGTGGCGGGAGCGGTGATCAAGACCATCAAGAACGGTACCTTGATCTTCAGCTACTACCCGGACCCCACCTGGATGTCCCGGTCGCGGTATCTGAATCCCTAGGGTGGTGGCGGGAGGGCGCTTCAACTGGCGCCGGTATGCACCGTTGACGCGAAAGTGCGGGATGTTAGCCTGTACAGATGTCGGAGGCGCTTCAAAAACTGGTGATGGACCTATGCTCCCCCTCGGAGCTGTACCGACTCGTGTCGGCACTGGAGGTGGATGGGCTGGCCCTGGGCCAGGAGCTTTTGGACGATCTCCCGCCCTATGACGGGATGTCGAAGGCAGCTTGGGTGGCCGGCATTGTGGAGGGTCTGGACCGCCGGGGAATGGTGGCCTTAGCCGTGGAAGCGCTTGCCGTGGCCCGTCCGCTGCGGCGCGGGGAGCTTCACGCGCTCTTCCCGGGACCCCAGGCAATTTCGCGACGAATTCCCACCCCTTCCGGCCCGGAAAACCCATTTGCCCCCTTCCGAAGTTTTGTTGGCCGCACGGAGGAGCTGAAAGAGGTGGAAGCCGCGCTGCGTCGGGATACCTCGGTGATGTTGATTGGGGGCAGGCGCTGCGGCAAAACAGCCCTTCTTCGCCAACTTCAGGGCACCATGAACCAACGCCCGATGACCCTGCTCGACGCGGCGCGCTGGGACCTGAACTCGGAAGAGAGCCTGCTCGGCAGCCTGGCACAGGACCTCGGAACTTCTAAGGCCCATCGCCGAGATATACAGGCTGCCCTGATCGATGGGCCCACCCGTATCATCGCTGTGGACGAGGCCGACCGTCTGGTGGACCACCCCTGGACCGACAACTTTCTGGGCTGGCTTCGCTCCCTGGATGACCGCGAGCTGCGCGGCCACGTCCGCTTTGTTTGGGCGGGGGGGCCAGGCCTGGGAGAATACGTAAGCAAGACTACAAATGGGTCGCCATTTTCGAATACCACGGAGCGGGTGTATCTGCGGCCATTGGAGGAGGAGGCGCTGCGGGCGCTGGTCAGACTTCTTGGGAAAGCTGTAGATTTTCCATCTCTGCGTCGGCACTGCGGGGCACATCCCTGGTACTGGACGGAGCTGCTGAAACGTCTCTGGGAGGGGATGGACGAGGGGGAGGCCCTGGATCAGCTCATCGAGCAGGCGGTGCCTCAGGTTCGGGTTTGGCGTACGCAGTTGGGGGAGCGCGGCGAGCTGTTTTTTCGCGATCTACCGGCCGACGGTGTGCCGGAGGCGGAGTTCAAGCTTGGGGGGGCCTGGCGACCTTTTGCCGACGTTCATCGTAAGGCACGGTGTTTGGCGTTGGTGGATGTGGTGGGGGGTAGGGTGGTGCGGGGGCCGGGGTTGTATTTTCGGGAGGTGGGGGGATGAATATCCTACTTCGCCCTAAGTTTGTTGCGGTGCTGGCCAGCATCGAGGACTCCGACCGACTGCGGCAGCTACTGTGTGAGGCATGTCCGCGCATCGCCGAATCGCTTCCCGCTGCGCCGGCCACCTCTCGGTATATCGGTGAAAAAACCGGCGATATAGTCGATGACGATGAAGCCAAATGTATCGTACACAAGATTATGCCAGTGGTCGACCAACGCCAACTGGCGGACATGGCCGAGATTTTGGCGGGACGTGACTGGGCTATGCCTGGGCTATCCAAGTTTGAAACAATAACGTTTTTGATTGGTTTTTTTGGAACACCAGTTGTAGTGTTAGGGATTTTTTGGATCACAGAATCATATCTATTTACCATACCAATCTCAATTGTTTACTTTATCATTACATTTTTTGGAGTCGTATTCATTGCCGAAGGCCGAAAAAAAGCTATCCGGCAAGAACTTTACAACGAACGTCAAAGAGAGCGAGAGGGAGTAAAGATAGTAAAGAATTTGTTCGGCATCTTCCGCGATTTGTTGGGCGACAGCCTCGAACAAGATGAAACAAAACTACCCATATATTTCTCTGCCGGTACACCTTCAGAAGCAGACATTTCCTCATTAAGAGATCTGCTACCTCGACGGCATGCCGTGGTTTGGCCACATGAGCAAGACCTTCCTGAAAAAATCGCTGAACAAGTAGATTTGTTACGCCTTCAGGGCTACCGAATCATTCCATTGTCTCAGGCTATCATGTCCTCCGCCATTGCTTCAGGCCAACAAAAACAGGTGTGGGAAGAACTCCGCCAACGCTACTCCTTCCGGTCCAACCTCTTCTTCCTCTCCAGCTCGCTGTTCGATCAGCAGATGTTCTTCGGCCGGAACGATCTGGTAAACAGCATTACCGACCGCATCGGCCGTCGTGACCCTATCTACATCACCGGCCTGCGCAAATCAGGCAAATCCAGCTTTCTCAACATCGTCCGCTACCGGCACCTGGAAGGCCCGTGGGTCCACCTGGACATGCAGGCTGCCGACGCCGGGAGTAGCCAATGGCCCGAAGAGCTGTTCGCGGAGATCCTGAAAAAGATGGACATCTGGGGCCAGTCCGTATGGCCAGAGTGGGGGGTAGAAGTCAGCGAGGCCGTGGATGTCGCCGCCTTCCGGCGGGGAGTACTGGAGCGGCTGGAACAGGCGCGACAAAAGGGAAGAGAGGTGCCGCTGGTGGTGGTGCTCGACGAGGTGGAGCGGCTGCTCCCCCGGAGGCCCGAAGACTGCGCTGCATACCTGCGCTTTAGCGGCGTACTGCGCGCACTGGCTCAGGACGAAAAGCGCAGCCTCTGCCTGCTGGTGGCCGACCTGAGGCCCAGCCTGAACCGCAACAACCTGCTGCTGGATGGGCAGACCAACCCCTTCTACCTGTTCTTTCAGGAACAGCCGATGCCACCCCTCGCCCCGGATGAGGTCGCACAGATGGTGCGGCGGCTCTCCTTCGGCATGGGCGTCAAAGAAGTCTCCGCCGAGTTCCTGGATCAACTCTACGCTCAGTCCGGTGGGCACGCTTTCCTGTCCCGACATATGGCAGGCTACGCCTGCGAGGCCAGGGCCGAGACGGACAAATTGCAGCCCGGCGATCTTGCCCGCGGGCATGAGCTGATGGACAAAAAGGACTTTATTGGCAACTTCTGCGAGCAGAACGTCTGGCCCATGCTGGAGCCAGAGGAGCAACAGGCAATGCTGTCCGTGATCACCCACAAGGGAACGGGCACCAAAAAGGGACTCGCTGGGCTGCGGGCTATGGGTATCCTCAGCGATTCAGGTATTCAGATGCAGGTTGTTGTCGAGTGGGTACAGGAGCGAGAACAGTCCCGCCCACTCGCAAGTGTGGCCTGACCCCCCGCCACCCGTGGCTGCGCGGCCCGTTCGGAGGCGCCTCAGGACGCACCTTTGGGCCCGCTAAGGTTGTCCACCACCGCCGTCGCCGCAAAGGCGAGGAGCTCCGCCGCTTCCTCTGGCGAGACTGCCGCGGGATCATAGCGGCGCAGCACGCGGGCGCCGTAGGAGACGGCCAGCAGGAGCAGCGCTCGTTGGCGTAGCTGTGGGCTTTGGTGGGCATCGAAGCGGCCCAGCAGTCCGGAGAGCGCATCCACCGAGGCGTGGAGTTGGGGGCGGATCAGCTCCAAAAGCTCGCGCTCGCCGCCCAATGCCTCGGCCCAGACGTGGTCCAGTGCCCGCCAGCGCGCATCCAGGTGGTAGCGCAGCTCGCCCTCGCGCATGTGGGCCACAAAACTCTCCGCGCTCTCGTCCTCGCCAAACCACTTTGCATCCGCATTGATGCGCGCCACCACCTCTCGGAAAAGCTCGGCTTTGTTGCGGAAGTGAAAGTAGACCAGGGCCTCGCTGTAGCCCGCATCCGCCGCGATGTCGGCAATCCGAGCACCGACATAGCCCTGCGCGGAAAAACGCCGGAGGGCGGCGTCGAGCACCGCCTCCCGGGCCCGGGCGGCGTCCCGGCGGCGTTTGGGGGGGGCCGCTTTTTTCTCAGTGATCATCCGCAGATTCTCCCAGCAGGTGGCTCTTACTGAGTATTCACTCAGCTATACTAAGTCCAGCCTCAGTTACGGAGTCCTTCATGCACCTCTTCCTCCTCCTCTCCCTGACCGCCTGCACGGCCCCCGGCAAAGACGACAGCGGGGCGCTCACCGACGACAGTAGCGCGGATAGCATGGATAGTTCCTTGGATAGCGACGACTCGGGGGAGCCGGTCACCCCGCAGATCCGCTTCTTCGCCGATGTGGCCCCGATGGATCTCAGTCCCGACGGCCGCACCGCCCTGGTGCAGCGGATGACCACATTGGATGGGGCGCTGGAGTTCATCGACACGACCACCGGCGAAGTCAGTGCGGTGACCACCCTGGGCGATGCAACCCGCAATATGGCGACGGGTGTGTCGAATGATCAACGTATTGCGGCATTGCACGGTGTGCCGGTAGAGGCGGGTCGCTGGAGCGCTCAGGCGGGCTGGGAGGACCTGGCCTCGCCCTTTTCTTCGGGCTGCGACCTGGACAATGGAGGCGCCTTCGACCTGAGCGACGACGGCACGGTGGTGGTGGGCCTGGTCTGGGAGGGCTGTGTGCCCGCAGCCTTCCGCTGGTCGGAGGGGGGCGGGATGTTGGTGCTGGACCGCCTGGGCGTGGGCTGGGAGGGGGGAAGCCCCACCAACCGGGCCTCTTTTGTGTCGGGCGATGGGCTGGCGGTGGGGGGCTTCGCACAGAATGTGGGGCTGGACCGGTCGCCGGCCCGTTGGGACGCGGATGGTTCGGGGGAGCTGCTGGCCCCCGATGACCTGGAGCAGACCGGCGAAGTGCTGTCGATCGACTACGACGGCTCACACATGGGGGTGATCCGGGGCAACGACGGCTATCTGTGGTCAGAGTCAGGCGGTTTTATGCCGCTGGGACGCCTGGAGTCGTCGATGCCTGCCGATCCGGTCTATCCCAATGCGATCTCCTACACGGGTGACGCGGTCTTTGGCGGGGTGGGCAGCGAGTTCTTTTCGGTGCCCGTCGCTTTTGTGTGGACGGAGGAGGCGGGGATGCGCGCGCTGCAGGAGCTTGCGGTGGCCGCGGGGGTGGAGATTGCGGAGGGCTACTGGCTGTCGAGTGTGGTGGCAGTTTCGGACGATGGGACGGTGATTCTGGGGCGGGTGTTGGATGCGAATTTTCTTCCGCAGACTTTTGTGATGCACCTGCCGGAGGGGAGCTGGTAGGGGGCGGCGGATAGCCCTGGCGGGAGCCGCAGCTTTCGCCCCACCGCGCGGTCCACCACGGTACATGGGAGATGTTCGACGCAGCGGTAAGCCGCATCCGCGGCTACCGCAAAGTTCTACCAGAACCGCCAGGAGGATCGAGGTGAATCCGTGGATCATCTGGAACGCCCACTTCGACGGCTGTCCGCCGGTGGGGTACCTGTTGCGCGTAGCGGCGCAGGACCGTTGGCTTCGCGTGTACAATCTCCCCAACGGGAAGAGATATCCAAGCTCGAATGCGGACTTTTCGGAGGTACGCGCACGCCAGAATGCCGTTGCCGACTTCGTTCTGGGCAACGGCGCCACGGTCATCGCCTGGATCACCTGCTACGAGGGGGCTCCCCCGGGCGGGGAGTGGCACCCGGCGCCACCGGGGCCCGTCTGGCGCACCGACCTGTCCGAGGCCTTGGGGAGCCCCCAGCCGCTGTTCTACTACAGGCAGTTGACCTGGCTTTCCGGAATCCTGGACCAGGAGCTCGCAGCGGTGGCGGCGGACGAGGGCGGTCCCCTGGCCCTGCTCTCCCCCGGTACCGCAGAGCTGTTTTGCCCCTACGATGGGGGCATGGACCTGATTCTCGCGAATGCGTCCCGCCTGACGCTTGCGAAGGCCCGCTTTCGCGATTTCTTGTCCCCCCTGCCCTCGGGGCTCTGATGAGGCCGCGCAGTGCACGGATGTGCGCCTCACCACCCTGACGGGTCCTTCCAAGGTGCGACAACATAGACTCCCGATGTGGTTCCGGGCAGAAGCGGAGGAGGCGAGGCGATGAAGAAAACAACCCTTGGCGGCATCGTGCTCGCCCTTTTGCTCTCGGCAAGCGCCTTCGTGGTGGCGAGCTGGCCAAAACCGATCCCGCCCGAGGTCGTGGCACGCTCGGTGATTCAGGAGCCGGCACTGTTGGCGAAGGCGGAAAATCTGCCGTCTGCCCGGGAATTGGTGAGTGAGCTCCAGTACCAGTCGAACCTGTCGACCTGCGGCCCGTCCAGCCTTGGCAACGTGTTTCGTGTGCTGGGTGAAGCGGCCACCACCGAGGAGGCCGTTCTGGAAGGAAGTGGTCGCTGCCCCCTCGGCTTCTGTGTGGGCGGGCTGACGCTCGACCAAAGGCAGAGGTCGCACGTCTGCACACGACACGAAAAGTCACCGTCCTTCAGGATCTTTCGCCGGAGCAGTTCAAGGCGGAGCTGCTCGTCGCAAATCAAGGGAACGTGCGCTACGTCATCAACTTTCATCGTAAGCCTATTTTTACCATGGGAGGCGGTCATCACTCGCCTATCGGCGGGTACCTGGAAGCGGAGGACCTCGTTTATGTGATGGATGTGAACGAGGACTACAAACCCTGGCTCGTCTCGCGCGAGACACTCTATGCGGCGATGAACACCTTTGATGGTGAAAAGAAGCGCGGGATGCTTCGATTTGATTAGCTCCCCCATCCGTCTCCCCCGAATTTCGCTCTTTCAGTTTAGTGTCCGGCGTCCAATTGTTTCAACCTCAACGTCGGGCCGCCCTCCCCAAGGAACGTCTCTCTCCACACAATCACATCCGCCCATCCCGGCCGCGTTAGTCTCGGAGGCCGAGGTGATCCGTGCCGCCTGCATCCATCCCGCCTGATCCCAACGCCAGCCCCCTCGATCGTGGCTATACCGCCCGCTCCGTCGTCACCGGGATGATACTTGGCGGTGGTTTATCCCTTTGCAACATCTACCTCGGCCTGAAGATCGGCTGGGGCATGAACATGTCCGTCACAGCCGCCCTCCTCGGCTTCGGGATGTGGGCAGGCCTGAGCCGGGCCTTCGGCTTGCGCCCCTTCGGTATGCTGGAGAACAACCTGAACCAGACCGCTGCCTCGGCGGCGGCGGCGATCTCCTCGGCCGGTCTGGTGGCGCCGATCCCCGCCCTCACCCTGCTGAACGGGACGGTGCTCACCTGGCCCCAGCTCACGGTCTGGGTGCTCTCGGTGGGTCTGGTGGGGGTGATCGCCGCCGCGGGGGTGCGCACGCAGCTCCTGGTCCGCAGCGGGCTCACCTTCCCGGGCGGCTATGCGACCGGCGAGACCCTTAAGGAGATGTACGCGGTTGGGGGGGGATGCGGCGGCACGGGTACGCATGCTGGTGGTGGGCGGCCTCCTTGGGGCGGGGAGCAAGCTCCTGAACCTGTTGGCCCACCTGCCGCACCTTGCCATCCCACATACGCTGGGCGCGGGTGGCAAGGTGGCGAGCGGCTACACCCTGGCAAACCTAACCTTTTCGCTGGAACCCTCGCTGTTGATGGTGGCGACCGGCGGAATCATCGGCCTTCGCGCCACTATCTCCATGATTCTCGGTGCGATCCTGGCCTGGGGCTTTCTGGCACCCATGGCACTGGAGGCGGGCTGGATGAAGCCGGGGCCCGCCGACCTGATGAAGCCCTGGTTCACCACCGGGGTTCAGTGGCTCCTTTGGCCTGGCGTTACGATGATGGTCGTCGGCTCGCTGACCTCCTTCGCCTTCTCCATGCGCTCGATTATGGCGGGCGTGCTGGACGCGACGCGGGGGGCGGCCCCGGATGCGTCCGACACCACCGATGTCTCCCGTCGCAGCTTCTGGATCGCCCTCGCCGTGGTGCTGGTGGCCTCGACCGTGCTCCAGGTCGGCTTCTTTGACGTCAAGCCCTGGCTTGCGGCCCTGGGGGTGCTCCTCTCCTTCCTCCTGGCCATCGTGGCGGGGCGGGTGTCGGGCGAGACCGGCGTGACGCCTGTGGGCGCCATGGGCAAGGTGACTCAGCTCGCCTTCGGGGTGATGGACCCCTCCAACGTGGCCTCCAACCTGATGGCGGCGAATGTGACCGGCGGCGCGGCCAGCCAGTGTGGCGATCTGCTGCACGACCTGAAGACGGGGAGCATGCTCGGCTCCTGGCCCAGGGATCAGCTCGTTGCCCAGGCCTGCGGGGTGGTGGCGGGGGCGGTGATCGGCTCGGGCGCCTACCTGGTGTTGGTGCCCGATCCGAAGAATCAATTGCTGACCGAGGAGTGGGCGGCGCCCGCAGTGGCCACCTGGAAGGCGGTGGCAGAGGTGTTTCAACAGGGCATCTCGGCGATGCCGACCATGGCGCTGGAGGCGATGGCGATCGCCGGGGTGGCCGCCTGTTTGCTGGCCTTGGCCGAGAAGCTCGCACCTGCCCAGCTCCGGCCGTGGATCCCCAGCCCGGTGTCGGTGGGCCTCGCGTTCACGGTGCAGGCCTACACCGTGCTGTCCTTCCTGATCGGCGCCGGCCTGATGGCGCTGGGACAGCGCTACGCACCAAGCTGGACCAGCCGCTTTGGCATCGTCATCTGTGCAGGCATCATCGCGGGGGAGAGCATTATCGGGGTGGGCGACGCCTTTGTGAAGATGTTTGGCGGCTGAGGCTGCACCGCCGGCGAGCGGTCCCTCCTCACTTCCCCTTCAGCTCCACCACCTGGATCGGGTAGGGAATCCGGATGCCCTCCCGCGCAAAAGCCGCGAGGATGCGGGTATGAAGCGCATGACGGGCGGGCATCAAGTCCCCATAGGTGCGCAGCTCGATGCGGAGGATCCAGTCGGCCGACCATTGGCCCAGGTTCTGCAGAAAAGTCTCCGCGGGGCGCGCCCCGGTGAAGATGGGAAGCTCCTTGGCCGCCTGATTTCCGACCTCCTGCAGGACCCGGGCCACCTTCTCCATATCGCTGTCGTAGGCCACGGAAATCGGCAGGTCCAGGCGCAGATGTGGGTGGGGAAGGTCGAAATTCACCACCACCGAGCTGGCGATCCTGCTGTTCGGAATGATCACCACCTCCTCCAGCAGCGTCTTGATCCGGGTGGTGCGCCAGCCCACGTCCATCACGTAGCCCTCTCGCCCCTCCTCCAGGCGGATGAAGTGTCCCACCAAAAACGGACGCTCCAAAAGCAGGTGGATCCCCGAGAAAAAGTTGGTGAGGGTGTCCTGCAAGGCGAGGGCCACCGCCAGGCCGCCCACCCCCAGGGCGGTGAGCAGGGGGGTGACCTGCACCCCGAGGGTGTTGAAGACCCACAGCAGCCCCAAGCCCAGGATGGTCACCCAGACAAAGGCCTGGGAGAGGCTGCTGACCTTTGCCTCCCCCCGTCGCATCGCAACACCCATCACTCCGGCCGCCACGTTTGCGATCACCAGGGTCAGCGACAGGGCCACCGTCGCCATCAGAAAGCGCTCGATCCAGGTGTGCACTTCCATTTCCAGCGGCAGCCACTCCAGGGCAGCGTTGGCGGAAAGAGCGACCACCCAGACGAAAGAAGGCAGTCCGGTCGCCCGCAATACTGCGTCGTCCATCAAGCTGTCCGTCCGCTCTGCCCACTTCCGAAGCAGACGGAACAGCAGCCATCGCAGCAACAGCAGGGTCAGCAGGGTTCCGAGAGCCGAACCCAGTGCGCCCAGAAGAGTAAGTCGATCCAAAAGACCTCCGCGGGCCGAAGGCTACCACGGCGCGGGACGGGGATCACCCGACCGTACTTCAGAATCCATCTGACGCCAGGTGCGGAAGCTGGGCGCTCACCAGCCTGGTCACCGCCGCCGACCACCCCACCTTCTGCGAGGTACAGGTGGACAGCGCGGACATGGTACATATCTTCGGCATCCTGAATAACAGCAGGACCCTGATGCACGACTACATTACCTGAAGCGCGACCGGCGCACAGGAGAGCGATGAACCCCCGCACAATCTACGAAGAAGGCCTCAAACTACTCCCCAACTGGAAGGACTCCGGGCCCGAAGCCGACGCGCGCTACGAACAAGGCAGCGCCCAGATCCGCATCGCGGCCGAGGCCGGCTACCCGCCTGCAATGGCGATGATGGCCAGTGGAATGGGGAAGGAAGCCTCTTTTTCCTGGGCGGTGCGGCTGGCGAAGATGGGGGAGGTCTCCGAGCTTAGCTCAGCCCTGACCGACAGCGACTCCCCGGTGGAGGAGCAGCGGCAGGTCCTCGCCGCCGCGCAGGCCGGCGAGCCCTGGGCCCAGGTGGCCCTGGGGATGGTCTACGGCAACGGCATGCAGGACATGCGCACCGGCAAGTTCGTGGCCACCCAGCCCGACGGCTACGGCTGGATGCCCGCCGTGGCCGATCCCAAGAAAGACAGCCGGAAGTGGCTGGAGGCCGCAGCCGCCAGCGGCTGGTCCCCCGCGCTCTTGCACCTCGCCTATGACGACAAGCTGGAAGCCCCCGCCCGCGCCGTGGAGCACCTCCAGCGCCTGCGGATCGAGGAGATGACCGAGGACGGCCAAAAGCGGGTACGGCGCCTGCTGCCTGAGCTGTTGACGCGCGCAGAAGCCCCCATGGACGTCCAGATACCGGCCTACCAACAGCTTGCCGATGCGGGCGACAGCGACGCCATGGCCTGGCTGGCCGAACGCTACCGGAGCGGCGAGGGGGTCCCTGCCGATCCCGTGCAGGCGCGGCAACTCTACGAGCGGGCCGCTGCCGGCGGGTCCGTGGACGGCCTGCGGGAGCTGGGCAAGTACAAAGAGGCCGAGGGCGACGAAGCCGGCGCCCGGGCCGCCTACGAGCAGGCCGCCGAGCTGGGCAACGACGACTACGCGCGGGACCGGCTGGCCGAGCACTTCGGGCTGAGCTGGTACGCAAGAAAGAAGAAGAAGGCGGGGAAAAAGAAAAAGAGCTGAGGCCCGCCGCCTTCGTGGGGCAGGTGTTGTAGCGCTACAACACCGCCCGGGAAGGAGCAGAGGGGGGATAAGGGGAGCATCGTCCAGACCATACAAGGCGCGTGCGGCCAAAGCCCCGCAAGCGCCTTTTGTGGGCAGGGGTGCGTCCACGTGATGGAGGGTCCGGAGCCAAATGAGCTGGTGATGTGGCCAGTTGGCGATAGGTTATGGACCAAGCGTCGCCCTCCGGCCCCGCGCGTTCCCCGCACCTCCCGGTCGTCGAGCGGGCCTCCGGGGCGAGGGCAAGGCATCGGAGAATCACCGTACCCCCGCAGTGCGGGCACACCGACCGGCCAACCCAAAGGCCGCTGGGCCTCTGGCCCACCGGCCTTGCGGAGTGCCAGAAATTACCAGACTTATCCCCACCTTCCTTCTGAATGAAGCCTCATTCATTACGGCGGCCTTGGGGGCGGCAAGTGTTCCGGTCAATCCTGATTTGTGTGAGAAGCGCGGGCCCCTCAGTCGCCGCGGGCGTAGAGCTCGTCCATGGCGGCGGTGCAGTCCGCAAGGCTGCCCACCACGATGAAGAAGTCCCAGGCATAGGTGCCCGCGTCCAGCCCGCCGGTGGGCCGTTCGAGCAGGTTCCACTTGGAGGTTCCGAAGTCGTAGGCGCCGGTGGTGCCGTCCAGGAAGCTGCACAGCCCGTAGCCCTCGACGCTGTTCAGGCTGCGGTTCCGGTACACCCCCAGTGCGTGGGAGCCGGAGGCGGTGCTGATGATCACCCCGCCCGCCGTCGGCTGCTGGTCGGAGTCCAGGGAGGGGTCGACGCAGCCCATGGAGGGGATGCCCGCGGTCTTGTCCACCATGCTCCCGCTGGCGGCGTTGTAGGTGTAGAAGCTATCGAATTGGCCGGTGAGGTAGGCGGTGGCCAGCTCGATGTTGAGGCTGCCCTGGGCCTCGGGCAGCACGATCCGCGTGGTCCACGCGAGGATGTGGGGGTTGCCCGCGTAGTCCAGCGTGATCTCCTTCTCGAAGTTCCCGTTCCACGCTACCGGGTTCGCGGTCACGGTCTGCGCGCCGCTGTGGAAGCCCCCGGGGAGCCACTGGAGGGGACGGGTGCGGGTGGAGAGCCAACCGGCCGCGGTGG
>JBEIQS010000069.1:0-26627 GCA_040376425.1 Alphaproteobacteria bacterium | reverse complement strand
TTTTTCAACTCTATCGACGTCGATAGAGTTGAAAAACTCAGCCCCGCAGCCCCCACCTTCCCTCATCCAACGCGGACAACCCACCTTGGATGCCCAGAACGCCGAGGATTTTTTCCACCTCTGCTTCCTCGGTCCCCGCGAAGAGCCCGCACAGCTCCTCATGGTTCAGCGCGGTGTTCGGCCTCAGGGGGCTTTGTAAGCCTGGGGAGGGTGAAGATCAGGGGCTTGGGGGGGGGCTCCAATGAAGGTGGTTCCGTCGCGGCTACTTCCCACCGGCCGGTCCCGTCGATTTTTCCCCCAATGTTGTCGTGTTCGTACAAGAGGAGGCCGGCCCCGGGGAGTAGGCTCCTTCCATTCGCGGGCTCAATCCCCCGCGGTGGGAGCAAAGATGCCCGGTACCGGTACAAAAGAGGATCCCTGGACACTGAAGACCCCTCCCGGGACCGCCGGGTACACAATCTACCGCGATGAAAGTGTGGATCCGCCGCTCCTGGTATGTATGGTGGGCACCACCAAGCTGACCTACCTTGCGCGGGTTCTCGATGATCTTCCTGCGATGTTGCGCGCACACGGCGACTGGATGCCGCTGGGGTCGGCCGACGAGCAGAAGGAGGCGGTACCCGGCACCGTAGAGGCCTGGGGGCGGTCTCCAAATAATCCGGTTGGCGGCTGGTATGGGCAACGGAAGGGCTACCGGGGCCGGCTCGGGATGTACCTTCCGCCGCTACTGGAGGAGCTGGGCCTCGTCGAGCTGGAGCACCTTGCCAAAAACAACCGGATGCGGGTGAAGTGATGGCTGAAAAATAGGTATTCACCTTCTATCTTCGCTGTATCGTACGCACTCAGGTCCACGCAACACCTGCGGTCATTTGGGTCTTCCGCCCGGGCGTCGCGATCGGTAAAGGATGTGCCCGGTTCAGGGTGTAAACGATGTCCCCGGTCTCGACACCGGCCGAGGGGTCATGCGTGCTGCATCGGCAGCGAATCCACGGCGTGAACCCCGTACAGACGCAACTTCTCCCGGAATTTCGCCTCCCAGCCCTCGGCAGCATTCATGCTGTCCTCCCAGCCTGCCCAGCCCAAAGACTGGGCCGTTTTCAGGTTTGGGCTGGGAGAATGGGCGCCGGGGCGCAGGTGGAAGCGACCGATACGGCCCCACTCCAACACCGTGGCAGCCCGCCGCCCCTCCCGCAGCACCACCCACAGCGCACAGCCATCCTTTCCCAGCCCCCCGCAGGAGACAATTTTGACAATTCCCTTCACAGAATCTATCATCTTCGCCTCGGGCCCCCGCTCCAAACGCTCCCGCATTTCGGGAGACACCATCATGGTCACCTCGGCCATCGCTAGCGGATAGAGCGCCCAGAGATCGGTGCGTTTTCCGATCGGGCGCCGCAGACTCAGCCCGGAGAGAGGCCCCCACAGGCGTGCCATAAAGCCCTCCAACAACCAGCCGTGCAGTGCCCGCTGCTCCTCCTCCAGGCCGCACCACCGCTCCGGGTACTCCGGCCCGCTCCCCACCCGCGCCACCAGCCGCTCTGCGGCCCGTGCACGATCCTCGCTGGCGGCGCCCTTTCCCCCCGCCACCACCGCTCGGATCAAGCGCTGATGCAGCGGTGAGATCGGTGCCTCCACCGACAGCAGGCGGTTGCGATCACAGAGTTGCAGCAGCAGGGCCACCGCCTCCGGCGAGAAGCCGTTCCCTTCCACACGGGCCGCCCCCGCGATCACCACCTGCTCCGCCCAGTCCCCCTGCCAAAGGGTCGGGGGAAGCGACAAAAGGGCCATCGCCCCCTCCACCTCTGCCGGACTTAAGCTTCCCCCCTTCCGACCCAACTCCTGCTGCAAACTGCACCACAGGTCGGCCGGATAGTGCTGGAAGTCGTCGCAGTCCCAACTTGGAGAACGACTTTTCCAGGCCGCACGCGCCCAGCGCCGCAGCGGGGACACCAGCACCTGCGGCACCGGCCACACCTGCACAATGGCACCCAGCAACGCCTTGGCCGCACGCGCCGGGGCCAGCTTCTCCTCGGCGATGGCCAGGAGCCGGCCTAGGAACTCGCCATTCTGATACAGGCGGGGAAGGCCACCTTCGGGCCGATCACACAGGCGCGACAGCACCCCCCGCAGCTCGGTCCGCCCCAGCGCTGCCAGCCAGGCCATCCCCCGGCTCTTCCATTCAGAGAGGATGTCGCGAGGAGACAGAACCAAAGGCAGCTTGTCCACCGGTGGATAGCAAATTGTATTCCCCAATACTGGAAGCGGGTGGGGATGCCACGCTGGAAGGTTCATCATGGGGTCGCTCCTTTGGGGGCGCTCCGCTCGGCTATCGCCACCTCTCCCCGACCGGCCGAAGCCAGAAGGCGCGGCCGCAGGTCCACGCGCAGATCGACTCGACGCAGCATCCGACGCCGGGCCGTGCTGCCCTGACCATCCACCTCATTGGCCCAGCGAACAAGGTTCTCCGCTTCCAACGGGAAGGGCTCTCCCCGCGTCGGGCAGAGCTCATCCCCTAGCTGGCGACAAATGGCCACCCAGCTCGGGCGGGTATCCGCCATCCCCACTGCCGAAAACCGCACCCGGTCGCCGCCAAGTCCGCGGACCACGGCACCGATATTCCCGGCCTGCTCCAGCTCCTTCTCGGTGCAGCCGGCACCCTCCAGGCAGTCAAAGCGCCGCAGCACTGCGGCTGCACGGGCCCCGGACAGCTCCCAGTTGGAGGGGTAGGGACAGCCCCGTCCGACGCCCTGCGAGTCGGTATGGCCCTCAAAAACAATTTCGGCATCATAGTTGGAAAGAACGGACCTCTCCCCTTTTTGTTCCAGAAGCGTGGAATACACACAGGCCCGCATCGCTGCAACGGCCCCCAGGCCGGCCTCGCTCACCCGGGTGGAGCAGGAGTCGAACCACAGCGGGCTGACCAGGATAGCCAGGCTATGATCCTCCAGATCCGCGTAGACTTCCAGTCCCCCCATAGCGTTCTGCGTCATGCACTGGTGGAGCTCAGCCACCTTTTGCCGGGTGACCATCTCCGTGGTCTGAGGAACGGCAGCCACGTCCTCCGCCGCCTGCATCTTCAGGCGGGCCATGCCCCACAAGGTGGTGAGCAGAAAGAGGAACAACATGGCGGCCAGACCGTCCGCGAAGGCCGCCCAGGGAGGATCTGCGGTGCGACGACTGGGTTGCCCGGTATCCATGGGATCTCCTTCACTGGAGGAAATCTACCACGACCCACTGGGGCGTCAATGAAAAAAATCGCCTAATACAAGGATTTTTTGTGTTTCATATTGAAATCTATTCGTACCATTCTCGTACAGGTTGTGCCACTGTGGCACAGACTCAGCGGGCGGTCCCCAGACGGCGCAGCAGGTCCGTCAAGTCTTTTCGGCTTTCGGACTCCAAGGTCAACGCCTGCTCCAGCTCCTTGACGTAGCCGGGGAACTGGAGGCGCCGCTCCAGCTCTGGGAGGAAGTCCAGCAGTTGGCGCTGCCAAGCGCTCATGTTGGTCAGACTTTGCTCCTGCGCCGACTGATAGCCGCCTTCCAGCAAACGAATGCTGCGCTCCATGGCCTCCACATGGCTGTGGAGCTGCTGCTGCACCCCGCCAGTCAGCCCCTCGCAGCTCTTCAACAGCGTCTCCAGGCCGGCCCGCTCGGCCGCAAGGCTGGTGCGCAATTGCTCCAGAGCTTCCTGCTGGGCTTGGAAGGCGGCGCTGCTACTCTGGAGGTTCCGGGACAGCTCTTGCAGCGGATGTAGCGCAGACGTGGTCGCCTGGTTGGCATCGGCCAGGGAGCGGGTGAAGGCTTCTCCGGCGGACTGGAATTCCTTGGTCACTCTGCTGATTTCCTGGATCATGGCGGCATGGTACAGGTCAGCCGGCGCCGCTGCGGGAGCGGTCACCGGGGCGGGCGCAGCAGCGGGAGGCCGGGCCTGGAGCATGGCCGGCAGGCGCTCCCCCAGCTCGCCGATGCGGCCGCCGGCCAAGGAGAGGCGGTCGGCCGCAGCTTCCAGCGCCTGGAGGCCCCGCTGATCTCCGCGCTCCGCGAGGCGGCTGTCGATGCTCCGGAGGAGCTGGAGCATGGGCTCCAGGTCGACGCCCCCCCCGGCAGCCGAAGGAGCGGCGGAGAGCACCGTTCTGGGCTCCGCGGCCGAGCGACCTCCCAGTCCAAGAACGGCAGCTTCCAGCTTTCCAAGACGCTCCTCTCCCAGCTCCAGCAGCAGCGCTTCGGTCCGCACGCGGGGAATGGCCTGGTCCACAGCCCCACCCAAGTCGGCAAAGGCGTTTTGATAGTGTTGTTCGGCGTCCCGATACATAAAAAGCCAGACGATGCTCCAGTACATGCCTGCGACCGACTTGGTAAAAGCGAGGCGCGCCCCTCCCAAGAGCAGGTTCATGGCCTGATCGGGGTCGGGCGTCGTGCCCTGCAGCAGGGGAATGGCCTGGAACAGACCGATGGTCATGCCCAGGAAGGTGCCGATCAGTCCCAGGGTGACCAGGACGGCCTGACCGGTACCCAACCAGCCGGGAAGTCTGCTTGGTTCCTGTACATAGGGCGACTCGGCGTGGATGATCTGCTTAGCGTCGCAGGTCCGCAGTAGCTCCACCTGGCCGTTACGCGAACGCCGCAGAAGGGTTGTTCCAAAATAGCGGAGCGATGGCAGCAGGGGGCTGTCCTGGTAGCGCTCCTCCAGCGTGGCCCAGCCCTCCGGCCGATCCGGGTTGTCCGGCAGCTCCGGTGGGGTATGGTGCCAGTGCTTTCGTTTCCATCGCAGCAGTCCTTGAGCATAGAGAACAAAAATCGCGGAGATTCCAAGAAGGAAAAAGATGGACAACCCCTCGCCGCTGCCGCCGGCCGAAAGGGTCAGGGCCACTCCGCCACCGGTGAGCACCACGCCAAAGACGACCAGAATCTGTACCAGGCTACTCAAGACCACCTCCCCCATCTTTCATAACCTGTACCTCGGATAGAGGGTGTGCAGACGGGCCGGAGCTGCCGCAGGCGGCCAGCGTTCAGGTCCACTTCCACAAAATAGCATGGAAGGACCGCCACTCCTGCCCAAAGGGCCAGTCCCGACTGTCGGCGCCGGTCTCCAAAAGATAGCGGAACAGCGGCAGATCCGGCGATACATCCAGCAGATCGGGAGCGCCCACAATCCCGCCAAAAGATCAGCGCTGTCCCCAAACTGCAGGTGGATACTCCGCTCCGGCCGCGTCCTCTCCAGCTCCTCCAGCATCGGCATCAACCAGTCCAGCCCCAGCTCAAAGCGGGTTCCCAAGGTGAGTGCAAGCGGACGCCTACCCTCCGAAAGAAGAGCCGGGACGCCTTTGGTCCGGCGAAGATGCAGGCTCAGGTGGATGCTTGGAACAGCCAAATCCGGGATGCGCTGGACCAGGTTCCCCGAAAGTCCTATTCTACGCGTGGCCACGATCAGGCGGTGACCGAGCTGAAGCAGTTTATGGAAGACCGGGCGGCCTTTGTGGATGCATGGCTGGCGGAAGGGGGGCACTGCCCGGCACACCGGAAGGCATCAGGGCGACAAAAAGAGACACACGGCGCCCATGTTGTTGCCGGTCAGACCATCCCCGTTGGTTCCGGAGATGGCCAGCTCGGGCTTTCCGTCGTTGTTGGTGTCCGGTAGGGTGGCCACTGCCCAACCCAGGTAGTCCCCATTATTGTTGCCCAACCACTCCGCATCGGCATCGGCGACAGTATAGCTGCCAGCAGGTGGGCTGTAGAAAAGCCACACAGCACCGGCAGAGCTGTTGAGGAGTATGGACGAAAGAACCAGATCTTCCTGGCCGTTGTCGTCGTAGTCACCCCCCTCCACCGCGTAGCCCCCCAGAAACGTGTTGGAGACGGCGCCGGTGATCGTGGCCTGGGCCATGCTGGAGGCCAGTCCCGTGGCGGGGGTGGTGATCAGGTAGACCGCCCCCGCTCCGGCGTCGAAGCTGTCTTGGGAGGGGGCGCCGACGGCAAGGTCCGCGTAGCCATCTCCGTTGAGGTCATCAAATACTTTAAGAGACGTACCAAGCCCATCTCCTGCGGCTACCCCGCGAATTTTGTAGTCCGCCGCGGCCAAGTTCGCCGCCCCACGGTTTGCCGCATAGAGTAGGTAGACCGCCCCGGCTTCGGCAGCGGTGTCGTCGTCTCCGAAGGCCCCGACCGCAATGTCATCTTGGCCATCCCCGTCAAAGTCGCCGGCTCCCATCGCAGCACCCGCGTAGTCTCCCCCACTCTCCCCTGTGTAGCTGTTTACAACGACAGAGCTTGTCCCTGAATAGATGGTGACGGTCCCCTGATTTCCCCCGGTGGATCGGTCGGCACAGAGCCACTCTTCGGCCGGGGTGGCGGCGTCCCAGCTTCCGAGGCGGGCAAAGTGGGTGCAGGTGAGCGTGCGATCAGCCCGGCTGGTGGCGTTGGAAGTGCCGGTATCCCCGCCATAGTAGAGGCGACTGACGGTGCCCCCGCTGAACACCACCACATCGTCCATTCCATCGGCGGAGATGTCGCCAATGTTGGCCATGTTCGACCCGTACAGGTTGCTGTAGGTGGAGGAGGAGTTGTAGTAGAGCCAGTCGTCGTTGGCCGTGGCCTGCCATTCTCCAGGTACCAACGGACCATAGTAGCCGATGGCCGCTCCATAGGCGGAGGCATAGAGGTAGTCCGGATCTCCCACCATCAGGTCGCCCAGACCATCCCCGTCGAAGTCGCCGGCCGCCATGGCCAGCCCCAGGTTGCCGACGGTGGAGTGGCCCACGATCTTGGTGACATAGCCGGCGGCGTCAGCATAGGCCGAGCCGCTCCATTGGGCACAGGCGAGGTCGGTGCCGGTGCAGTCCTGGTCGATGCTGTCCCCACACAGCTCGGTCGCGCCCGGGTAGACGGCCACAGCATTGTCGTCGCAGTCGCCGCCGGCGCTGCTGCTGCCGGCGGGTGGCTCGCAACGGGAGGAAGTGGTCCCAGGGTAGCCGTCGTTGTCGGCATCGGTGTACCAGATCGTTTGGCCGATAGCATTTGGGTCGTTGTCGTCGGCCAGACCGTCGCAATCCTCGTCGGTGTTGGCCGCGTCGCAGACTTCGGTTGCGGCGGGGTTGATCGCGGCGAGGCTGTCGTTGCAGTCGGTGGAGGTGGAGAGGGAGCCAGAGGGTTGATCACAGACAGAGGTAGAGGAGGAACCGCCATAGCCATCGCCGTCCGCGTCGCGATACCAGGTCGTTTTCCCGATAGCGGTGCTGTCCAAATCATCGGCCAGACCGTCGCAATCTTCGTCGGTGTTGGAAGAATCGCAGACTTCGGTGGCACCCGGGTTGATCGCGGAGAGCGTATCGTTACAGTCGGTTGAGGTGGAGAGGTGGCCGGCGGGCGCGTGGCAGGCAGAGGTGGCGCCGATGCCGCCGTAGCCATCGCCGTCGTTGTCCGCGTACCAGGTACTCTTTCCAGTAGCGCTGCTGTCGGCGTCGTCGGCCAGACCGTCGCAATCCTCGTCGGTGTTGGAGGCGTCGCAGACTTCGGTGGCGGCCGGGTTCACGATATTCAGGGTGTCGTTGCAATCGGTAGCATTGGCTACATAACCTGCCGGTTGGCTGCAGGCGGACTGGGCTCGTGCCGCGTGGCCAAAACTGTCACCGTCGGCGTCAGAATACCAGAAAGTGGCGTCCACGGCGTTGTTATCGGTGGTGCCATCACAGTCCTGGTCTACCCCGTCGCAGCGCTCGGGGGCACCGGGGTAGATGGTCGCATCGTTGTCGCCGCAGTCGGTGCCATCCGCAATGTGGCCTGGGGGTGCCGTACACGCGTACACACCGCCGCCTCCTCCAAAAAAATCCCCATCCGAATCGGCATACCACAACGATGTGTCCACGGAGCTGCTTTCCAGGACCAGGCCGTCGCAGTCGTGATCCTGGCCGTCGCAGAATTCGGCGGCACTGGGGTAGATCGTTGCATCCGCATCGTCACAGTCCGTCGCATCGCTGGTGTAGCCGGAGGGAGGAGTACAGGCCTCTGTCGGCCGACCTGCGTCCCCAAAACCGTCGGTATCCCCATCCTGGTAGAAGGGAAGCAACACGCCATTATCGATGCTTCCATCACAGTCGTCGTCGGCACCATCGCAGACTTCGGTAGCACCGGGATGGGCGGAGGCGTCGGCATCGTTGCAGTCTTCGCAGGCCGGGGTCCCGTCGGCATCGGCGTCGGCATAGCCCACCGATCCATCGCAGTTGTAGTCGGTGGGGTCGGTGCAGTCCAGCTCGGGGGCATTGGGGTGGATCCGGTCGTTGTCGTCGTCGCAATCGCCGTCGTTTGCCGACTGCCCGGCGGCCCCGGTGCAGGCCGGGCCGGCGAGACCCGCGCCGTAGCCATCAGCGTCGGCATCCGTGTACCAGAGGCTTGCGTCGATGGCGTCGTTATCGACGGTGCCATCGCAGTCCTCGTCTACCCCGTCGCAGTGCTCTACTGCATCGGGAGAGATAGAAGCGTTTGTATCATCACAGTCCCCATTCTTCGAACTACTTCCGTCGGGTTGGCTGCAGGATGATACATCTTCGTCCCCCCAGCCATCGCCGTCGGCATCCACAAACCACATGGGGGCATCGGAGGCCTCCTCGTCCACCATGTTGTCGCAGTCATTGTCCAGACCATCGCACAGCTCCGAGGCGTCGGGATGCACCGATGCATGGTGATCGTCGCAGTCCGCGTCCTGAAAGTAGCCGTCTGAGTCGTCATCGATCCGTTGTTTGGTAATCGAGACGTCGTTCCCACAGCCAATCAGCAAAAGGGCGAGGATTCCGCGGAAGGCCATACAAAACTCCTGAGTTCTTCGTATGCGATTTTTGGGGTGCTGCCTACCCCCTTTGGGGCGGAAGGTGGCCACGATCCATGGGTCCCCAAGCCGGTGCCCGACACATTGCCGGTGATGGTGGGCCAAGCCATGCTGCTGACGAGGCCGGTCGTGGGCGATGTGAGCAGATGAACGGCGCCTCCATTGGTGGCCCCCCTGTCCTGGTTGGGGCACTTAACCGGGGCGTGCTTGCCGGAAATTCGGCATTGCAAAGGGAGGATGTGCCGCGCCCCTGAGCAGAGCTGGCAGAGGAGGCCACGGAGCGCCGGGCGAAGCGGGTGACCCAGCAACTACGGGTTCACTTGGAGACCGAGCGGCCTTGCTGGCATGACCTGCTGCGGGGATCGACCCAGACGGGCAGTGATGGTTGCACGAGAGGCCGAGTGAGAGGTCGAACGCTTCATGCGCCCTTGCCGTCAATCCTCCACCTGATACCTCACCTTCTCCTTTGAACCGGGATCGTCTCGATTGCGCAAAACGAAAACTCCCAGATGTTCTATACGGCTGCGTAGAATCACATGCGCGACCGTCTGCGTTGTTGAGTCACTTGTGTTGGTTTGCTGAACGACTGCCGATTCCGCGCCTACCCAGTCCTCCGCTCGAACGGAAGCGCGTGCGAGCGGATGTACTCACTCCGCGAAATGTCACCCCGCCGTTGGTCGAGGTCGCGCAGCTCCCGCTCGGTGAGCTTCACCTGCACCGTCCGGTTCCGGGGTTCCGGCGGTTTGCGACCAGGGCGCTTGGCCTCGGGCATCTCCTCCGAGAATGCCTCGCGCCAGGCTGCCCGGATCACCGGGTCGTTCCGCTTCGCCTGGGCCTGATCACTGAATGCGAAGGGCCGTGAACCGTTCTCGGAGCGGCAGCCGGACGCACACTCCCAGGTCTCCAGGGGCACCGACAAGACTCGGTCTCCGCGTTTGACACGCGTAGGTATCAGCACTTGATGGGCCGGCATCTCGCAGTAAGGACAGGTTCTCTCGGGTTCTCTCATGTCATCACCCTCGGTGAAAGCTCACGACGATCATGTGCTGACGCTCGCAGAGTCGGATCCAGATTCGCCCCTCGTCGGTCATCGGAACGAACACCCAAATCATGCCGCCCTCGTCGGCCGTGCTGGACTCGGCGAGGTGGAAGTCCTCTTCCTCCCTCATGCGTTGTAACGAGAAGATCTCCCCCTCGTCCCAGCCGAACTGGTCGAGCGCGACATCTCGGGCCTCTCGCGTCGTGAATACCCCGTCGACGTCGAGGGCTCGATCAAGCCGCCCAAGGAAGGAGGTAGTGGCGGAGCGGGGAGCAACACCCCTATAGCATAGTCACGCTTTCGGGGCAGCCGCGCGCTTCGCAGCAGGCGGAATCCAGAACGCATGGCCGCAACCCCAAACGAGCTTCCGTTTCCCGAACTCACCCCGCGCAGATCACCCTCGCTCGTCGTCAATCCTCCCCCTGATACCTCACCTTCTCCTTTGAACCTGGATCGTTTCGATTACGCAAAACGAAACGCTCCCATACGCATTTCACGCCGACCCGCGTACCCGCGAAGTGGCCCGCGTGATCTCCCCCCTGTTACCCGGTCCGTTGGACCCCAGTGGCGCGATTCACGCCCTGGAGCTCTCCGGCGGAATCGGCCGCTTCTTCAAATCCTTTGCCGGAACCTGGGACATCCGCTGGCATGTGGTGGAGTGGTCTGCCCTTTCGGCGCTGCTGCTGAAAGCTCGCTACCCCGACCTGGACCTCTAACTCGGCCCCTTCGAGCGTTGGGTGCGCGCCCGGGCGCACGCTGGGCCGGGTGCCTCCAGCTCGGTATCCTCCATGTCCAGGTCCACATCCCCGATGATGTGCAGGTGGGTACAGGGGCTGCACCAACGGAGGTGCCTATCGCCGCGCGTAGTCTGGCGGGCCGGTGTCAATGGGCGGCCATAAACCAGCGGTCACCGCGGATCAGGTCGGAGGCACCGACCGTCCACCCGGCCTTTTCCAGCAATCGCAGGGCGGTGCGCCGGACGGTGCGCGAGGCCACCGTTGTGGACAGGACTTCGTCAAAGCCCTCGGAAAGCCAGGCCTGCCGAAGCTCCGGGGTCGCGCGCCAGACCATGGCGGTCACCCGGGGCATGGTCGTGGGAAAGGCTTTCCGAAGCTGGGCAAGCAAATCTTTTCCCCCCAAGCCCCGCCGGTCCACATCCAAAAAGGCCAGGTCAAAATGGTTGCGCAGCATCAGGTCATGCGCCGCCTTCGCGTCCGCCGCCGTCAGCACCCGGAAGCGCTTGCCTTTCTCCAGAGATCGCTTGATCCGCTCGCTGGTGTCGACGTCTTTGGCCACCACCAGGACCATTGGGGTGGGGTCCACTCCACGATCGGTCAAGCTATCCGGGTTGTTGGCCACCCCCAGTGTCGGCCGCGCCCGGCCCGCCGGTGGCAGGAGGGGGGTGAGGAGGATCAGGGCATCCAGTATGCGCCGGGGCCCGACGGGACGGTAGAGAAGCTCGTCAAAGCCCTCGCCGGTGGCCTCCGAGCCCTCGCGGGTGATGCCCACCACCTTGGCCCCGGCACGGCGGAGGGAACGGACGGTGGCCTCCGCCTCGCAATCGGCGACGATCAGCTCGGGAAGATTGGAAGAAGGCGGCTCTTTCTCCCAGAGCAGGGCCCGGTAGCCTGCCGCAGCGATATGCCGGAGCAGCTCGCCCCGCTCCACCGGATCAGCACTGTGCACCCAGATCTCCTGCTCGGTCTGCTGAACCGGGTCGGCCATATAGTTGGGATCCCGGCGCAAGGGCAGGAACACGCGGAAGGTGCTGCCCACCCCGCACTCGCTCTGCACGGTGATCTCGCCCCCCATCTCCTGGACCAGGGATCGGGAAATGTAAAGACCAAGGCCCAGTCCTACAGGGAAACGGGGGGGGGCCACCCGGAAGAAGCGGCTGAAGAGCCGCTCCTGGTCGGCGGCCGAGATGCCGATGCCGGTGTCCTTCACTGCGATGAGCAGGCGCGGGGTGGCCTCGGTGCTGAGCGCGGCGGTCAGTTGCACCGAGCCGTAATCCGTGAACCTGATGGCGTTGGACAACAGCTTTTCCAAGACTGTCCGCAATTCCCGGTAGGCGCCGACGAGGTCTCTCGGCACGTCGGGGTCCACCAGGGTGTGGATCGACAGGCCCCTCCGGTACGCCCTGTCGGCCCACCGATGGGCCGCCTCGTCCACCAGACTCCACAGGTCGAAGGAACACTCTTCCAGCTTCAAGGGCCCCGCGTTGATCCGGGAGAAATCCACTGCATCATCCAGCAGGGCCGTCAGCACTACACTGTTGACCTGGATTCGCTCCACACATTCCAGGACATCGGCGGGGGAGCTGGAGTTCCGCGCGATTTCCGCCATGCCCACCATTGCATTCACGGGTGTCCGGATCTCGTGGGCGAAGAAACACATAAACTCGAGTCTGTCCTGATCGGCCTTCCGTTTGTCATTGCGGGCGGCCTCGATGGCCGCCTGCGCATGGTGTTGAGCAGTGGTGTCATTTATAAAAAATGTCCACACCGGGGTGCCCGTGCGCAGGGGGGCCATCTCGACCACGGCGATCTCCAGCACCCCCTCCTGCCCGTTGGGGAGGCGAGCCGGCCGCTGGTGGTGGGTCTGGGCGCACAGCTCGGCCAAGCCGATGTCCAGGCCCATGTGTTCAAGAACCGGGCTTCCCACCGAGTGTTCATTCAAACCCAACAAGGTGGCGGCAGCCGCGTTGTACTCTGTCACCCGCCCGTCGGCATCGGTGGAGATCACCGCATGGAGGGCGTGCTGGTAGAGAAGGGCCCGGCGCTGCTCGGCCTCGCGGAGCCGGCCTTCCACCCACCAATGCTCCAGGGCGCGCCATAGCTCGTCGGTGGCCAGCCCCAACAGCCGGGTCTGCCGCTCCTTCCGATCCTCCCCGCCCGGGGCCCACCACACCATCGCCATCTCCATCCGCGGCAGCCGGAGCACCAGCTCCAGACCCTCCGCCCGGACCACCACCGGCTCCCGGTCCGGCCGGAGATCCTCCGGTCGGGCCGGGGAGGGCGCCCGGCCCCAGGTCGCGATCGGCGTGGTTCCCGCACACAGATCGAAGGCCGCCGCCGAGGTGGCGCCCAGCCACGCGCCGACCACACGCAGTCCGGCCGAAGCCGCTTCCACCCGGGTGGGGGCGGCCTCCAGCGCGCTGTGGAGCTGGGCCTGAAAGCTCAGGTAGGCCTCGATGTCGCCGGAAAATGGCCGGCAGTTCTCGATCCCATCCGTCGGTACGCCGAGGTGGATATCCTCGGGGGTGGTCTCCCGATTTCGGGCGCGCCGGGCCGACGGGTGCCGGGAGATGGCGATCTCGGCCGTGATCCGAAGGTCCCGCGCGTCAAAAGGCTTGATCAGGAAGCCATCGGGCGAGGCGCACATGGCCCGCTCGATGGTGGAGGTATCGGCATCGGCGGTCAGAAAGACGATGGGGATGTCCATACACGTCTGAATCCGCTGAGCCGCCTGGATCCCGTCCTCCGTGCCACGTAGGACGATGCCCATAAAAATCAGCGAAGGACGAAGCTTTTGTGCGTATTGCACGGCGTCGTCGCTGTTGTCCGCGATGGCACAGACATCGTAGCCGAGCTCGGTGAGGCGCTCGCGCAGATCCGACGCGATGATCGATTGATCTTCGACGATCAGGACGGAGCGGTCTACTGGTGCTGCTTGGCTCATCCGGTCTCCTTGGGCTTCGCTGACGACGGGGGATTTGGTATGTAGCTTAACTGATTTTTGTGACCTTTGGGTCCACCGGCGGTGATTGGAGTCGCTCGGGAGCCTTTCCCAGCAGAACCAGCACCCCACCGTGCAGCTTCTGACTCAGAGCGGCGACCGCGCCCTCCGCCCCATCCCCGCCCCAGCGGGGGCACGGCAACAGCTCTTTCAGCACGCGCTTCAGGCATTCGAAGGCCTCGTTGGGACCCCCAAATTCTGAACGGCCCATGCCCGCCCACCGGCGCCTGCGGCGCTTTGGCCGCACGCGCCTTGCGGGAATACCGAGAAAACCATGCTTATTTCCCATTGGCTTCCGCCCCTGCCTCCCCGACAACAGGGCGAGGGGGTACCGCGCACAGTTCATGCGCCCTGTGTGTACAACCCGGGGCCTTGCACAGAAACCGGCTTCTGCAGCAGGGGCTCACCCTCGACCGGAGTGCGCCCTTGTACGGCCGTGCTCAGGAGCTGCTCCGCATCAGCCCTTTGCGACCCGGCTGGATCGGGGAGGCGCTCGGTCTCCACGGCGCAGCCGCAGTCGAGGCCTGATGGACTTCGATGTGGTCGCGGAGTCCCTGGATGGCGACTCTGTATTGTTTGGGGAGGTGAAGTGGGCCTCCCGACCGGATCTGGCCCGGTGGCGCGCCGAGCTGCGCGCCGAGGCCGCGACCTTCCTCCGTGGGCGTCGTCTGGTGTGTGCGCTCTTGGTCAAGGAGGGTGGATCGGTGTACCATCCCCCCCATGCTCCTCCTCCTCCTCGCCTGCTCGGACCCCGCGCCGCCGCCATCGGCTGCGGCCACCTCCTTTGACCCCACCGCCTCCGCCGCCGCGGCCACCACCGTGCAGCAGGCCCTGGAGGAGCTGTACCGCCGGCAGGCACTGCTGGAAGTGCCCCCCAAGGACCCGATCGTGGGCAGCACCGAGGGTATTTCCGCCCAATTGACCAACCTCGAAATGCGCCTCGCCGCCATCGAAGCCGCCAAGGTGGGCACGGCCGAGGCGGTGACCTTCGACCCGCGCAGCACCACCCTGGCCGCCCGCGATGTGCAGGCGGCCCTGGCCGAGCTGGAGCTGCGCCTTGCCAAGCTCGAAAAGACCGATCCGGGCAAGCCCGGGGGCGCTCTCTTTGAGCTTCGTGACAAAAATGGAAACCTCGTACAGCCGCCTCAGGGAGGGCCGCCGTCTACGCCCGGGGCCAAGCCCACCCCGGGGGCGCCCCCTCAGGGGGGAGGGCCCGGCGGCGGTGGCGGGCCCCCACCCTCGGGCGGAAGCCGCCGCTGATCAGCCCGGCTGTCCCAGGTCGGCGCCGACGGCCTCGCGCTCGTCAAACACAAAGCAGCTTCCCTCATAGTGCGCGTCGCCTGCCTCTTCAAAATACTGCAGGATTCCGCCCTGGAGCTGGTAGCTATGCTCCAGCCCCAGCTCCCGCATCAGTATCCCCACTTTCTCGCAGCGGATTCCCCCGGTGCAGAAGCTGACCACGGTCTTGTCCTTCCACGACTCCAGGTGGGGCTGTAGCGCCTCCGGAAGCTGAGAAAAGCGCTGAATCCCCAGGTCCACCGCACCTTTGAAGCTGCCATAGCCCACCTCGAAGGCGTTCCGCGTGTCCAACAAAAGCACCGGTCGCCCCTCCTCATCCTGCCCCTTCTCCAGCCAGGCCCGCAATTGTTCGGCGGACACACTGGGAGAGCGCCCGTCCTGTGGCCGGATGGTGGGGTGGTTCATGCGGATGATCTCACCTTTGATCTTCACCTGCATCTTCTGGAAAGGTTGCCGCTCCGACCAGCTATCCTTGGTGCGAAGGTCAGAAAAGCGGGGATCCTCGCGGAGATAGTCGATGACGGCGCGCACTGCGGCCTCCTCCCCCGCCAAAAACAGGTTGATCCCTTCTTCCGCCAAAAGCACCGTACCCCGCAGCCCCGCCTCCACACAGCGCTGCCGCAGCGCCTGCTGAAGTTGGGGGAGGTTGTCCAGAGAGATGAACTTGTAGCTGGAGATATTGAGGATGGCGGGCATGTCTTTCGGGGGAGGAGGCTGTTTTAGCGCGCGAGGTCGGCACTGACAAGCCCACCCCATTCAGGGGTTGTTGGTCGCCGCCATCCAACACAGGCCGATAGAAGCCACGGCATACAGGGTCGAGAATAGCACCAGCGCACGCCGACTGGTGCCGACGCCGTCGCCGTCCAGGGTCTTGTAGCCCCCCGGTGTGGTCCGCATCACCACCGCCAGCCCACCCAGCACATACAGGTAGGAGAGCAGGTAGATCTTGTCCATCAACATCAGGTAGCCCACGTCGGGCAGCTCCTGGTTGTAGGTCATCTGCAGCGCGACGATGGTCAGCATCGCGGTGGTTCCCACGCCGATGCGGGAGTCCACAAGGCTGGGTTGCAGCAGGAACATCAGCGCCGCACAGATCACCACACAGCCGACGGGCGCAAACAGCAGCGTCATCTGCGCCGCCAGGGGACGGGACAGCGGCACGACAAGGGAAGCGCGTGCATAGGAAGGCATGTTTTCGCTTCTCGTGTCCCCAAATTTCGTGGGATAGGCCGCCTGACCCACCTTCAGCACCGGCGCCCGCAGCAGGTAGCCCGGCAGGGTCATGTCCGGGTTGAGGGTCACCGGCTCCGGGTCCAGCTCGTACACCATGTGCCGGCTGTCGTGGGCGTTGTCCTCAAAAATCGGACCGATGTTCTGGAGGTCGAAGGGGTAGTCGTACAGGGGCATCTTTGTGTTGAACTTCCCCTGAATTCGGAGCACCTGATAGAGGGTTCCATCTTCGAATTCTTCGGGTGCCTCGTAGGTTGGCGTTACGACCAGGCCCCACAGCTCGGAAGGATTCAGAAACTCCATCGTCTCGGCGGGGTTGATCTCCGGATTGCACCATTTGAACCAGATATAGGCGTCAAACTCGTAGGTGTGCGTCTTCAGATCGAGGTTCTGGATGTTGTTGATGTAGGAACCAATCCGCACCCGATCGGGCGTTGGACAGTTTTTAGGCGGCGCGGCCGCTTCTGCACCTGCTTCTGCGGGCGCTTCCGGACTCTGGGCCCGGGCCACCGCCGGCGGCCACAGGAGCAAAGCGGCCCACAGCAGGGCGATCGCAGACAAAGGGAAGCGAATTCGGTGCATACCACACCCTCCAACCTGGAGCTTACCGGAAATGAAGGGTTGGGGAAAGGCCTGCAACCAACCCGGCCGGTATTTCCAATTGGAAATACCTCAGCCCCCGATGGCCTCAAAGATCTGGAGCGGACGCCACACCCGGGCCGCCCAGGCATCTTCGGAGTGTGGGGCGTCGGGCTCCCACCAGTGCCACAGATCCTGCCCCCAGCTCCAGCCGAGTGCCGCCAGACGGTCTGCCATCTGCCGATTGGAGCAATAGAAGTCGTCCTCGATGCTGTCCTCCCACTCCCCGTCGCCGTCGCTGTCCGCGCAGCCCGCCCCGGGCCCGCCCCCGGAGTCCAGGTACAGCGGCATCCCGTTGTGGCCGGCTTCGCTGTACAGATCCCCCATGGTGCTGCGGTCGCCCTCGCGGCTGCCCCAGTCGAAGGCACCAGAAAGAGAGCCCACAAACTGGAAATCCGCGCGGTTTTTCAGGCCGATGTAGAAGGAGACCAGCCCACCCATGGACGAGCCGAGGATGCCCACCACCGGCGCCTTCCCATACTCGGCCTCGATCAGCGGCCGGATGGTTTCCATCAGCAGAATTCGGTACTCTTCTGCGCGTCCCCCCTCAATATTTCCGTAGGCATTGTCCTGGACATGCCCATATTCGTCCCGACGCTGGTCGGGGATGCAGTCGATGCCGATGGCCATGGTGGAGGGGCCCAGACTTTCCTGAAGCTTCCAACCACCAAAGGGCGCTTCGGGGTCAAACAGGTTCTGCCCGTCCTGCAGGTAGAGCTGGTGGGTGACGACATCGCGGGGCACCCACACCCGCAGGGTGCGCGGTGGCAACACGCCATCGCCCACGCCAGGCCAGCGCTCCAGATGTGCGCCCGGTCCGCGCAGGTAAGAGAGTTCTCCATTTGTGTCAAAATTGTGCGCACGGGCCCAGGGGTCGGCCCACCAGGCGCCGCCCGCCTCGAACTTGTACATGGCGCCCGCAGGGCTGCTGCTCTCGATGACCGCCCAGGAAAAGCCGACTTCCTCGTTCATGTCCTGTGGTACCCACTCGGAGTGGCTGCCACCGAGGTGGATCGGCGCATCCTCCGAACGCTCGACCACCACCAGATAGCGACCTTCTTCCAGCTCCATCGGCCAGCCGCCCTCCAGCGCCACCCGCTGTAGGGCCGCGCCCACCGTCTCTTCTCCGGCGAGGACCGCCCGCACCAGGGCAGGCCGGGTGTCGGTGGGTTGGCTGTCTTCCATCGGCCCGCTCTCCTTGCTCTCCTGGAAGCTGCTGTCCGTAGGTGGGTTTTCGGTGGGAGGGAGCGAGGCGGAGGTACAGCCGAACAACAGGATCAGGAGCATTCCTCCGTCTAACACGTCCGCGCCTACCGGCCGACCCGCATCGGCGGATACCATGGAGAAAATTGGCTTTCTTCGGGATGCCCGGCAGCCATGTCCCGCATGCGTCCCACGCCACACTGTTGGCCGGTGCCAAAGGGGATGGGATGTTGCAGGCCGCGCACGATGTCAGCCGAGCCGGTCTCCAGGAAGCCCGTCTCAGGTGCGTAGTTCGGAGCAAGTGGGCTTCGCAGAACGCCCACAATTGCCAACAGTAACAGCAACGGTGGCAACAGCCAGCCTAGCACCCGCGCAGGAAGGCCAAGGGCCCGCGGCCACAGGGCGGCCGGCACCCGCTGCAGCCCGCTGTACACCACCGCGAGGAGCACCGGCAGAAACAGGATGGCAGGAGCAATCCGTCTCAGACCGGCCTCCTGGGGAATGGCCAGGAAGGGGAGGTAGAAGGGCGCGAGGCTGCCCGCCAAGGCTGCCAGTCGCCAGGCAGACCGTTTTTGTACGGCGGCGACCACCAGCAGCAGGGTGGCGCCGGCCAGCCCCCCTTCCACCCAGGGGAGCAGCGGGGTGTAGTGCTGGTGGATCAGCCGCAGCACCTGCTCCTCGTGCAGCGCCGCCTCGGGGATCAGCGCCAGCAGGGTGTGGGCGCAGATCAGGCTGTCCGGAAGCTCGGCCATGGGGCTGCTACCCCACCGAAAGCCCACGGTGTTCGGGCAAAAGGCGGTGGTGAGCTGGTCGTGGGCATAGGCGAAAGGGAGCTGGGTGCGCCGAAACACGTCGACCACATAGGAGGCGATCTGATCTTCCAGCGCGGCCCCGCGGGCGCTGGGCCAGAAGTGTCCGCCGATCCGATGGGAGAGCAGGATGGGCAGCCCGGTCGCCACAAGGCCCCCGAGGCGCCGGGTCCAGCCGCCCTCCCGTGGAAAGAGCGATGCGAGCAGGGCACAGAAGAATAAAGGTAGAACCCAGGAGATCGCCTTGAGGTCTACCAGCAGTGCCAGGCCCATGCCGCTGCTTGCCGCCGCAAGGGTGGCAGGGCTGCGATAGCGCATGGCCAGCGCCGTGCAGCCCGCGCTCAGCGCGATGCTGGCGCAAAAAGCGGGGTAGAAGGTGAGGGTTCGTGTCTGGAGCGCCAGCGCGGAAAAGGCGCCCGCCAGGATGGGTGCAGCGATGGCCGCCCGCCGCCCCGCCAGGGCAAAAGCCCAGATATAGAGACCCACACCCACCAAGGCCACCGACAACAGCGAGGCCGCTGCCATCCCGTCGAAGAGTCCCAGCCCCCGGCTGAGCGGCGTATAGGCCCAGCCCAAAAACGCGGAGCGTTGCATTCCATCCAGGTTGAAGGCGCCTCTACGCCCGGCCGCCACCACATCGCAATACTGCCAGAAGTCGTCCACCACCCAGGCCGAGCCCCGCAGGTGAAAGCGGGCCAGCCAGATGCCCTGCAACAGCGCCGTGGCCGCGCCCACCAACAGGGAGAGAGGGAGATCCAGCCGATTCCGCCAACTGTCTCCCGGAGTCGTCACCAACAGACCCAGCAGCAGCGGCCCGAGCAGGAGCCAGGCCATTCAGCCCCGTTCCAGCGGACGTTTGACGTTGTAGACGGCCTTTCCTTCACCCACCAGGCGGCTGCCTTGCAGCAGCCGGATGCGCGCCACGCCCACCCGGTTGCCCAACCGCACCACCTCGGCCTCGGCCACCAGATCTTCCAGGGCCGCGGGCTCGTAGTAGTCTACCCGCAGATCTACAGTAGAAACGCGCGCTTCTACCGTTCCAACGGCAGCAAACACCGCCAAGCCGCCGGCGGTATCGGCCAGGGTGGACAGCACCCCCCCGTGGAGCGCGGGCCGGAAGGGATCGCCCACCAGGGCGGGCTTGAAGGGAATCAACACCCGACACGATCCAAAGCTCCGGTGATCCGCAGCTTCCTCCAGTCCGCGCATCGCCAACACTTTCATGCCCAGGTGCTGGTTGAACGGAATTCCCTCTTCAAAAAACTGGATGAGCGCCGCTTGTTCCATGGCGGGACTATTAACCGGCTGCATGCGACGCGGGGTGTGCGGGCCTTGTCCATTCGCCATCCGGTGTGGGGGCCCTCTGGTCCCACGCTTGTTGCCACTTCCGATTCCGCCTCCAACCGGCTATAGTGCGCGGGTGAGCACCACCCCGCCGCCGCCGCTGACCCGCGTGATCATGGATCGCTTCGAGGAGTGTATCTATAAACCGGGCGAAGTCTCGCGCTGCCCGGCCCGCGTCCCCGCCGAGCCGCTGAGTCCCGAACAACTGGATTTGTTGTTAGAGCAAGGAGATCAGCGCGTTGGTGGAACAGTTTTTCGCACGGAGTGCCCTTTCTGCCACTCCTGCGAGCCGGTGCGGGTGGACGTGTCGGCCTTCAAGCCCAGCCGCTCGCAGCGGCGGGTGCTCAAGCAGGGGGGGGAAGCCCTGAAGTTGGAGCTGGGGAAGCCGCTGCTTTCCCGGAAGCGGGTGGCCTTGTGGAACCGGCACCGCATGGCGCGGGGACTGCTGACCGACCACTCCCGGCGGGACCCGGTGGGCTACCAGGACTGGCTGGTGGAAAGCTGCGCGCCAACCTTGGAGTTCCGCTATCTTTTGGGCGAAAAGCTGGTGGCGCTGAGCCTCCTTGATGTGGGGCGCACCTCTGCCAACTCGGCCTATTGCTACTTTGATCCAGCGTTTTCGGACCTGTCTATCGGCGTGTACTCGGTGCTGCGCGAGATGCAGTGGTGCGCCGAGCAGGGAATCCGTTGGTACTACCTTGGACTTTGGGTGCGCGAGTGTGAGTCGCTGCGCTACAAGACCAACTACGCGCCGCACGAGCGCCTGGTGCGGGGCAAGTGGGAGCGTTTTGAGCGCCCCGAGCCACGGGTAGAGCCGCTACCGCCCGACGCCCTGGTGCCCCTGGGAGAGGGGGAGGAGGCCATCGGTACGGCCGCTCTGGGCTTGCCAACAACATCTGACTTCCGACGTGACTCGGAGTAGAGCTACGGGATTTTCCCCAGCATGGTCGTACCTTCCTCACCCACCTGCACGATCAGCAGGGTCTCGGCGAAGGTGACCAGCGCCAGCAGGGTATCGGAGGCGTAGACCGGCCGGATGTCGGTGATCTCCTCGCGAACGCCGGGAGGAAGCAGGGGAAAGGGCTTGCCGCCCGGCACCCAGCAGCCGATGGGCTGTGTGGCTTCGCCGGCCCGGTCGGCTTCGCGCGTCCAGATCAGCAGCCAGCGGTCCCCAAAACAAAGAAGCTCCAAGGCACCAATCTCGCGCTTGGCCTCCATCCGCACCGGCTCCGCATCCAGTCCCAGGACCTGGTAGCGGAAGCCGCGCTCGTCCCGGTTGGCCCAGGCCACGCCGATGCGCTCGGTCTCGTCCTGCCAGGCTGCGGCAGTCAGGCGGCCCGGATAGCCCGCGGGTGCGGACACCAGGCGGCCGATTCCGTCGGCACGCACGGCTGCAAGGGTGCCACCTTTGCCGAGAAGGATGGGATCCTGGTGGCCACAGAAGCCCCGGTAGGTGCCGGCGGGGGCGCGCATCAGCTCCTTCAGGCCCGTCGCATCGTGGCGGTGTACGGAAAGGGCACCCTGGCGTCCGATGCCGAAGATCAAAAATCCGTCGCCATCGGGGATGAACACCGGCCGCACCACCGGGGTGTAGCCCAGGCGCACACCGCGGCTTTCGCCGAGGCGTCCCTCCACGTCCATGTCCTGCACCTGCAACAGCACCCCACCGGGGTTCTCAATCACCACCAAAACCTGAAAGGCCGCGCCTTCAATGGGGACCACGGCGCGTGCCAACACCTGCTCGGAGGCGATGGGAAGGTTCTGAATACGGGCCAGAGACTCACCAGGGGCGATGATACCCACGCAGATGGCCGCCTCCTCCTCCTCGTCGTCCGGGGTGTTGTCCCAGATCGCGGCGAAGTGGGCGCCGATGCGGGCCACCACCGGCTGATCCACGTGGATGGACGAGGATACCATCACCGGCTCTGCCATCAGCGGCGGCTCGGACGGCCCCTTGATCCGCGCGAGGACGTCGGCACCGGCCACCACATCGAAGAGATCCGCCTTGGTGAAGTCCGCACCTTCCACCGAGCTATCGGAGAGATCCGCACCCGACAGGTCCGCTTCGGAAAGGTTCGCCCGGTCCAGCCTGCACCCGACCAGCTTGGCGCCCCCCAGCTTCCCCCCCTTCAGGTTGGCGCCAGTCAGGTCGGCGCCCGCGAGGTCCGCACGGGCAAGCTCCGCGCCGGCGAGGTTGGCCCCGGCCAGCTTGGCGCCTTTCAGGTCCACTTCGACCAGGCGGGCTTCCGAGAGGTCCGCCCCGGTCAGGTCCGCGCGCGTCGCGACCGCTTCCTTGAAGCGAGAGCCTGCAAAGCGGGCTTTGGGCGCAATAAAAGCGGTGAGATCCGCACCGGAGAAGTCCGACCCGGAGAACTCACCGTCCGCGGCCCGGGCGTCTCCCAGGTAGGCCTCCTTGAAGCGGGCCTTGACGGCCACACATTTATCCAGCTTTGCGCCCGTCAGATCCGCACCCGACAGGTTGGCCTTCGCCAGGATCGCGCCGCGCAGGTCAGCGCCGGAAAGATCCGCTTTTTCCAGGTTGGCCCCGGAAAGATCCACACCCGGGAGCACCGCCCCGCTCAGGTCCACCGCAAAGAAATCCAGGGTGACCCGCTGACCACGGCGACCGTTGAACTCCTCTACCTTTCCATCCTGCAAAAGCTGCAGCAGCGACACGTCTACCTCATTGCGGGGCTTCATAACCTGCCGGAGCCTGCCCGGTTGCGGCTTCTTTTTCGGTCCAGGGCGGATTTTCCCGCCAGGGTAGGGCAGGCACCCGCGGACTCCGCAGCTTCAGGTGGATGGGCTGGCCGCGCTTTTCCACTCCTTCCATCGAAAGGATCGTCGCCCCCTCCAGGTCCAGGCGCCGCAGCAGGCGCCCTGGAACGGCGGCCGGGTCGGCGCCCACCAAGGGCTCCCGCAACCACAGGGCGGCCTGAGCTTCGGCCCGAAGATCCACCTCGAAAGTCTCTCCCTGCAGGCTGATCTCCACCTGCACCTGTCCGGGCAGGCGAGGCACCGTCTCCAGCTCCCCATCGGCGGTCAACAGGGGCTGTCCCATCAGGGCCGAAGACAGCTCGCCGGGTGCACAGGCGCCACAGGAGGGGTCCAGCCAGCCCAGGTTTGTCTGCAAAAGGGTAGTATCAAAGCCGGTATAGGTCTCCATGTTCACCCGTTCGCCGGTCAGGCCCCAGAGCGCGCCGATCCGCTCCTACGCCAGAAGCCGCTGCAGAATCAGGCCTTTCTGAACCTTGGAGGCCGCCCGGCGCTTCCACGCCCGGTTCAGCCCGCCCGGGCGCAGCGGATCCACGCTGGGCAGCTCGGGAATGTCCCGCACCATACCGTACAAGGTCTCCCAAAGAAACTGGATATCATCCTCGGGGCGGAGCCACATGGGCTCGGCCGGCTCCGGCAGCGACACCAGACGGAAGCGCTCGGTCACACCGGCCAGAAAAGTGCTCAGGTCGGGGATAACAGACGCATCTCCGGCGCGCTCCACCCGCCAGGCCACCGGGGTGGCCCGCTCCAGCTCCACCCGCCAGGAGTCTGTAGTCTGGGTTACTTTTGCGGGGGTGGAGAGCCGATAGCTGACCGGGCCCCGCAGCTCCAGGCTGCCCGGTCCCAGAAGCAGCTCGGCCTGGGCCTGCTGCCCGCCCAGCCGGTAGCGCACGCGGACCTCGTCGCCCTGGCTCAGCAGCGCACCGGGCAGCGAGGTGGCGCCCTGAAGCTCCAGAATCTCAGCATCCAGCGGCAAGGGCAGCAGCTCGGGAGCGGCCCCGGGCAGCAGGAGCCAGCGATCTTCGACTTCGGTGTAGCCACGCGTGGGATCCGCAAAGCCCCAGCCTGGATGCTGGGGATCCGGCACCATCGTCAGAACACGATGGTGTTCGGCGACCGCGGAGGGCGACGGCGGCAGCGGCACCCCGATCCCCACCCGCAGCTCCGGTTCGGTAGAGGTGACGCCCGCAGGAAAACGGACTTCCACCATCAGAATATCGCCATCCTGAAGCTCGGGTGCCCAGACCTGCCATCCACCGCCGGGCTGGGCGCGCAGCCGGTCCTTGGGGATGCGGTGGCGGTCGCCGGTGGTCACCCACGCACGGAGGGCCAGCGGCTCGGTGGAGCTCAGGTCCAGAAAGCGACAGGGCTCCGGGGCCCCCTGCACCTGGACGGTGAGGATCCGCCGCTCCGGCTCGCGCGCCTCGTTGAGCAGACAGGCGGCCGCGGCCATGCCGATCCAGGCAAACATCATCCCTCCGGTGTCGAAATTTCGACAGCCCTGTCGAAATTCCGACGGTCCTCTCCGTAAAAGTGGGCGTTGATCCGTTGGCACGGATCTTGCATCCCCCCAGGGCCTAACCAGGAGAGTCCCATGTCTGCCAGCCCTTGTCTCGCCTCCTATCCGGTCCTCGATCCGCCGCAGGATCCCTGGTGGGATATCTACCTGCCTGCGACCTTGGGCGAACGCGATCGCGTGCGTGCGATGATCGATAGCTTGGGGGAGGTGGAGGCGGATGTCCAGGCGGTAGCGGCACGCGCGCTGGAGGTGTTGGGCTACACGGTGGAGGCCCGACGTTTGGCAGCGCGGGCGATGCGGGATCGGGGGGAAGAGGCGCTGGCACTGGCCACCTTCTTGATGCCGGAGGGGCTACAGATCGCGGAGCTGCGCATGCAATGTCTGAAATCGCCGGGCTTGCAGGCGGATGCGGCCTGTGATGCGGCAGCGCTGGAGCTGATCCGGGGCCAGCCGGAGGCGGCGTTGGAGCGCATCGATCAGGCGATGCTGCTCTGCCCGGACCATCGGGAGGCGGCGCGGTGGAGTCGTTTTTTGACCCGGGAAGAGGCCGCTCGGCTGCTGCGGCGCTACCGGAGGGACGTGGAGCGGGTGGCGAGGCTGCCGGGGGGCCGGGACGTGGTGGAGCTGGTGCCGACGCGGGCGACGGGCTGGGTCTCGGGGGAGCGGTTGAGGCGGCGGCTGCTGCACGGGCTACCCACCCATGGTGCCCGGCAGTCGGCGCTTCGGCGGCTGCAGCAGGCGGGAGTGGTGGAGTGTTGGTTTGCGCTGGCCTCACAATATGCGGAGCTGCCGGAGGGGCATGGGCTGGTGGGGCTGGAGCTGCTGGCGGACGAGCTGGTGGCGCGTGTGGAGGAGGAGCGGGTGCAGGTGGATCTGGGGGAGGAGCTGCTGATGGAGGCGGCGGCGGTGGATGCCGAGGCGGCCGACGATGCGCTGCGGTTGGTGCTGGCCCTGTGCACCCGGGCACCGGTGCTGGAGGGGGTGGGCCGAGCGGCGCTGCGGGAGCGGGGGAGAGGCTGGGAGGCGTGGCGCTGCTGGCTGGAGCGGGATGTGCCGGGGGCCAGAGCCCTGTTGGCCGCAACGCTGGGGCCGCTGCCCTGGCAGTTGGCGGTGGACAGCCTGCGGCGGGGAGGGGAGGGGGAGGAGGCGGAGTGCCACCGACGCACAGGCAGCGAGCAGCCCCTGCTGGCCGGGGTCGCAGAGCAGCTTCGGCGGCGGCTGGTGGTGGTTCCGGTCCCGCGGCTGGTGGCGCGGGGGGCGGCACGCAGACGGGCGGGTTAGCGGGGCTTCACGATGACGACAGACGTTTCCCGCGCCCTACGCACCGGTTTTGCAACCACTCCCGACGGTCTGCGCCTGTACTGGCGGGCGGTAGGCTCGGGCCCCACCATCGTCTGCTGCAATGGCGTTGGTGTGAGTCTGTTCTTTTGGAAGTACCTGGTGGAACACTATGCAGACCGCTACACGGTGCTGCTGTGGGACTACCGGGGACACGGTCGGTCGGACTGGCCGCCCACCATCGAAGGAGCGGACCTGTCCATCGATCGGCATGCGCAGGATCTGGCGGTGGTGCTGGATGCGGCGGGGGTGGAAAAAGCCCTGCTGGTGGGGCACTCGATGGGCTGTCAGGTGATCTATGAGGCCTACCGGCGTTTTCCGGAGCGGGTGGTGGGCCTGGTGCCCATGCTGGGGACGGCCGGGCGCACGTTGGAGACCTTCTTCGACTACTCGGGATCACCAAAATATTTTCGGATGATCGCCAATTTTCTGGATCGGGTGGGGGATGCGGCGCACTATGTGGTGCGGCCGGCCCTCCAAAGCCCGCTGGCCTGGGCAGTGACGCGGAACCTCAAGCTGGTGGATCCCTACTACGCCAAGCGCGACGACATGCTGGCCTATTTGCGGCATCTGTCGGGGTTGGATCTGCGGATGTTCATCCACACCGTTCTGATGTGCAACGAACACGACGCCTGGGAGTTGCTGCCGCAGATCCGGGTGCCGGTGCTGGTGATTGCGGGGGAGAACGACGCCTTTACGCCGGGCTGGCTGTCGCGGAAGATCGCGGCGATGATCCCCAATTCCGACTACCTGATGCTGGCCGATGCGTCGCACGCCGCGCTGATCGAGCAGCCGGAGACGATCCTGCACCGGATGGACCGCTTTTTGAAGGAGCGGGCGGTTTTTGGTTGAGGGTGGGTGCGCATCTGGC
>JBEIQS010000208.1:0-10152 GCA_040376425.1 Alphaproteobacteria bacterium | reverse complement strand
GGCCGAGGCCGTGCGGGAGGTCGACCGCCTCAACCGGAGCAACGCTCAGAGCCTCGAAGCGGGGATTCGGGTCTTCGAACTCGCGAACGACGCTTCAAAGCTCTACAACGAGCGAGAGCCACTCCAGCAGCGGGAACTGCTGAAATGGCTCTTCTCGAACTTCACTTTCGCGGACGGCGTTCTCACGGCGACCTTTCGAAAGCCCTTCTCTATCCTCGTCAATTGTCCGGCCGATCCATTCGATGATGGCGCCGATCCTGACGAGCAAGATCGGCGCCATCGTGAATGGTCGGGGCGGCCGGATTCGAACCGACGACCTCTTGCGCCCAAGGCAAGCGCTCTACCAGGCTGAGCTACGCCCCGATTTGAACCTCCTAATCCCCCTCACAGGCAGACGCAAGCAGAAGCACGGCTTCCTCCAGCTCCCCCAGCCCACGCAGCAGCTCCGTTTCGTCCAGCTCGCCGCGGAACATGCCCTCCTCCAGCCGCCCCGCCTGCGTGCCCACATCCACAAAACCCAGCAACAAGCTCATCCCCCGCAGCGTATGAAAACTGCGCTCTGCCGTCGCCCGATCCCCACTCTCCAGGGCCACGCGCGCTTCCGCAAGACGACGCTTCGCCTCCGAGTGGTAGAGCGACCGGTACCGGCTCAGATCGATCACCGCTGCCCCTCAAAATGCGAAAAGAGCCCCTTCGGCCATCCACCTTCCAGAATCACCGCTGCCCCTTCCGTCAGCTCCCCGATCGCCGTCAGCCGAACACCCAGCCCCTCCGCGAGCCGCAGCAGCGCCGCGTCCTGCTCGAACGGGGCCGCCAACAACAGCTCGTAGTCCTCTCCAAAAGCCACCCGCCAGTCCAGACGTTCCACGCCGGGAATCTTGGAGGGATCCACCCGCGCCCCACAGCCCGAGGCCACACACAGCCGCCCCAGATCCAGCTTCAACCCGTCGGACAGATCCATCAGCGCATGCCCCAGCCCCGCCTCGGCGATGGCCACCCCCAGCGCGGTCGGCGGATTCGGACGCTTGAACCAAGATGTTGCGTGTTCCGACGGATTGTCTGAATAAAAGGCCTCTGCCGAGCGTCCAAGGACGCCACTCACCCACAAACGGTCCCCCGGCCGCCCCCCGCTGCGCAACATCGGCCGCCGACTGTAGCCGCCCACCGTCAGGCTCAACACCCGCTGCCGCGCCCGGGTGGTATCCCCCCCGATGATGGGTAGCCGGAAGTGTCGTACCGCCGCGGTCAAGCCCTCCAGAAAATCGACAAACCAGGCACGATCCAGCGGATCGGGCAGCGACAGGTTCAACATGGCCCAGCCGGGCACAGCCCCCATCGCCCCCAGATCCGAGGCGTTTACCGCCACCAACTTCCACCCCACGTCGCCCGGGCTCAGCCGTACATCCCAATGTACACCCTCCACCATCGTGTCACTGGAAACCAACAGTTGTCCCATGCCGACCGGTGGCGCAGCGGCGTCGTCGCCGATGCCCAGCGGAAGCTTCCAGTCCCCCATGGCGGCCTGGATCTGCTGGATCAACCAGCTCTCTCCGTCCACCTGCTACTCGGTGGGCGGGGGAGGCGGCACATAGCCGGGCAGCGGCTCGATGCCGCTGCTGGTGATGGTCAGCATCTGAAAAGAGCGCCCGACCTCCCGATCCTCTTCCACCATCCGCGTTCCCGCTACCGGCGTCGTAAGCTGCGCCTTCTTCAGCGCCACCCGAAGATCCCCTTCCTCCACCATCACCGCCGCCGACAACAGCCGCACCGTGTCGTAGCCCACCGCCTCCACCAAGGTCGGCTCTCCCCCCGCTGCTTCCCGATAGGCGGTCACAAACTCGCCCACCCACACATCGTCGGCGCCCACATCAAAGGCATCCAGGAAGATCGAGTCCTGAACATAGGTGCCCCCACGCCGTGGAAGATCCGGATGATCCCAGCCATTCAGCCCTAAGAGGGTGATCGGCGTCACCCCCGCCTTGGGACGGAAGCGCCCCACCGGCAGCTCCTCAAAGGCCAGTGCCGGGGCCAACAGCGCCACCCGTGCGTAGGCGTCGGGAATGAACAGCGCATCGTAGCCCAGGCTTGGATCCTTGGCTTTCAGCGCGGCGGCGGTCTTTCGGAAGTCCACGGAGGCCGGATCGTAGCTGACCGAGGCCACCAGCGTACAGCCGCGCTCCTTCAAGGCCGCCTCAAAACCCGCCATCGCGTTTTCGCCATAGGGATTCTTGGGGTAGACCGCCGCATAGCGCTTCATGCCCCGCACATCCACCGTCTCATGCAGCAGTGCTTCCAGAAGCTGCCCGGTGGACGGATAGGCCCGGTAGATGTGGTCCCCCACATCCACCACACCCTCCCAGGCGGTGAGCACCAACATGGGCACCCCCAGAGCCTGCGCGGCTGGCGCACATTTTGCAGCTTCTTCCTTCAGAAGAGGCCCAATCACCCAGGAAGCACCCTTCTTCAGGACCGCCTCTTCCAGCTTGGCCACACAGGTGTCTCCCGACCCGGCCGTGTCAAAAAACTGGAGCTCCACCGCACTGTCGCTCCGACCGGCGGCCAGCTCCAGCGCAATCTTCAGGTTCTTACCCACCGGCGCATAGGTGCCCGAGCTGGGCAACAGCACCGCCACCCGCTTGCGCACCGGTGCCACTTCCCGCCTCGCCATCACCTGCGCTTCGGCAGCGAAGGGAGACTCCGGAAAGCTCTGGAGAAAGGCCGCAGCCTCTTCTTTCGCCCGGGCCAGATCTCCCCCGCCCAAAGCCTGGCGCATCCGCAGCAGGGCCTCCTCATCGGGCGGCAGGCCCGTGGGCATCGGCGAGGCCGCAGCAGCGGGCAGGTCGCTCAGGCCCTGCCGCACCCGCTTTGCGCTCTCCTTGGGGGAAGAAGCAGCGTAGCCCTCTGCCTTTTCCGCATAGGCCCGCTGCTTGTCGCCGTTCCCCTCGCGCACGGCAACACCGGCCAGAAGCAGGAAACGATCCGCGTTCAAGCTGGCAGGAATGCCTTCCTCTGCGATCAGCTCCAAAGTGGCCCGCACGTTGCCGGTGGGCTTCCCCTTGGCGTCGATCACCGCCATGCCCACCACCGCCGCATTCCGCGCCCGGTGGCCGGGGTAGTTCACGCCTACCAGCTCAAACTGGCTGCGGGCCTCTACCAGCGATCCCGAAAGACGCTGATTTTCCGCCAGATACAGCTCGATCCATGCACGATCGGTGTCGCTCAGCCCCTTCTCCGCCAGGCCCTCCTGCAGCAGCGCCACGGCCGCCTTGGGAGAGGCGGTACTCAGGCTGCGCACCACCACCTCTGGCAGCTCTCCGGCCCATGCCCAGCCACCCACCAGCAACAAGGCCGCCAGTCCCACACGACGCAGCCAGCTCATCGAGTCTCCGCGCGTGAACGGAGCTGGTCCATCCAGGCTTTTTTCTGAGGAAAGCTCTCCGGCCCCAGCTTTTCGGCAAAGCTGCTCAAGGCCACCTTCTGCTCCGCGCTGAGCTTGGTCGGCACCTCCACAGCAACTTTGACGTGCAGATCGCCCTTCCCATTGCCGCCAAGGCCGGGAAGCCCGCGCCCCGGCAGACGAAAGCTCTTTCCGGGCGGCGTACCCGGCGGAATGCGGATGGTGGTGCTGCCCCCCAGCGTGGGCACCTTCAGGTCAATGCCCAGGCAGGCATCCACCATGCTGATGGGCGCCTCGCAGAGCAGATCTGCACCCCGACGCCGAAACAAAAGGTGCTCAGCGACAGACAGGATCACATACAGATCCCCCGCCCCCTCGGTACCCTCGTTGCCCTTGCCCTTCACCTTCAACTTCTGCCCCGTAGCGACCCCTGCAGGAACCTTGACCTTGAGGTTTTCTTCCGTCCCCCGCATTCCCGCGCCGCTGCAGTCTCCACACTTCTGGCTGGGCTTGTAGCCCTTGCCATTGCAGGCCGCGCAGTCGCTACGCAAAAACCTTCGGGTGGGTGACTTTCCAGTTCCGTTGCAGGTTGTACAAGGAGAACGCCCTTCGGGAGAGTCCCCACTTGCCCCGCACTTCCGGCAGCGCACCTGGCGCTGCACCACCAGCGTTTTTTCCACCCCGGCGCCCACTTCTTCCAGGGTCACCGTGCAGGTATAGCGCAGATCCTCGCCCACCTGGGCCTTCCGACGGCCAAAGAGGTTGGTGAAGGTCTCCTTCAGCAGCTCGTTCAGCTCTTCCGGCGTAGGAGGGCGCCCGGAGGCGGTGTAGAGGGGGCCCATCCGGTCGTAGCGGGCACGGTTGTCCGCATCGCCCAGCACCTCCCAGGCCTCGGCAATCTCACGAAACCGGGCTTCCGCAGCGGCATCTCCGGGGTTGCGATCCGGATGGTACTGCATCGCCAGCTCCCGAAACGCCTTCTTCAGCTCAGCCTCGGTGGCGTTCGCCTTGACCCCAAGAATACGGTAGTAGTCCTTCTTCGCCACGTTCAACCTTCGTCATCGACCATGTCGCCACCAATACCCGCCATCCCGGGATCGGCCGCCACCGCCGCGTAGATGGCCTCCGCCAGCTTCTGGCCGGCGTCCACGAGGCGCTGGTGCGCCCGCTCCACCAGTACCGGATCATTGGCGTCTACCGCCGCTTCCGCCTCGGCCAGGGCATCGCGGAGCACCGCCTCGTCGGTCGGCGTCAGGGTGCTGCCGTACTCGTCCACACTGCGACGTGTGGTGTACATCAGGCCCTCCAGGCGGTTCCGGGCTTCGGCCTGCTCTTTCCGGGCGACGTCCTGATCGCGGAAGGTCTCCGCGTCGTTCACCATACGCTCGATATCCGCGTCGGAAAGGCCGGAATCCGAGACGATGCGCATGGACTGGGCACGACCGGTGCCCTTGTCCTTCGCGTGTACATGCAGGATGCCGTTGGAGTCGATCTCAAAAGTGACTTCGATCGCCGGAACTCCGCGTGGCACCGGCGGCAAACCGTGCATCTCCAGAAAGCCCAGGGACTTGTTGTCCGCCGCCATCTCGCGCTCGCCCTGGAGGATGTGCACGCGCACCATCTCCTGGTTGTCCTGCGCCGTGGTGAAGACCTTGGACTTCTTGCAGGGGATGGTGGTGTTCCGAGCGATGATCGGCTCAAAAACACCGCCCGCCGTCTCAATTCCCAGGGACAAGGGCGTGACGTCCAAAAGAAGAACATCCTTCACGTCACCCTTCAGCACCGAGCCCTGGATGGCGGCGCCCACGGCCACCACCTCGTCCGGGTTGATGCCGCGCTCGGGCTCCATTCCGAAGATCTCCCGCACCTTCTCCTGCACCCGCGGCATGCGGGTCATACCACCCACCAGCAGCACGGCATTGAGATCAGAAGCCTTCAACCTGGCATCCGCCAGAGCCCGGCGACAGGGCTCGTCCAGGCGATCGATCAGGTCCGCCACCAGCGCTTCGAGGCGCGTTCTGGTAAGCTCGGCTACCAAATGCTGCGGCCCGTCCGAGGTCGCCGCGATGAAGGGCAGGTGAATTTCGGTGTCGGAGGCCGTGGACAGCTCGTGCTTGGCCTTCTCCGCCGCTTCCTTCACGCGCTGCATGGCCACCGGGTCGCCATTCAGGGTCACACCGGTTTCATCGCCGAAGGTCTGAAGCAGGTAGTCGGCGATCAGATTATCGAAATCCTCGCCACCCAGGAAGGTGTCGCCATTGGTGGCGCGCACCTCAAAGACGCCATTCTCGATCTCCAGAATGGAGATATCGAAGGTTCCACCGCCCAAGTCAAACACCGCAACCCGCTCGTGGCCCTTGCGCCCCAGGCCATAGGCCAGCGCGGCGGCGGTGGGCTCGTTGATGATGCGGAGCACCTCCAATCCCGCGATCTTCCCCGCATCTTTGGTGGCCTGACGCTGAGAGTCGTTGAAGTAGGCGGGAACGGTGATCACCGCCTGGGTGACAGGCTCACCCAGGTAGTTCTCCGCCACTGCCTTCATCTTTTCCAGGACCACCGCAGAAAGTTGGGGCGGCGACCACAGGTCCTTGCCCACCTGTACCCAAGCATCCCCGTTGGGGGCTTCCTGGATGGGGTAGGGGACCATCGCGGCGGTCCGCTGCACTTCCGCATCATCGTAGCGCCGACCGATAAGGCGTTTTGCCACATAGATGGTACGTTCTGGGTTGGTGACCGCCTGACGGCGCGCGATCTGCCCCACCAGACGCTCGCCGTCCTTGGAGAAGCCGACGACGGAGGGGGTCGTCCGGCTGCCCTCATCGTTGGGGATCACCAGCGGATCCCCGTGCTCCATCACCGCCACGCAGGAGTTCGTGGTTCCCAAGTCTATTCCGATCACCTTCGGCATGGCCTTTCTCTCCGGCTTCCAGATCGTTGTTGCTTAACCGGTTCTAAGGGGCCGGTGCTCAATCGCCTGCGGCAACCACGACGCGTGCGGCGCGTAAAAGGCGACCCTTCAGGTGAAAGCCCGAGGATACTTCTTCCACGATCGAGCCCGGCGGCAGCTCCGAGGGCATTTTCAGGATCGCCTCGTGGAGCAGCGGGTCGAAGCTCGCCCCTTTGGTCACCACAATCCGCTCCGCTCCCAAGCGGCGAAGCTGGTTGCGGAACTGGTCCAGGATCATCAGCAAGCCGGCCAGCACCTTGCCGGGGTCGCTCTGGGCGTGGCTGTGGGCCCGCTCCAGGTTGTCTACGATGTCCAGAAGGGGGCGAACCACCCGCTCTTCTGCCACCCGCTCCGCCTCGTCCCGATCCTTCCTTGCACGCTGGCGGGTGCTTTCAAACTCCGCGCTGCGCTCGGCCAGTACCCGGCGCGCCTCTTCCAGTTGGCGGCTATGCTCCTTGTTCTCTTCCCGTAGATGAAGCAGCTCTTTTTCCATCTTCCGCAGCTTCTCGCTCTGCTCCAACTGGCGGCCCAGCCAGCGGCGCCGTTCTTCCACCCAGGCCGCCTCCGCCGGCGATTTGGCCTCGGCCCGTGGGGGCTCCGGCCGGGCTTCTGCCTTGACCTCTACCGGGTCCTCTGCCTCCGGCGCGGGGGCCGGCGGCGTCAACACTTCGCCCTCCATATCGATCTCGATCTCGTTGGAGGCGGCAGCCCGTTGTGGGCGCTTGATGTGCTTATCTACCGAAGCCATGGCAGCCTGGAGGAGTGTCGGATCGATCTCCAGCGAAAGCTCTTCCTCAAAATTTTCCGGGCGGGTCATGGGCCTCTGCGGGATGGGCGAATCATAGCTCAAGCGCGCGATAGCGGGGTAATGGTGTAGCTTTTTCTACCGTAGTCGAGTTTCAATCTGGCGACAAGCCTCGCGAATTTCTTGCGAAGGAGTAGCACATGCTGCATCCCAAATGGTTCGCGCTTCCGATGCCCGACCACCCTTGACCCGTAGCCAGGCGTGCTGCAGCAGGTCGGGCGCGGGCAGTCCCTGAGTGCCACCCCGGGCAGCCAACAGCAGGTCCAGGCGGGTCAGATCCTCTGCCCCCGCCGCACAGGAATAGAGGACATCACGCAGCGCCGCCTGGTGGACCTCCTCCACGCGGCCCATCGCCGGCTCCACCACCGTCAGGCAGTCCGAAAATTTTTGTGTGTTATAATAATAGGCAGAGAGGTTGTAGAGGTCCGCCCAGCTCCCCTGCGTCACGATGATGGCCGGGAGCCCGGGCGGAACCCCATCCTGCCACACCAGGAGAAGGGAGGCCGCCGTCCGCAGCAGGATCTCCGAGCCCGGACGCTGCTCCAGGGCCGCCCAGAGCCCCGGCCAGGGATCCCGGTTGGCGGCGGCATTCACCACCGCGGTGGCGGCCAGAGTGGCATCCGCCCCCGGAAAAGACTGGTTCATCGCCGCCGTGGTGGCTTCTGCGGCGGCCCGATCGCCCGCCTCAAGCTGAAGTTCCACCAGAAGAAATGCCGCCTCTGCGGTGTATTTTTTGAAGTCCTGCTCAGACCCGTAGGTGAGAATCCCCGTCAGGCTCCCGTTCTTTTGGATGGTCACCCAGGTTCCGGCTCCAAAAACCAGCTCCAGATCGGAGCGTGCCTCCCCATCGCGCGAGGCGCTGTGCAGGCAATTCGCCCGCTGCATCCTCGCTCCCACGTTCGTGGGCTCCTCCACCACCACTTGATCCAGAAGCTGCACACAGCCCGCGTAGTCTCCACGTTGGGCCAGCACCATCGCGCGGCCCTGCCGGCCAAGCTGCTCCGCGCCCGCCGCATCGGCGCTCTCCGCCGCCACCTGAAAATCGCCCGATAGAAGCGCAAGGTTGCTGCGGGTGAAGCGTACCAGGCTCACATCCGTGGACTGCTCGCAGGAGATCATCTTCTCCCGGGCGGCGGCAGCCTGGTTTTGATCCACCAGCACCCCCACTTCCAGGCAGTCCAGACTCGCCGGAGAAGAACCCCGGTTGCGCGCGGCTTTCAGGGCCGCCAACGCCTCGTCGTAGCGGCCCAGGCGAAGGAGGGCGAGGTTCAGGGAGCGCTGCGCCTCAAAGGAGGAGGGCTGCAGGCGCACCGCCTCCTTGGAGGCATCCAGGGCCAGAGAAAAATTCTGCTCGGCAAAGGCGGCTTGTGCCAGCGTAAGCCAGACCATGTCCTCCTTGGGGAAAGCCTCACTGAGCGGCTGAAGGGCAACAAGCGCCTCGGAGGCCTTTCCCGTTAGAAGCAGGATATTGGCGCGGATAGTGCGCGCGGCACCACAGTCCGGCTGCGCCTGGAGGAGCTGCTCGATCGTGGTCTGCGCCTCGGCCAGATCCCCGGCGTTGTACAGGCTCACCGCCGTGTTGTAAAGGTCAATGTACTCTGCCGTGGGCCCCCAGGATGGACCTTTGGGAGCAGCAAAAAGGAGAGCGCAGAGAAGAAGAAACATTTAGCACCGGTGCGCAATTCTATCCCGCGCTCCGCTACCCTCCAAGGGCCGGCAGCGGAATTTCAGGTTAGACGCCTGCCAGCTCCCCCGTCGGGGAGCCGCGGGTGGCCCGGCCGGGCCTGAGATCATACCGCTGAACCTGAACCGGGTCATACCGGCGTAGGAAGTGCAGAAATGGCGAACGACCTCCCCCCCAGCGCCCGAAGGGTGCTCCTGGGCGACCTCCGTGTCCCCTTCAAAGAAGTGCAGCTCAGCAACGGTGAGTGCATCCGTCTCTACGATACCCAAGGTCCAACCGGATTTTCCGCTGCCAGCGGCCTGCCCAAGCTGCGCCAGCCCTGGATCGAGGCGCGTGGCGACCACCTGGGTACAAAAGCCTGTACCCAGCTCGCCTATGCGCGGCAGGGCATCGTAACCGAAGAGATGCGCTTTGTGGCCCTGAGAGAGGGCGTAGACGCCGAGCTGGTCCGCAGCGAGATCGCCCGCGGCCGGGCGGTACTGCCCAACAACCGCTGCCACCCGGAGAGCGAGCCGATGATCATCGGGCGCAGCTTCCTGGTGAAGGTAAATGCCAACATCGGAAACAGCGCCGTATCCTCGTCCATCGAGGAAGAAGTCGAAAAACTGCGCTGGGCCACCAAGTGGGGCGCGGACACGGTCATGGACCTGTCCACTGGTAAAAATATCCACGAAACGCGCGAAAACATCATCCGCAATTCACCGGTTCCCATCGGAACCGTTCCCATCTACCAGGCCCTGGAAAAAGTGAAAGGCCGCCCCGAGCGGCTGAACATCGAGGTCTTCCTCGAAACCCTGGAAGAGCAGGCCCAGCAGGGGGTGGACTACTTCACCATCCATGCCGGGGTGCTGCTGCGCTATGTGCCGCTCACCGCCAAGCGGGTGACCGGCATCGTAAGCCGGGGTGGCTCGATTATGGCAAAGTGGTGCCTGCACCATCACAAAGAAAACTTCCTGTACACCGAGTTTGAGCGCATCTGCGAGCTGATGAAGCGCTACGACGTCGCCTTCTCCCTGGGCGACGGCCTGCGGCCCGGCTGCATCGCCGATGCCAACGACCGCGCGCAGTTCGCCGAGCTGGAAACTCTCGGAGAATTGACGAAGATCGCCTGGAAGCACGACGTGCAGGTGATGATCGAGGGCCCCGGCCACGTGCCGCTGCACAAGATCAAGGAGAACATGGATCTTCAGTTGGAGAAATGCCACGAAGCTCCGTTCTACACACTCGGCCCACTCACGACGGATGTGGCCCCCGGCTACGACCACATCACCTCGGCCATCGGGGCGGCCGTGATCGGTATGTATGGCACGGCCATGCTG
>JBEIQS010000421.1:0-2706 GCA_040376425.1 Alphaproteobacteria bacterium | reverse complement strand
GCTTCCTCTGCTGCCAAGAGGAGCCGATATTGTAAATTCATGAATTCAGCGTGTTCTATCAATTTTTGCGCACGTTTCCTCTGGGAGGAACTGTCAATCGGTCCGAATTGTCGGATCGCTTCGAGAATCTCCTCCAGGTGCGCTTCCAACGCGGCGATTTCTTCTCTTCGAGACATGTGCTTCCCCCTGTTGCGGATGGAGTCCGATGGGAGCTGGCCCACCGGCTCGCACGGCCAAAGGTAGCACCTGTACATGCGACTGCATAGAAAAATTACGTTCAGGAACATGGCCAATATTGGACTGAGTCAGGTGGGAGTTGAACAGGTCTACTGGCATATGGCTGAGGGGGCAGCATGGAGTCCCTGGCTCGCCGGGAACCGACTCGCCGTGCTCCTGTCGTTCTCATGGTGCGGTATGGTATAGGGTGGTGTGTTGCAGTACGATCTGACCGGAATTGGGAGGTCACAGTGATAGTTCTTCTCCTTCAATCCTGCATCATTGACGGCGTTGATGAGGTCAAATGTGGTGCCGGTACACATCTGAGTGGGGGTGTTTGCGAGGTAGACGAAGGAGATTCCGCCTCCGATACCAATACGGACAGCGGCGTGGATTCCGACTCCGGCGTGGATACCGACGCTGACTCTGGCGGGGGGGATACCGACGCTGACTCCAGCGTCGAACCGGTCGACGCCGACGGAGACGGCTTCGCCATGGATGAGGACTGCGACGACACCGACGCGACGGTGAACCCGGGCGCCGACGAACTCTGGTACGACGGTACGGATCAGAATTGCGACGGTCGCGACGACGATCAGGATGGGGACGGCCTTGTGCGCGCTGTTGACTGCGACGACATTGATGCGTCTACCGGAGCCGCTCTATCCTGGTACTACGATGGGGATGGGGACGGCTTCGGTGATCCGGCGACCGCCGTGTCTGCATGTTCCCAGCCCGCCGGCTATGGCCCGGACGACTCGGACTGTGATGACAGCAATGCGGCCAAGAACCCTGATGCCGTGGAAGTTTGGGGCGACGGTGACGACAACAACTGCGATGGTAGCACGGATGACGATGCATCGATCGAGGGTACGTATACCGGCACGAGCGACGGGACGGTGAGCGACTCTGGCTACGGCTCCTGCTATGGGTACTATGGCACAGCATCTTGTACAGGTTCGGCCTCAGCCGAGGCGTTTACTGGTTCTGGTAGTGCTATCTTTGCGGGTGATTTTTCATGTACGGTCCCGCAGACGTACAGTTGTTGGGGGGGCGACGCGCTGACGGGGACTTTTACCGTGCAGTCCACGGGCGGAACTGCATTCTCGGGCAATGTCTACACGGATGGAGGCGCGTGCTCGGGCTACATCTATGATGGCTCGGGTACGATTTCGGGGGCTGTGGACGCGACCGGGCTGACCCTGGCGTTCGGACTCTACACCTGTGCTCTCCCCTGGAGCAGCGAGGTCGCATACGTTTCCGTTGTGATCAGCGTGGCGCGATAACTTCGGCTGCTCTTGAACGTAGTGAAGCTGAAACGCCAGCTTGCGTGCATGCCTGCGGTGTGCCGTAGAGGAGGGCTCCCAGATAAATGGCTGACACTCCGACTCCCTCACAGCCCTTCGCGTAGCGCCTCCCAAAGCTGTTGCGATAGCAGCGTTGTGGAGGCCAGGATCACCGTAGGCAACTCCACATGGGCCGCTGCCCGAGCCGCTATCTCCGGCCCTGACGCTCCGTGATGAACAAAAATCAGGATCCGGATCTCCGTTCCTCGGCGAAGCCGGAGCATGTCCAGCGCATCCTTGTCGCCCATCCGGCGGGTGCCAGCCCGTTCTCCCAGCTTGTGCTGCTTGGCCACCCACAGATCCACGCAGACATTTCCTCGTCCCCGCCAGCACAAAGCCTGCCTGGTGCATCGCCTCGCGATCCCAGACCCTCCAGTGCATCGAGGAGCACCTGTCGGGCCAGCACATACTCGGTGATCTCGCTCATCCCAGAACCCGCCATTTTTCAATGTTTCTGGCCATCCAGGCGATCAGCGCCTCTCCCTCGGCCTCCCCCCGAACCGGCCCGCAGAGCAGGTCCACGGCAATCTGGCTGGGGTGGCAGCGTTGGAGCCCATCCTCTCCGTGACCGATCCACGACCCCATGTACCCTCCAGTCCCCCCACCGGCGACATTGGCCGCGAGGTGTCTCATGGATGTACGGAAAGTGCGCGACGAAGCCGAGGCCAGGCATGCGCTCGCGGCGGCGACCGCCAGCGGACTGCCCAGACCCGTCTGGGCCCGGCAGAACGGCCTCTGCCCCCGCTCCCTCAACGGATGGCGGATCGCCCTGCTCCGACGCCAGCAGGTCCACAACGGCGCGAACCTGCGGCTGGTGGAGCTGGTCCAGGACCTCCCCCACCCTCCGCCCTCCAACTATTCCCTCCAGATCGGCGACTTCCGCCTCCAACTCGATGACTCCTTCCAGGAGCACACCCTCCGACGGATCCTGGCGGTCCTCCGGTCATGCTGACCCTTCCCCCCTCCGTCCGCGTCTTTCTCGCCCTCGAACCCGTGGACATGCGCGGAAGCTTCGATGCCCTCGCCGGGCGCGTCCGCGCCCTCGGTCTGGAGCCGTCCGACGGACACCTCTACCTCTTTCTCTCCCGCCGCGGACAGCTCGCCAAGTGCCTCTACTTCGACCGCTCTGGATGGGTGGTCTGGC
>JBEIQS010000206.1:0-10260 GCA_040376425.1 Alphaproteobacteria bacterium | reverse complement strand
GGGGGGGGGGCGGCGTGGGCACGCGCGGGCGCCGCAGAGAGGGCTGTCGGCCCTCTCTGCACTCTCCCGAGGGAAGGGGCTCCGCCCCCTCCCAACCCCGGCCAGAGGAGGGGCTGTGAAACGACGGAACCACAGGGGGGAAATGCAGGGGGCATACGCTAAAACTGGCGAGGGTGGGGTGGGCGTTGGATCGGTGGGTGGGGGAAAGGCGGGGGATGTGGGCGAAAATGGTGGTGGGTGGGGGAACGGTGGGGGCGAAGGTTGACGGGTTGAGAGCCGCGGGGGGCTGGCGGGTGTGGTGGGTGGAATCTGGCAAGAGAGGAGGGGTGGACAAGGGTTTTGGCCTTGGCGAAGAAGGGTCAGGCGGGCTATGAGACGGGGCCGTCGGTCTGCGTGCCGTACTGTTCCTGATTTTCCTCCCGGAGTCCCGATGTCCAGCTTGATGTCAAAGACACACGTTGCAAAAGTCCGTACTGCCGTCCAAAAGCTTTATAAAGGCAACGAAAGGGCTGTGTTCTTTTATGGGGAGGCCGAAAACGGCTCCACCATTCACATCACCACGCCGGGGAAGCCGGCGGCACCGACCTTTTACGGGAATGTCGCCAACCGCGAAAAGCTGACCACCCAGTACAAGGACAAAGAGCCCGTTGGCCAGATGAAGGTGATTGCCGGCTTTGTGCAGTGCGTCAAGGGCCTTCTGGTGTTCCAGACCGAGCTGGCCAAGGGGCTGGGTAAGGGGTCCACTCGCGCCAGCATCAAGGCGGCGAATGCGCTGAACAAGCTGGGAATCGCCTCCTACACGGTGGGCGAGATCGACGGCGTGGTCGAGCAGGCTGAGGCGGCGGATCCGGACGCGGTTCCGGCCGGGGACGAGTCGAGCACCGACGGCGTGGAGGAGGTCGCCAAGGAGGCGACGGAATCTACACCGACGGTCAGCGAGAAGCCTTCTACGCCGCCCATCCCCCTGGTCGCGATCCAGAAGCTTCGGGAGACGATGAAGGGCCGGGTCGCTTCGTTCAAAGCGGGGGAGATCGGTGCATTCGGCTATATCGAGGAAGCCTATGACGGGGCTCCGATGTTGGTCTTCTCCAAGCCGGGCGTCGCGGTCGAGGGGAAGATGCTGCAGGCGGGGGCGTCGGTGACCGCGGAGGGGGCTTGGCGTTGTGTAAAACAGGGGGGGATCGAGCTGTATCCGGGAGGGTTCAACTTCGGGCCGCTGGAGTCGGCCCTGGGGGTCCGCTTCCGGGCGTCCAGCAAGCCCTTCAGCATGCCAACCCCGGTGGATCCGGAGGCCGCCCGTAAGGAGCTGGCGGGTATCCTCGAAGAGGTCGAGAAGATGGGGGGCGATCTGCCGGGACTCAGCCGTCGCTGGCGGAAGATGCCGACGCTGGTCGTCAAGGGCGCGCTCAAGGAAGTGGGCAAGAACCTCCACACGCTCAGGCAGAGCTTCAAGAAGGCGATGCCCGGCGAGGCCGACGAAGGAATCCAGCAACTGGGCCAGTCGATCACACAGGGGTTGGAGGCCATCGAATCCCTCTACAAGGAGGCCAAAGAGGCCTTTGCCAAGCGGGGGAGCGAGGAGACGGGCGCGCTCACCGGGAAGACCAAGGGCGAGATGGTGGAGGCCTGGAACGGGCTCACCGAAGCCTACGAGTACAAGCACCCCGACGAGTGGGAGCGCCTCACCCGCCGTGACAAGTTGAACCTCGACATTCTCTTCGACGAGGACTACGACAAGAACCGGGTGAAGGAGATGCAGAAGGTCGGCTCGGGGGTCCACGTTCAGGACGATACCAGCGGCCTGGCCGAAGATCGCCTCAAGACCGAGCGTGAGGCCACCCGTCAGATGCGCGCCGGCCTGACCGACAACATCAAGAGTCGTACGGAGAAGGCAAAGGAAGACGTCAAGAACAACTCCGATATGGCGCAGAAGATGGTGACGCTCCTGGAGGAAAACCCGGACTTGCTGGACACCGATGGCCTCCTCTCCCGCATCATGGGGGGCATCTCCGGCCAGGGTCAGTTCTCTGTCTCCAACAATAAATGGGACAAAGAGACGGATCCGACCGTACGGAAGCAGAAGCAGAATGAGCAGAACGAGACCAACCGGAGCCTGGCGCCCAAGGTGATCAAGGAGATCTCGGAGGCGGGCGAGCGGCTCAAGGCCGGAAAGGGCGAGGGCGAGGACGGAAACCGGGTGCTGCAGTTCATCAGTTGTTTCGTCGACGGTCTGACGGAGGTGACCGAGGGCAAGAAGAAGGCCGGCGAGCAGTTTGACAAGGTTTGGCCGATGTTCCGGGACATGTTCGGCCTGGAGGACGGCGACAAGAAGGCGCTCCTGAAGCGCGTGGAGGGCTACAAGGAGATTGCCGGCGGCGTGGCCGATACCCTGTCGGGCAAGGGCACCCGCAAGGACGACACCCGTGGCGGCAAGATGCCCACGGATCTCGACTACAAGATCGAGGACGAGGATGCGCTGATCAAGGGCGATATCTCGGGGTCGATGCACTCCTGCTTGCTGGCGCAGGAAATTTCTGAGAGCCTGCTGGGCCGCGAGGTCGAGAACGAGAAGGGCGAGAAAGTCCTGGTCAAGCCGGGGATCAAGGCGAAGGGAGAGTCCGTACTCGTCACCGACAAGGGGATGCTGGACGCCCGCGCGCTCGACGCCCTGGCGCTCACCGCCGGCGGCAAGATCGGCGACAACGACATCGTGCTCCACACGGCCTACGAGATGATCAACGGGATGCGCGCCATCTCGGGCACGCCCAAGGTGAACCAGTCTCAGGCTACCCACGTGATGGGGCTGATGCTCAAGGGCGTCGGCTTCACCGTGGCGATGGAGTCGATCTTCCCCGAGAAGGATCTTCCCTGGTTGGCGAAGGGAGACTGAGAGCTCCGGTGATGGTCCAGCGGCGACGGCGCCGCTGGGCTCTCGCACATCGGTGACGCGGGCCCCCCTGGCGCTTCTCGCGAAGGGGGGGCACATATCGTTACGATATATTCTATCCTGGAATATATCGCTCCGATAGGTCTACTTCTTCTGGACCAGCACCTCAGGCGAGGGAGCGGCAATCACCATGTTGCCGGAAGCACCTGCCTTTTCGTAGATGCCTGGCATCTTCTGCTGCAAGTCGTACTGGAGGAAGGCGGGGTTGGCGGCCAAAGCGCGGCCGATCTCTTCGATCTTGGCGGCTTCTACCTGGCCTTCTTTCTGAGCGAGCTGCCGTTTGCTCTCGGCGGTCTCGATCTCGGCGGTGACCTTCTCGCGCTCGGCGATGGCCTTGTCCTTGAGGACGGACTGGACGGCACGCTCGGTGTTCGCCTGATCCATCGCATCGGGGAAGTCCATGTTTGAAAGGTTCAATTCGTCCACAATGACGAAATTCTGCTCGCGTGCGTTTAGGAGTGCCATGAAGCGGGTCCGGATCCCTTGCAGCACCGCCTCGCGTTCGTTGTTCAGGTCGTTGGCATTGCGTGGAGACACATTTTCCCGGACGGCTTCGCCCAGGGCGCCACGAATGAAAGTGCCGTAGAGCTGCTCACTGCTGATCACGCCCGAACCGGCGTTAGGGGTGACCGTCTGCAACATCTGGACCACCGTGGCGTCCGTGCAGTTGGCGCGGTAGCGCACGTAGATGTCCATGCCGAACTGCACACCGTCCTTGGTGAGGGCGCTCATCGGCTCTTTCATCGAGGTGACGCCGCAGTCCACCATGCGGATCTCGTCGTAGATCCCGGTGAAGTAGGTGCCGGGCCCAAGCACCGGCCCGTCAAAGCCCTTGCCGCCCATAAAGAGCGCCAGCCCGCCGGTGCGGTCGAACATCTGGCCTTTGGCGGCTTGGGGGATGTCCTGGGAGTTGCAGGCGAAGAGCAGAAGCATGGTGTACATGGCATTTTCCTGGTGAGGAACGAGAATACACACGCTTTGATGGTTGGGAAGTGGCTACCTGCTGTAACCTGTGCTACAGATTGGTCGATGGGGTACAAACGTGGGCTTGCTGCTGTGGATGATGGCCTGTGGCTCGGACTCGGAAAACTGCGGTGGAGGAGGGCGGGATGTGGCGATCTGTCGCTACAATTCGGCGCCCAAGGTAGTAATTCTGTCGCCGGCCGATGGTGCGCAGACGCCGCCGGCTCTGACGGCGGTGGCAGTGGTTGCGGATGATCAGTCCGAGCCGTTGGAGCTGCTTGTCCGCTGGATCACCGGAGCGGAGGAGGTGGTGACGGAGGCCGCCGCCGATGCCGAAGGGCAGGTGTCCACCGAGCTGCTGCTGAGTCCCGGCCTCCAGCTCCTGCGCGTGGAGGTGATCGACCCGGAGGCCGAGATGGACAGCGACGAGATCCAGATCGAGGTTCTGGCTCCCTAATCCTCCCAAGGCTCCTTCGGAATCACCACCTCGGGCAGCGGATCGGGGTCGTCGATGGGGAAGCCGTCGCCCCACAGGGTGCGTCCGCCGTCGATAATAAAGGTTTGACCAGTAATATAGTCCCCCCCCGGACCGGCAAGGTAGGCGACCATCCGCGAGATGTCCTCCACCCGGCCTAGCCGCTTCAGGGGGACCTGGCTCTGGAGACCACGGGCGAGGTTGGCCCCGTCGGGGTAGTTGTTCAGGCCGCTGGATGCGATGAGTCCAGGTTGAATCGCGTTGATCCGGATGTTTTTGGAGGCCCACTCCACCGCCAGCGTACGGGTCAGCGCCTCGACCCCCGCGCGTGCGGAGACCGAGTGCGCCATGCCGGGGAAGCCGCGCACGGTGAGCATGGTGATGTTGATGATAGAACCGCCATTTTCCAGCATCCACCGGTCAGCGACGGCCCGGGTCAGGTTCCAGGTGCCGGTCAGGTTGGTCTGGATCACCGCGTCCCAGCCGCGCGGCGAGATGGTATGCGCGGGCGCCAGAAATTGTCCGCCGCCGTTGTTGACCAGGATGTCCAAACGTCCGTATTTGGCGACGATCTCGTCGGTGACCCGACTCACGGCGTCGCGGTCGCGGATGTCCAGGACCTTCCCCTCTACCACGCCGCCGGTCTCGGCGGAAAGGCCTATGGCGGCGGGGGCAATGTGGGACTCCTTGCGCGAGGCAATCACGACGGTGGCGCCGAGCCGGGAGAGGTCGCGGGCGCAGGCGGCGCCGATGCCGGTGCCACCGCCGGTGACCAGGGCGACCTGGCCGGAGAGGAGATCGGGTGCAAAAAGAGGGCTGTGCATGGGCGCCCCCGTATCGGCAGAAGGGGAATGGAAAGAGAAAAGGAAGTGTCAAAAGCGAAGACGGCGGCTATCATAAGGCAGTATTTCTATGGGCATGACCATGCGCGCTTCCTCTCTCCTGACCCTTCTGCTTCTCTCCTGTAACGGCGACACCCAGATCAAAACGGTCAACGATGATCCGGAAGTCACGATGCTTTCTCCGCAGAATGGGGAGGCCTACGAGGAAGGTAGCCTGGTAAAGTTTCAGGCGATCGTGGATGATGATGACCTTTCGAGCACGATCCGCTTGCGATGGGAGAGCGACCGGGACGGCATCCTGCAGGAAGCCCCCTTGGACACCGAGGGCTCCAGTGTTTTTGAGACCAGCTCGCTGTCCGTGGGAATCCACCTGATCACCGGGACGGCGATCGATCCGGACAACGCGACCGGAAGCGACGAGGCCTACATCGAGATCACCGATCTGGAGGATGCTCCGACGGTGGCCTGGAACCACCCCACCTCCGGGGAGTATGGGGTGGAAGGCGAAGGATTCACCTTTTCCGTGTTGGTGGCCGATGCGCAGGATGATTCGGTGTTCCTGGAGATCTTCCTCACTTCCAACGTGGATGGCGAATTCTGCGCACCCATCCCGGATAATGTCGGGCTTGCCGTCTGTGATGCCGACTTGTCGGTGGGGGAGCACACCCTGACCGCCACGGTCGTGGACCGTGACGGAAACCAGAACGAGGCGGATGTGTATTTTGAAGTGCGCTCTGCCAGCACGAAAGACAACGATCTGGACGGTTGGACCGGCGATCAGGGGGACTGCGACGACTACGATCCCTCGGTGAACCCCAACGCCAACGAGGTGGCCAACGGCGCCGACGACGACTGCGACGGCACCACCGACGAAGCCACCTCCGCCTTTGACGACGACGGCGACTGCTACTGCGAGCTTGGGCCCGGCGCGGGCTCGGTGGAGGCCTCCTGCGGGGCGCTTGCGGGCGGCGACTGCGACGATGGGGACGTGCAGATCTTCCCGACCGCAACGGAAGTCTGCAACGGGCAGGACGAAGACTGCGACGGCAGCATCGACGAGGGAACCTCCTGCGTGGATGACGACGCCGACGGCTACACCGAGCTGGCAGGCGACTGTGACGACACCAGCGGCACCGTCCGCCCCGGCGCGCCCGAGGTGGCCGACGGTGTGGACCAGGACTGCGACGGGCTGGTGGACGAGGGGACCAGTGCCTGGGACGACGATGGCGACTGCTACTGTGAGAGCGGGAGCTGTCAGGGCTCAGACAGCACGGCTTGCGGGAGTGTGCAGCCGGGAGACTGTGATGATGCCAATGTCTCGGTGTCGCCCGGCGCCCTGGAAAGCTGCAACAGCATCGACGATGACTGCGACACGCTGGTGGACGAGAGCGACGCGATCGATGCGACCGCCTGGTACACCGACGCCGACGGCGACGGCTATGGCGCCGGAGTTGCGACGCCTGCTTGTGTACAGCCGGCAGGAACAGTGAGCAACGGCAGCGACTGTGACGACGCAAGCAATGCTGTGTTTCCCGGTGCCTCCGAGTACTGCAACGGTGCCGACGATGACTGCGATGGATCTATCGACGAAAACGATGCAGTGGATGCATCCATCTGGTATTCCGATGTGGACGGGGATGGCTACGGCGGCAATGCGACCTCGTTTTCGTGCAGCCAGCCGGTGGGCGCCTATGCGACCTCTGAGGACTGCGACGATACGGATGCAGCGGTGTTTCCGGGTGCCGATGAGTACTGCAACGGGGCCGACGACAACTGCGATGGGGACGTGGATGAAGACAGTGCGATCGACGCGCTGACCTGGTACCTGGACGCAGACGGCGACAACTTCGGCGACCTCGCCAACACCACCAATGCCTGTAGTCTGCCATACGGATATTCGGGGCGCTCCACCGACTGCAACGACGCGGATGCGGGCATTTCGCCGCTCTCCGCCGAGATCTGCGACGGGGTGGATCAGGACTGCGACAACGTGATCGACGATAGGGTACAGATCACCTACTATGCGGATGCGGACGGCGACAGCTACGGGAACCTGGCCAGCACGACGCAGGCCTGCTCCCTGCCCAGCGGCTATGTGAGCAACAGCACCGACTGCAACGATGCGGATGCGACGCTGAATCCCACGACCTTATGGTATGCAGACGCGGACAGTGACAGCTACGGCGGCAATGCCAGTGTGGCCTCCTGTGTGCAGCCCGCGGGCTATGTTCGGACCTCCACCGACTGCGATGACACCGCTGCTACCGTCTACCCCGGGGCCTCCGAGTACTGCAATGGTGCCGACGATGACTGCGATGGCACCACAGATGAGGCCAGTGCGGTGGACGTGGTAGCTTGGTATCGCGACGCCGATGGCGACAATTACGGGACTTCCGCCACGGTTTCCTATGCCTGTACTGCACCCTATGGCTATGTGGCCAGCAGCACGGACTGCAACGACGGCAACGTGGCGATCTCGCCTGCGGGAACCGAGACTTGCGACGGGGTGGATCAGGACTGCGACGGCACGATCGATGACGGCGTGAAGCCCACCTGGTACCGGGACGCCGACAGCGACACCTACGGAAACCCGAACGTCAGCACACAATCCTGCTCGGCGCCCTCCGGCTATGTGGCCAACAACACCGACTGCAACGACAGCAGCGCCAGCACCAACCCGGCCACACTGTGGTATGTGGACGGCGACGGCGACGGCTACGGCGGCACCACCACGCAGGCCTCCTGTACCCAACCGGCAGGCTACGTCAGCAATTCCTCGGATTGTAACGACAGCAATTCCTCCGACAAGCCGGGCGGCACGGAGACCTGCGACAGCCGCGACAACGACTGCGATGGCAGCGTGGATGAGCAGAATGCGAGTGGGTGTACGACGTACTATTATGATGGGGATGGGGATAGCTACGGATCCAGTAGTGTTTCTGGACGGTGCTATTGCAGTCCCACCAGCTACTATTCTTCGACTGTGAACACGGACTGCTATGATAGCAATGCGAGTGCAAAACCGGGGCAGGCTGCATACTTTACGTCGAATCGTGGGGACTCGAGTTTCGACTACAACTGTGACGGGTCGCAGACCAAACTATACCGGTTTGCGTATTCCTGCAGTTTCGGATGCGGTTTTTTTGGTGTTGGACATTCCACCGATGGTTGGTCAACCTCTTCCATTCCTGCCTGCGGCGTTAGTGGTACGCTGCGAACTGGTTGTGTAGCCGCGGCCAACTCAGCGGGTTGTACGTATGACCTGAGTCAATCCACTCGGCAAAGCTGCCATTGAGGGGCGCTACCAGTCGTGCGTATACAACCCCAACCGGTCGGTGCGCCAGACATCATTTGAGACGTAGGAAGCCAGAAAGATGTCCAGACCGTCCTGGTCATCGAAGTAGCCGGTGAGCATGGAGTAGCCCAGGTTCTCCACCTCCAGATAGCTGCTTCCAGTGACGGTAGCGTCGGCGTCGGCCAGATCGATAGAGCCGGACAGGGGGCCGTAGAGGAAGTACACTTTGCCGATTTCAGACGTATCGGTTTCGGAGTACCAATCAGGGCGGGTAACGACGACATCGTCTGAGCCGTCCTCGTCGATGTCCTTTACACCCGGACCGCCGAAGGGAGTCGCGGTGCCGTCGGCTTGGGCGTTCGGCTCCGCGATCAGTCGTAGGCGGTACTCGTCTACCGCGTTGTAGGTACCGGAGCGAATGGGCACCGAGTAGGCCGAGCGCTCGTCTGCGACCAACCAGATGTCTGGGGCGCCGTCCGCGTCGGCATCACCCGGGGGAGATGTGACCAACTCTGTACCGTCGAAGCTGATTTGCGTGTCCGCGTCCGACAAACCCACGGTATTCACAAATGGACCCAGGAAAATCGCTACATCGCTGAATGTGAGGCCGCTTCCATCCTCCGCAAAGTCCCCGGCGAAGGCCGTCACATCCGAGATCCCATCTGCATTGATGTCTGAGAATAACGGAGCAGCTAAGACTCTTTCCGTGGTCTGTAGCAGCGTGGTTCGTGCAGTCAGTCCGGTCTGAACGCTCAGCGGCAGGTCAACCGAAAAGACTTCCGATTGAAGAGACCCTCCCGCCAAATTCCATCCGTCTACCAACAGTTTTTCAGTGCCATCTCCGGTTGTGTCTCCGGCCCCGACAAAAAGGTAGCGTTCCGAGCTGTTGCACGGCAGTGGGGTGATGCCGTTGGAGACGGTCAACTCCCCCGAGGTGTTCGGCTGCAGCATCGCAGCATAGTTTCGGCCCAGCCGTCCGCCCAGCAGGAGAATCAGATTGTCGCCCGTTTGTTGTGGGTCACCAACCGTTGTGAGCGAGTCCACTTCGCCGGAGGGAAGAATGAAGGCGGAACGAATGCTGGACGCACTCATCTCGTAGCGGTCAAAGGGGCCGCTAAGAATATCAAACCCGATAATGGTGCTTCCGTCGCTGGTATCTTCGATGTGGGACAGCAGAAAAATGTCATCCAGCCCGTCCCCATTCCAGTCCCCAATGTTCCCCGGACTGAGGCTATAGGGAACATCGTATCGAAGTCCATCATCCGTCACCACACTCGCCGACTCCTGCAATTCCCCCTCAAACCGGCAAGCCCCGGGGCTCCCGTCGCAGTCATTGTCCAACCCGTCGCCACAGACTTCGGTGCCCCCCGGCCGCACCTCCGAATCCCCATCGTCGCAGTCCCCCGCCTGCAGTGTGTAGTTGGCCTGCGGCCGATCACAAGCCTCCACCCCCGCATCCTCGTCCCCATAGCCATCCCCATCCACATCCGGGTACCACATCGCCAGCGTCGCCCCCGCCTCGTCGATCTGGCCGTCGCAATCATCGTCCTGCTCGTTGCAGCGCTCGATCACCAGCGGGCTTATGGAGGGGTCAAAATCGTTGCAGTCTGCACACCAGGGGCTCCCGTCCCGATCCTGATCCACACTCTCCCGCACCCCGTCGCAGTCCCGGTCGATGTCCTCCCCACGGGTGGTCTCCGCATCCGGATGGATCGTCGCGTCCTCCTCGTCACAGTCC
>JBEIQS010000123.1:0-17869 GCA_040376425.1 Alphaproteobacteria bacterium | reverse complement strand
TGCGGATACTCCAACAAGCCATCGCTGAAGGATTCTTCTTGGGCAGAAGCGGCATTTCCCAGGACGCCGGGCAGCAGACGCGCCACCGCATCGACCACCACCACCGCGCCCAGCTCTCCCCCGGTCAGCACAAAGTCTCCGATGGACATTCGCTCGTGTACCATCGTTTCGCAGATACGCTCGTCTACCCCTTCGTAGTGGCCGCACAGCAGCACCACATGCGGCAGTGCCGCGAGGCGCCGCGCGTGGCTCTGGTCGAAGCGGACACCACCGGGATCCATCAGGATCACCCTGCTGTCTGGACGACTCACCGCCTGTATGGCCGCCGCAAGCACATCCACCCGCATCACCATGCCGCTGCCGCCGCCATAGGGCGTGTCGTCGACGGTGCGGTGTTTGCCAATGCCGTGGGCGCGAATATTGTGAACGCCCAGTTCAAAATGACCGGCATTCAGCGCCCTCCCCAGGATGGAGCAGCGCAGGGGTGGCTCCACCATCTCCGGGAACAGGGTCAGAACATCAAAGCGCACCAGCGAGAGCTCCGCTCGCGATGACGATTTTTCCGCCTGTAACATCCACCTTCAGGATGTTCGCGGGCTCAGCAAGGACAAAAATGGGTTCAGCATCGTCACCGGGGGGCTCTACCACCCAGATGTCCTTTGCGCCGGGAATGACCTCGGCCAGAACACCGGCCACCACACCCACTTCGTCCTCTACCGGCAGTCCGATCAGGTCCTGCACGTAGAACTCACCGTCTGCAGCGGGGGGCAGATCACTCCGCCGAATGCGGATTTCCCAGCCACCAAGGCGAGAGGCGTCCTCTGGGTTTTCCACGCCCCGAACCTTGGCGAGGATACGCTTCCCCGCCCCGGGACGGACAATCATCTTCACGTCCCGACGCTCACCCTCGGGCGAAACGAGAATCACCGGACGCTCCGTCCGCAGCGTGTCGCTTTCGCGGTAGTGAAGAAAAATCCTCAACTCTCCGCGAATGCCAAACACGCCGCTGATCTCCCCAAGGACGACTTCCCCGGGTGCGACTGCGATCACTCCTCGCCCGCGTCCGCGGAGGGCTCCACCAGCTCCAACACGGCCTTCCGACGACCAGAGGCCGCCGAAAGCACCGTACGGATGGCGCGCAGGGTCTCCCCATCGGGACCCTTGACCCGCTCGAGATCGGCAGCGTCTACCGCCAGCTCAAGCAGGATGGAGGCTTCTCCCTGGACTTCGTTCACCCGCACCGCTTCGGGGCGGCTGACGAGGCTCCGCACCAGAAAGTTGACCAGCTCGCTCACGCGGAAGCCTGAGCCGACGCCTGCGCGCGGGCCTTCTCGATCAGCGAGGAGACGGTCTCGGAAGGCTGGGCGCCCTTGGAGATCCAGTGGTCCACCCGGTCCATATCCAGCTTCAGCGCCGGAGGCTCCACCATCGGGTTGTAGTGACCGATGTACTCAATGCAGCGACCATCCCGCGGGGAGCGGGAGTCGGCAACGGCGACACGGTAGAAAGGGCTCTTCTTAGCACCATAACGAGCGAGACGAATGCGGACCATGGAAATCCTGTGATCGAGAAGGGCGAGCGGTCTATCCAGCCTACCGGGTGCTGTCAACCCGGGTTTGGCGCTCGTTGTGGCCTGCAGGTCTGCATTTCTGAGGCTATACGGTCGCATGTGGTTGCTTATCGCATGTACCGACAAGGCTCCAACGACCGGCGATACCCCGCTCCGGGTTGAAGAAGTCCAGGTTGATCTGACCCCCACCCAAACCGGGGCGGTGGAGGTGCGTTGGCAGACGCCAACCCCCTCTCGCGGCTGGGTGGAGTACGGGAACACCAAAGAACTCGGCCGTAAAAGCCCGATGGAGCTGGAGGCCCGAACCGACCACGCACTGCTGCTGGTGGGGATCCCCTACGGCGAGGCCTGGCAACTTCGCGCCGCCTGGGAGAGCGACGAGGAGGTGAGCGTCAGCAAGAAGCTGAGCTACCAGGCACCGGGTCGCACGATGAACGGCCGCTTCAGCCTGGAGGAAGGCAAAGGAGACCAGGAAGGTTTCTTCCTGGTGCCGGTGACCAACGGGGCCTTGATCAGCGATCGTAAAGGGCGCGTGGTCTGGGAGAGCGAAGACATGTTCCCCGACTTTTCGCACTCGCAGGTCCGTGTCGTGGACGGCGTGGTGTACAGGCTGGTTTTTGATCGCGCGGACTCAGGGCTGGACCGGTTGATCGGCGTGGACCTTGCCGGAAACCCGGTGACGCAGTTGTCCTTGCCCGGTGCTCACCATGACTTCGTGTTCCGTGGTGAGGATCTGTACTACCTGGACCGCGATACCCGCCCTGGACCAACAGGAGTCCCCTGGGTCGGCAGCACCCTGATCCGGCGTAGCCCCGATGGCACGGAGACTCCGATCTGGAGCACCTGGGACATCGCGCTGCCCCGGGGGCCCGAAGACCGTGGCTTCTATGAGGCCGGCTTGGACATGGCCCACATCAACGGGTTGAGCTGGAACGAGGACCAGCAGATCTTTTTGATCAGCTCCAAGATACAGAACTGCGTGTGGGCGATTGATGGCGAGGGGACGGCCCTGTGGTCGATCGGAGACATCCCCGGGGCGCTGGAGCTGACCGAGGGCAGCTGGGTGGGTACTCCGCACGGGCCGCTGTTGGTGGGAGATCTGGTGTACCTGTTTGACAATGAGCCCATCCAGCAACACGCCTCGCGGGCGGTAGCCTATGAGCTGGATCGGTCCGCGGGCACATTCCGAGAGGTTTGGAGCTACTCCGATGGTGAAACCCGCAACCTCGTAACCGGGAACAGTGCGCCCACCTCCTCTGGAAACACCTTTGTGTTCTACGGAAGAACGGGAGGAATAACCGAAGTGGAGCCGGACGGAACCGTCGCTTGGACCCTCTCCACCCCACCGAGCGGTTATATGCACGCGGTGGAGAACCTCGGTGGAGCTCTTCCGGAGTAGGGATGGCGGACTGGACAGGGCGTTCAGGCGGGAATGCCCTTGGTTGGAAGCTGATTCTCTCGGTACTCTCCCTCCTGGGACGCCGCTTTGCCTACGGAGTTGCGACGCTTGTCGCAGCCTTCTACCTGCTGAAAGGCCCCTCCGCGGGCCTGCGTAGCTACTTTGGGCGCGTCCTCCCGGACGTGCCTCTGCGTCTTGCGACCTGGCGCCTCTATCGCAACTTTGCCATCGCCCTGATCGATCGTTTGGCTTTTCTCTTGAAAGGTCCCATGCAATTCCGGTACCGCTACGAGGGTCTGGAACACCTGCGCGATGTCTTTGCACGCCCCGGCGGCGCGATACTTCTGTCGTCACACCACGGTAATATCGAGATTATTCACTCGGGAACCGGTAAATCGGACAAGGTCCGCCGGATCAAGGTGCTGCGCTTCGAAGCCAGGGGAGATCACGGGCGAGCGATCTTTTCGCAGCTCCCGGATACCTGGAAGCCCGAGATCATTGCGGTAAACGGGACGGAAGGCTTTTCGACCTTGTCGGTACTCCGCAGCCTGCGAGACGGGAGTATCATCGCCATGCACGCCGACCGCTTGGTGGATGATCGCTCCTTAGAAGTAGATTTCTTCGGCGGGGTGGCAGTGCTACCTTCTGGCCCCTGGCTGCTTGCGGCGCTGGCACGGGTTCCGGTGGTGGAGGTGGAGTGTCGGAAGGTGGACCGAGACCTGTGCGAGGTCACCATCCGCCCGCCCTATGTGGTGCAGCTCGATCGCAGTCGCCCCCGCTCGGAGCAGCTCCGCGACTATGCGGCGGCGTGGGCGCGGCGATTGGAGGACTCCGTGCGGAAAAGTCCCTATGAATGGTACAATTTTCACCCCTTCTGGAAGGATCCGCCATCCGTCTAGGACCGCCGCTGTCCCGCCGCCTCCAATGTCTGGCGGAACAGGTGCCACCGGGGGCCAGACTGGTCGACGTGGGAACGGATCACGGCCTCCTTCCTCTATGGCTGCTTGCAGGACATCGGGTAGCAACTGCAATCGGGGTCGACCGGAGCGCCGAGGCACTTGCGGGCGCTCGTCGTAACCAACAGCGTTGGGGGTTGCCGCTGGAGCTGAGAGTGGGCGTGGGACTATCGGTTGTTCAGGGGGATGTTTTTGACTGCATGACCATGGCGGGAATGGGGGCCGACGAGATGGTGGCCACCGTCCGCACCGCGACGACGTCGCTGCGCTGGGTGGGATTCCAGCCCCATCGCGGCGCCGATGTGCTCCGTGCCTGGCTCCATGCCGAGGGTTGGACCGTCCAGGGAGAGCGTTTGGTGGAGGAAAACGGACGTTTTTTCCCACTCCTCTGGGCGCTCCGAGGCCGGGATCCGGTGCCACTCTCCTCGGCCGACCAGAACTTTGGTCGCCTCTCCCTCCACCAGGATTTGCCCGTTCTCGGCCGCTATCTGAAGGCCGAACAGACCCGCTGCGGGGTCCCACGCCTGGAGCAGCGCCGCCGGGATGCGGAGGCCCTGTTGGCCCGCCTCGCCCCACCGTCCGCCGCGCAATAGCCGGACAGGAGCCGCACGCTCAGGCTTGGGCAGCCTCTTTTTCGAGGACCAATTTGCGGACGTAGCTATGGATGTCCTCCACCGTGGTGAAGGACCGGGCCACGTTGTCGTCCAGCCGAACCCCAAAACGCTTCTCAATCGCGATCATCATGTCCGCTGCGTCCAGGCTGTCCAAGTCGAGGTCTTCACGCAGCCGCGCGTTGGGGACCACCTGATCGGCACCCAATTCAAATTGATCCACGAGGATCCGATCCACAGTGGCGATGATCTCCTCGGCCGTTGGCACACTGCCTCCCTGATAGCCGCGGGCCTTAGCCTGATATGGCATCCGCGGCAAGGCTACTCACGCAATAATGCGGGAGGGACCGTCCAAAGATCCGAAGAGTTTTGTAGGATAAACTATGCTCTTCCAAGAATGAGGCTGGCGTTGATCCCCCCAAAGGCGAAGTTGTTGGTCATGACCCGCGGCAGAGACCGACTCAGCGGCTCGGTTGGGAGGTGGATGGGGTCCACATCCGGATCTTTGAGGTTCAAGGTAGGGGGAACGATACCACGGCGCATCGCTTCGATGCACATCAGGATCTCGCAGCCGCCGCAGGCAGCCAGCATATGGCCGAAGTGCCCCTTCAGGCTGCTCACCGGCACCTCCCGCCCAAAAACCCGCTCTGTCGCACGTGCTTCGGCCGCATCTCCGACCACCGTGCCGGTGGCGTGGGCGCACACATAGGCGATGTCCGACGGGTTCAGCCCGGCGTCTACCAGCGCGCGGCTCATCGCCGCCTCCATCCCCTCCGGCTCCGGCGATGACATGTGCGTTGCGTCACAACTTTCGCCATAGCCGAGAACTTCCGCCAGGATAGTGGCGCCACGTGCAATGGCAGCTTCGCGCTCCTCCACGATGACGATGGATGCGCCCTCGGCACAGACCACGCCGTCGCGGCTGCGATCGAAGGGAGCGGGCCGGGTGGAGGGCTGGTCCTCATGCCCCCGGCAGCCGGCCATCACCACGTCAAAGGTTGCGGCTGAAAGCACCGAAAGCTCATCTGCCCCTCCCGCGATCACCATGTCTGCCCGCCCCAGCCGAATCAGATCGGCGGCGATGCCCACCGCCTGGTTGGACACGGCACAGGCACAACCCGGAGACTGTACATGCCCGGTCACGCCATAGACCAGCGCAATGTGGCTGGCGACGGTGTGCGACATGACACGCAGAAAAGCAGTGGAGGAAACACCACGAATGGAATTGGTAGCCAGGAACTCCTTCCAGAACTCTTGCATGGCGTCCGGTGAGCCGGTCGTGGAACCGGCCACCACAGCCACCCGCCCACTGCTGAGCCGGTCGGCCGGGTAGCCCGCCGAAGCCAGCGCGTCGGCGACGGCGGCAACGGCGTACTGCACCATGCGGGCCATGCTCCGCCTGAACTTCCTTGGAATTTTTGCAGGTTCGAAGCCTGTGACCGGTGCTCCCACACGAGCACCCAGGTCGTCCACGGCGGCAAAGGCCGGTATCGCCACCACGCCGGAGGTTCCGGCCAGGACAGCGTCGAAAACGGCCCCCACGTCGCTGCCCAGCGGAGAGACAAGACCCACACCGGTGATGACCACACGCCTCATGCCGCCTTTAACTCCGATAGTAGGGTTTCACCGCCTAAAATCTCAGAACAGCCCACGTAGGCCGACATCATCGCACCACAAATGCCCGGAAATCCGATCGCGTGCCCTACTTGTAGCACGCCACGCACCTTGATGCGGCTGGAGTAGCGATAGCGGCCCATCTGGTCCACCGAGTGATAGTGCCCATAGATCGCCCCGCCCGGGGCGTTCGTGTAGTGCTGGGTGCTGAGCGGGGTCGAGGATTCCATCGCCAGGATCTTCCACTCCGGGAAGTCTTCCGCCAGTGCGGAACGGAATTGGGCTTCAATGCCGGCCTTCACCGCGCGGTAGGCGTCGCTGCGCGCCAGCCCGGCATCGCCATTGAGCTCGTCGAAGCTGGTGTAGTCCGCCATCATCACCGCAACCAAGACCTGCTCGGTGCCTGGCCGCCCCCGCTCGCGGCTGCCGGGGGCGGCGAGAAAGTAGAAGGGAGGTGCCTTGTCCGGGGTCACAGGCTGGGCCATCTCCCCCACATCCCAGCTTCGGAAGCGGTAGAGGTTCCGCCGTCGCAAGGGAGAGATGTCGCCCTCCACCCGGAAGTAGATCCCCACATGGGCCACACCCACACGGGAATTCTTCACCCGGTCCCGATAGGCCGGACGGACGGCCCCGGCAGGCAGCAAATCCAGGACCAACGACGGGTGGATGTCGGCGACCACGAGGTCGGCCGGAAAAAACCGATCGCCCGACCATACGCCCCGAGCCACACCGTCGTCGCTCTGGATGGCGGTCGCCGGACAGCGCAGGTGCAGCGTGCCCCCCCCGGCGCGTAGCTCGCGCACCAGCTCCCGGGCGAGGCGGTCTCCCCCCCCCTCGATGGTGTAGGCCCCCTGCTGGAAGTGGTCGGTCACCACGGCATGCAGACCAAAAGGGGCTTCCGTCGGGATGACTCCATAGAGCGGAGCCGTCTGGCCACAGACGATGGCACGGAGCTGAGGGTGCTTCAGGTGACGATCCACCACCTGTTGCAGGCTGCGCTCCTCCCAAGGAAGCACACTCTCAGGAGGAGTGGAGCTATCCAGGTGAAACCACCCATAGGCGCGGGATGCCTGCTTCAGCTCGGCGCCGAAACTGGCGATACCCCCGGCCTCTTCCGGAAAAGCCGCACACAGGGCGGTCTGCCAGCGCTCGAAGCCCGCCGGCACCTTGAACTGACGATCGGGAAACCACAGCCAATCAAAGCCTTCGGGATCCAACTCCGAAAATCGTAGTCTATCGTACACTCCAAGGTGCTTCATTGCCAGACCGAAGAGCTGGTCCGGACCGGCCGAGCCCACGTAGTGAAAGCCGGTGTCGTAGCCGATGCCCTGCCGGAAAAAGCGGTGCAAAAAGCCGCCGGGTCGGTAGTGGCGCTCCAACACCTGCACCTGCCAGCCGTGCTTCTGCAGCAGCAGGGCCGCGGTCAGCCCACCCATTCCCGATCCGACGACCACCGCCCGGGGCATCAGCCCGCCCCCTCGGCGATCAACACGGCCTGCAGGTTTGCCTGGCAGACCACCACCCCATCCCGCAGCACCTTGCCTTTGGCCCAGGTCACCCCCATTCGCCGATCGGTGACCTCCACTTCCATGCGCAAGGTTGCTGGAGGCACCACCACACCCCGAAACTTCGCCTTCTCGATGCCCGTCAAATAGGGGTTTCCGCGCTCCCCCATCAGGGAGGCGAGGCAGGCCAGCGACTGGGCCAGCGCCTCGACCATGACTACACCGGGCACCACCGGTCGACCGGGGAAGTGCCCTGGAACGTCTTCGGGTACAAAGTGCCGCTCAGCCACGAGCCGCATCCCCTCCCAGGAGACCACTCGATCTACATGCAATGCGGGAGGTCGGTGTGGAAGAAGGGTAGCTACATCCGGATAGTCACTCATCTGAATCCCCTATGCGATATTCTGTTGCGGTACCGGTCGCATGCCCTGCCGGGCATTCCAGGTGCAGGGCGATGGCACAGCGTGCCCCCTGCTGAACCAGGCGCTTTGCTTCAGCCTGTCCGGCCTCGGGGCCATCGCAGAGCACAATGGCTGGGCCACGAAGTTTCTCCAGAATGGACGCCTCTGCGAGGGGCGAACCCGGAGTGGTATAGGTGAAGTGTATCCGCGACGCTCCGGCAGGCCCCTGCCGCAGCAGTCCCTCATGGTAGCGCAGGTCCGCGGCGGCACAGTTGGTGGTGGAGGACAACACCACCGGGGTCTCGGCGGCAGGTCCAAGCTGGTGAAGCAGGGCGATGCCCGCACGCACATAGCTATCGGCCCGCCCCAGTGCCACCGGCGCCTGCGGGTGGATATCGGCCAGCGGCAGGTGGTCCCGGTCCAAGGCCACCGACCGCCCCGGCACGACCCGGCGCGGAGGCGGCTCAGTCTCTTCGGTCCCCTCCCCTCCTCTCCCAAAAACCAGCGCCGCGTTCACCCCACCAAAGGCCGCGTTCACCGAGAGGCCAATGCGAGGATTTGTCTCCACCGGACGAAAGACGATGGGACAATCCTCCGCATCGATGAGGGGTACATCCGGGGCCTCTGCACCTTCCAACATCGCAACCAACGCGGCAGCTTCCAGCGCGCCCGCTGCACCCAGGCAGTGACCGATCACCGGTTTGGCCGCGTGCAAGGGCACTGGCCCCTGAAAAAGCCTGGAGAGTCCACGACTTTCCATTGCATCGTTGAAGGGTGTACCCGTGGCGTGGGCGCTGACGATGTCCACTTGACCAGCCTCCATTCCCGCATCGACAAGGGCCGCCTCGGAGGCACGGAATATGCCCGAGCCGGTGCGGTCAGGAGCGGTCAGATGGACACCGTCCTGGGATAGCCCACACCCCAGCAGCGTCGCCATCGGCGAACGACCGTAACGGCGCGCGGTGGTGGGTTTCTCCAGCAGGAACGAGGCCCCTCCTTCTCCCAGAACCAAGCCGTCGCGGTCCTGTCGGAAGGGGCGTGATCGCTGTGCTGCCAGCGCTCCGAGACCCGCAAAACCCGCATGGATATAGAGAGAAAGCACCTCGTAGCCCACCACGACCACCTGGTCGCAGCGGTCCTGCCGCAGCCAGCCCCGGGCGATCTCAAAGGCCACCGAACCGGACGCGCAGGCCACCGACACCGTGGTATGGGGCGCAAACCCAAGCTCTCGGGCCAGTTTTTGCCCGGGCTCCTGCCGCCAAGTGTGTTCCCGGAGCGGGACTCCCCCGATCCGCGCCCCATGCCAGCGCTCAAAAGCGCCGGAGATCGCCCCCGAGCTGGTGGCCACTACCAGTCCACAACGAGACGGAACAGCAGGAAGCACCTGAAGTATCAGCGCCTCCAATAGCTCTGCAGCCTCGACCCGCTGCGGCAGAAGGCAGGCGAAGGGCGAACGCAGTCCGACCGCCTGGTAGGGCACCGGCCGCAGCAGGGCCTCCCCGCGCCGCAACGCGTCGGACAGGGCGCCCACGCCCCAACCTGCCGCACTCCAAGCCGCCATCCGGGTGACCCACGGCGTCATTCGGCCACCCCCAGCCCTTCGCCCACCGTCCCCACCTGGAGCCCCCTCTCAGCCCAGGACCGTAGAAGAGAAGGCAGAAGTTTGGGAGCTGGACCATTTCCATCGTGAAGCAAGACGATATCCCGGTCTCCCGCCACCTCGGCACGCCGCCTCAACCGCTCGGCAGAGATCGCCACCCCATCGCCGGTGCGGACGGAGCACCACACCATCTCCAGGCCCACAATTTGTAGTGCCTGATACATTCTTGGACTGACTGCACCAAAGGGAGGGCGGTACCAGCGCACCGGCGGCGTACCGTATTGGCTGAGCAGCTTAAGCGCCCGCCGAATCTCCTTGGCACTCTCCTGCGGATTTTTCCAAGTCAATCGCGCAGAATGTGTCATCCCGTGCAGGCCAATCTCATGCCCCCCCGCCAGCATGGCCCACAAGAGGTCTGGATTCGCCAGAGCGCGATCCACAAGCACAAAAAAAGTAGCGCGAACGCCCGCATCGGCAAGTGCCTGTAGAAACAACGGTGTGGAAACCGGATGTGGGCCGTCGTCGATACTCAGCACCAGCCGACCGGGAACCCGTCCCCGAAGCACCGACGGACCGAAGATCTGCAGGTCTGGCCTTGCCGAACCCACCGCCACCAGAGCCCCCAGCGACAGGGCCCCCCCCACCGCAAGGCCACTGCCAAGTCCGGCGGGCAGCAGGCCACTCCATGCGCCAAGGCTGCCCCCAAGGGACAACCCACCCAGAAGCACCGAAGTCCCTTCAGCGGCTTTCATGCGCCTCCTTCGGCCGACCTTGCCACAGGAGCATGGACCAGGCCACGATCCCGCCCAGCAGGGGTCCCAGCCCGGCCCCGATCACCAGCGAGCCCAGAAAACACTCCAGGTACAAAATGGGGGCCTCCTGAACCAGCGTCCACAAGGCCCCCTCCCCCAGCTCCAGGGTGGTCGGCGCCTTTCCGGTGTGGATCAACGCCCCCAGATGGAGACCGCCCGCCACGAGAAAGGGAGCCAGAAAGGGATTCGAAATGTTCGCAGCCCCGTACACCACGGCCTGGTTCAGACCCAGGCGGCGCGCGACCAGTACACAAATGGGCAGGTGAAGGCCGTAGACCGGCAGCACGCCGATGAACACCCCCACCGCAACCGCGAGACCCGCTTCTCGAGGGGAAAGATGTGCGCGTAGTAATCCGCGAAACCAACTGCGGAGGCGGTGCAAACCCAGACGCGACCGGCGCGGTTCCGGCGCCGGTTGATCGCCGGCCTCAGGCATGGAGCATCAGGCCAGCTCCGGCGGCACGACCGGACTATGGCTGTTCTTGTACTGCCGCACGGCGGCCGCAATTTCCGGCATCCGAATCGACATACGCCGCGGCGCAGTCCGCTCGGGATTGTACACGTCCCCGGCGAGCAGGCTGACGATACCCTTGCGGAAGTACGGTTTTTGCAGCTCCCGAGGTGCAAGAGCAACGGTCATAAAATCACCGTTGTACCAGCAATCGATCACCCGCCGGAACACGCCTGCGCCCTCGCGATACTCCTGCGTCCAGGCGTCCATATCGCCACCGTCCATGGCCGCTGCGAGCTGCCGGGCCCCATACAGTCCCAGAAGCACGCCGGAGGAAAAGACAGGATCGATAAAGGTGGCCGCATCCCCGCACAGCGCAAAACCAGGCCCGTGGAAGGCGGTGGAGGTGGCCGTGAAGTCCTGGAGGCCGCGGAAGGGGAAGATGCGGGTGGCATCGGCCAGCCGCACCTGCGCATCCGGGGAGGCCGCGATCGCCGCAGCGAAGCGCTCCTCAGCACTGCCACGCAGTGGGCAGGCGGGGCTCATCACCACTCCCACGGAGGCCATTCCGCCGCCGAAGGGAATGATCCAAATCCAACCTCCTGGAATACAGCAGATGGTGATATCTCCCACCTGATCCGGGGCCACCTGCTTGACCCCCACACAGCGGGTGCCTATTGCAGAGTTACGGAGTCGAGCATCGCCCACGCGCAAGCCCAGCTTCGCCGAAAGCCACATCGATCGGCCCGCCGAGTCCACCACCCAATCCCCACGGAGCTTTCCCTGATCGGTGACCACCACCCCCGGCAACTCTACGTCCAACGCCTTCGCGTAGACGATGCGACAGCCGTGGCGTTGCGCGGTCTGGCGCCAGCGGATATCAAATACCTCGCGTTGCACCTGCCAAGCCGAAGTCCAGCGCGGCTCCTCAGCCTCCGAGAAGTCGAAACGCACCGACTCGCCTTGGTCGCAGAATACCGCGCCATGTTTGACCATAAAGCCGGAGGTATCGAAGTCCAACTCCTCGAACACGCGGGCAGAGCAGGGCAGCATCGACTCCCCCACCACCCCTTCCGGATGTTCGACGGCTTCCACCAACGTGACCGATGCGCCCCGTTTGGCGAGATAGCTTCCCAGCGCACAGCCGGTGGGACCAGCCCCCAGAATCAGAACGTCCGCGTTCATTTTCGCTCCTCGATGAAGGCCGCCAGACTCCGGACGGAGGCAAAGGCTTTGCGGCCCTCCGCATCGTCGGGCATCCGTACGCCAAACTCCTCTTCGATGTGGATCGCGAGCTCAAGCGCATCCACCGAGTCCAGGCCCAACCCCGCACCAAAAAGCGGCTGGTCGTCCCCGATCTCTTCCGGCGTGACCCCCTCCAGCATCAACACCCGCACAATCATCCGTTTGATCTGATCGTGAATCTGCGCCACCACTCCTCCCATCCGGGCCACCGATGATAACCCGCCTTCTTCAACTCGGCTCGCTTTGCCTTTGCCTCTCCAGTTCAGCTTTTGCGCAAAACACCGTTGCAATTATCCCTGGTTGCCCTACGGAAGCCGACGGAACTCTCTCGCTGTTGCAATGGCAGCGGGTGGTTTGGGGGTGGTACCTCTGGGCCTCGGGGTCAGTGGATAAGGTCCTGGTGAGCGGAAACGCCGTGGCCAATCCCTACGGCGAAGCCGAGACGATGGCCGCCGGTCTGCGCGCCCTGGGCCTGCCCGATCGAGACATCCTGATAGAGCCACAGGCGCTCCACACGGACGAAAACATCGCCTATGCCTTGCGAATGTTGCCTGCAGACGCCCCCGTTGTGGTGGCCAGCCACCGCTTGCAGGCCCCCGGTGGCTGCGAGATGGTCCGCGCCTGGAGTGGGCGAAGCTGTTCCACCCGGGTCATCGACTTCAGCCTTGTAATGCCCCGCATCCGCGCGGGAACACCTACTGTGCGCGGCACCGCCCAGGAGGGGTGGGTTCCGCTCGCCGAGCGGGAACGTCGTATTGCCGAACAGCTTGGTATCCGGCCGCGCCCCAATTCCATGGTGGTCTATGCCCGGGGCGCCATCCTCAGGATGTTCGGGAAAAGCGAGCCTCCTATGCTGCTACCTCAAAATCCGTAGTGTGGACTACCAAAGCCCCGCGGCACCCAGGGATTGCAGGATCGCACTGTGCACGGCCGGCCGTAGAGCTCTGAAAGCCTTGGTTCGTGGCCCATCCTGGCCTGGAACACTGCCCCCCTCTACCATCGGATGCACCCGGTTGCTCAAGAGCACCACGATCCACCCCTGGCGGGGGGCGATCCAGAGGGAGCAGCCGGTGAAGCCCAGGTGGCCCACCCCATCGAGGGGCCATCCGGGCCCGGCCGAGGAATTGGGCGGAGTAGGCCGATCCCAGCCCAATCGATGGCTGCCCGCTCCCCCCTCCGCCCAAAAGCGCTGGAGTGTGGCCTGCTTCCAGATTCGGCCCCGCCCCATCCAGCAGCGCAACCACTCGGCGGCCAGCTCACCCACGTCCTGTACCGGACCAAAGAGCCCGGCGTGCCCGGATATTCCGCCCATCGCCCAGGCATTCAGGTCGTGGACCTGCCCTTCCTGTACCGCTCCCCGGACGGGGCAATCCTCGGTGGCAGCCGCAGCCGGCCACCCCCAACGCAGGTCCACACCCGAAGGGCCCCGAACATAGCGCTCCCAGAGCCGGTCGATCCGGTCACCTCCCGCCGCCTCTATCGCGGCTGTGAGCAACAGGATTCCCAGGTCAGAATAGGCATAGTGCAGGCCGGGTTCGGCAACCGCCGGCGTGCCAACGGCGTCCCGCAGGATTGCCTCCCGCACCCCCGTGGTGCCGACGGCCGCCTTCAGATAGTCGGCGTACAAGGGTCGCCACGGTGGCAGACCACTGCTGTGGGAGAGGCAGTGTGCAGCGGTCAAGGTCGCGGGGAGCGCCGGAAGCCAGCGCCGCAGGGGCGCGTCCAGGCTCAGTGCTCCGATTTCATGTAGGGACATCATCAGCGATGATGTACACAGCACCTTGGTCAGGCTGGCGAGATCCCAGGGTGTTTCCGCAAAAACTGGACGAGGACGCGGCCGAAGGGACGCCTGCCCGCCGAAAATCTGTCCCGCGACCCGATCGGGCCCCCGCAGCAGCAAGGTGTAGCCGGGAATACAGCCTTCCTCCACTGCCCTGTCCAGCAGAATCTGCGCAGGCTCCAGCACGCAACCTCCCGACGATCCCGAGCCGGGACTTGCGAAACGGGTTAACTGACCCGCGATGACACGCCACCTCTCTGAGTCCGAGCGTCGCTCCCAGATACTTCGCGCTGCGCGCGCTGTCTTCATTGAAAAGGGCTACCTGGCAGCCCGCGTTGAAGACGTCGCCGCCCGCGCGAATCTGTCCAAGGGCGCGGTCTACTTCTATTTCGAAAGCAAGCGCAGCATCTTCGATGCCCTGGTGGAAGAAGAGCACGCGCTCACCATCCGTTTTTTGGACGAAGCACAGGCCGACAAGCGCCCGGCCGCCGAAAAGCTGATGGAGCTGGGAACCAAATACCTGGACTATTTTGCCGGGCTCAAGTCCCCTCCTCGCTTCTTTTTGCTGATGAGCGAGATGGCGATTCGCGATGAAGAGCTGCGCACCCGTGTCAATGCCATCCACAACCGATTTGTGCATGGTATCGCCAGCGTGATCGAGCAGGGGACCGCAGAAGGTACCTTTGGGGAGTACGATCCCCTCGCGGTGGGCCAGATGATGAAGGCCATCATCGATGGGCTTGCGGGACAGAGCGCGGTGGGAGTCCGGCCGGACGTGGCCCGTCTGTCCAGCGACGGCATCCGCCTGCTGCTGCATGGGCTGCTGCCGCGATGAACGAAGCCACCGCGTGGCGCTATTCTCGCCTGCGTTGGCTGGGAATATTCCTTTTCTGGGTTGCAGCGGTGGTGCTGGGTGCCAGCCTGTGGGCCGTGATCCAGGGCTGGATGCAGCCCGGAAAACTCGTCTTCTGTATGCTTTGCCTGGGCCTTTCCCTGGGTTCCTTTGGCACCGCGTCGGACACGGCGCTGCATGCCTATCGTGAGCTGCACCGCACCGGCACCCTGCCCGCGGCCTATGCTGCGGAGTGGGAGCTGGAGCGGCGCAAACGGCGTGATCGCATTGCCGGACTACACGCAAACCCGAAAATCGCCTTGGTAATGCCGCTATTGGCAATGGCGGCCCTGAGCTGGAGCGTCTGGCGATTGGTCGGAGTGTGGGGCGGCGGATGAACCGTCTGGCCTACGTCGGAACCGACCGACGCATCCACCTCAGCGGACCGCTGGGGGAAGGCGCTATCTGCCTGACCGCACCGCTGCCCGCGCCTGGCCCCTGGGCCTCATTGGCACGGGGGCAGGAGCTGTGGTCCTGGCCCACCTGGTCACCGGATGGCAGGTGGATCGCTGCCTTTTGCACGGAGAGCAGCGATGAAAAGGCCGGACCGGTACGGGTGGTGGCGCTGAGCCTGGACGGCGTACACCAAGAAGAGTGGTGCTCCATCGAGGAAGGAAGCCCAATCTACCTACAGTGGCACCCTCAACAACGTGCCATCGCGCTGCTTCTACAGGTGGAGGAGGAGCTGGAGTTGCGGGTGGTCGACGCGCAACGCCTGGGCACCATGCCAGAGGTGGAAGCAGGGGTTCCTCTCTTCTTCTCGTGGGATCCTGCGGATCGAGGGATGCTGATTCACGCAGGGGACCGCAAAGAGCGAAGCTCCAGGTTGATTCTACGGGATCCGCTCGGGAGCCGGGAGGACCAGGCCTACGAGGCCACGCCTGGAAACTTTTGTGCTCCCCTATTCACGGGCGGAAATGCAATCTACGTCCAGCGGGATGGCGAAGATTCCGTCCTCACCGCTGGACCCGCCGAAGGTGGGAACAGCCGCGAGATCGGACGACGGGTGGGCCTGATCGGCGTGACCGTGGCCCCGACCGGCGCTCCGCGCGTCGCCTGGTCCAGCGCCCCCAAGGGCGAGGGCAGTCCCTACCGCGGAGTCGAACTGGCGGAGCTGGAGACGGGCCGGCAGCGGTCCCTCACCGATGCCCCCTGCCTCGCCTGGTTTTGGTCCCCTACGGGCGACTTCCTGGTCTACATCGTGGTGGATTCGCAAAACAACTGTCTCACCTGGTACCGGGTGTGGTGTGCGGGGGGCGAACCGGAGCACATCGGACACTTCTGGCCTACCCGAGATATGTTGTTCTACCTCCACTTTTTCGACCAGTATGCCGGCAGCCACAGCCTGGTATCGGCCGATGGACGCTACCTGACCTGGGCCGGCTATCCGGCCGGCGGGGGGCACGCGGACCTTTCCGGCCCCCCCCAAATATATGTGTGCGATTTGAATGAAAACAAAATAACGCACAACATTGCCGACGGCAGCTTCTCGGTCTTCGGCCCGGAATGAAGCACTCCCCGCTTACCGAATTTGCGCTGTTGGCGCGCGCCCCGGACGAAGCGCTGGACCTGGAGGCGCTGTGTACCTCCATTGCCCGCATGCGCGACCCGGCGGTGAACGCCGCTGCCATTGGCCAAGAGCTGGATTTACTCGCAGAGGATCTGCAGGACCGGCTGCCCGGCCCCCGGCGTCCGGACCAGCTTGCGGCTGCGCTGGGCCAACAGATGGGCGGGCGGCTGGACTTTCGGGGCACTCCAGACGACTACGGCCGGTTGGACAGCTCCATGGTCGATCAGGTTCTCCGGCGGCGCCGGGGGCTTCCGATCCTGCTCTCGGTGGTGTGGATGCTCGTCGGAAAGCGCCTGAACCTGCCCATTGCCGGGGTCAACGCACCCGGCCACTTCCTGGTATGCCTGGATCTCCCGGGAGCACGGATCTACCTGGATCCCTTTGCAGGCGGTGCCGAAGTCCCTGCGGGGCTGCTGATGGAGCGTGTGGGTGGCAATCGGGGCGTCTTGGCGCCCACAGGCAGCCGCCCGATCGTCACGCGGGTGTTGACCAATATCAAACATCTCGCAATTGACCAGGAGAACTGGAAGCTGGCCTTGGATACGGTGGACCGGATCCAGCTAATCGGTGGGGATCACCCCACCCACACCCGGGACCGCGGGCTGCTGTGTGCCCGGCTGGAGCGCCGAAGCGACGCGATCCGGGAGCTGCGGCGCTATCTACAACAGGCACCCGAAGCCTCCGATCGGCGCGAGGTGGAGCGCGTATTGCAGAGCCTGGAGGAAAACTGATACATTCGTTGGCGGACGGACTGTATCACCATAGTCTTTGTAGAACGCTGGAAATGTTTGATGTATCACTCTGATACATGTTGACACATGCTCCGTCTCCGGTTAGCAGCCCGCAGGAGCTAGCCATGACCATCAAAGATGTCGTCGCCGCCAAATTTGCCCAACCTGCAAGCCGCATCTTCGACTCTTCCATCCGGGACATCGTCCACGAGGTACTGAAGGAAGCCGGCTATGCCAGCCCGGCCGAATTGCAGGCCCTGCGGGACGAGCTGCGCGATGTTCGCGGCCAGGTGACCGGCAACGACAAGCGCGCCGCCGCCCTGGCTCAAGAGCTGGAGAAGGCCCGCGCCGATGCGGACCCGCGGGTGAGCGCCCTTTCCAAGAAGATGGACGAGGTCGAACAGCGTGTGAGCGCTCGTATCGCCGCATTGGAAGCTCGGATCACCGAACAGGCCACCAGCACCAATGCCGTGCGCGCCGAGCTGGCCGCCGCGCGTGGGAGTGCGGGGGACGGTCGCCTGAGCACCTTGGAGGCCCAGGTCAGCCGCTTTCCGAGCATTGTGGAGGAGCGCCTGAGTGCCCTGAGTGCCCGGGTGGAAGCGCGGCTTACGGTGCTTCCCGCCGCACTGGACAACCGCCTGGATGATTTGGAAGCCAAGGTTCAACAGGTGCTTCGCGCCGAACCTGAGCCCAAGCCCGAGCCCAAACCGCGCGCCCCCAAGGCCCCCAAGC
>JBEIQS010000282.1:0-6530 GCA_040376425.1 Alphaproteobacteria bacterium | reverse complement strand
GGGCGATTTCTGCCGTCCGGATCCCGCTTCCGGGCACACAGGCGCGGAAGGGCATGTCGCCCGGCGCGTGAGGATCGTGGATGACCTTTGCCCTGATGCTGCTGGCCTCCTTCTTCGCTGGTTTTGTGGACGCCATCGTGGGCGGCGGCGGGCTGATCCAGCTTCCGGCGCTGTTGGTGCTCTTCCCCGAGACCGAGCCCGCCGTCCTTTTCGGAACCAACAAGCTGGCTTCTTTCTCGGGAACCGCGCTCGCGGTGCTGCGCTATGTGCGCCGGGTGCCCATACACCTGCCGAGTCTGGCCCCCGCTGCGGGGGTCGCCTATGCGGCATCGCTGGGCGGGGCCTTGCTGGTCACCCACCTGCCGTCCAGCTTCATGCGGCCGCTGGCGCTGGTGCTGTTGATCGGGGTGGTGATCTACACCTTCTGGAAGAAGGACCTGGGTCTTCAGGGGCGCAGTGATGGCAGAATTCCCCTAGCCGTAGCGATAGGATCGGGCGCAATCATCGGTTTTTACGATGGATTCTTCGGGCCCGGCACCGGTAGTTTTCTGGTCTTCAGCTTCGTCACTCTGGCCGGGCTGGACTTCATGGGCGCATCCGTGGCCGCCAAGGTGGTCAACCTCGCTACCAACCTGGCCGCACTCTGCATCTTCCTGCCACAAGGAATGGTGAGCTGGGAGCTGGGCCTCGCGATGGCCGCCTGCAATATGACAGGTTCCTACCTGGGAACACGGCTGGCGCTTCAGCACGGCGCCAGCCTGGTGCGGGGCCTGTTTCTGGTGGTGGTCCTGGGCTTTGTCGCCAAGATGGCCTGGGATCTGGCCTCTTAGGCCCAGAGCCGCGCCATCCACTGCTCTACCGCATCCGCCTGCGACGGGATCCCCGCAGAAAGGTTGGTACAGCCTGCTTCCGTCACCACCACATCGTCCTCGATACGCACACCGATGCCCCGGTAGCGCTCGGGCACGGTCAGGTCGTCCAGCTGGAAGTAGAGGCCAGGCTCCACCGTCAACACCATGCCCACCTTCAGGGGGCCGTACTTATACACCTCCCGACGAGCCTTGGCACAATCATGTACGTCAATCCCCAGCATATGGGAGATATTGTGCAGGCTGTAGCGGCGATAGAGTTGCTTCTCCTGAAGAAGGGCTTCGGCGGCCGGCATGGGGAGAATCCCCAGGCGCTCCAAACCCTCGGCCAGCACCTTCATGGCCACCTTGTTGGGCTCCATAAAGTCCACACCCGGCCGAATCGTCGCGATCGCTGCCTGCTGGGCCTCCCAAACCAGGTCATAGATCTCCCGCTGCTCCTTGGAAAACTTTCCAGAGACCGGCAGGGTCCGCGTGATGTCCGCGGTATACAAAGCCTTGCCCTCCACGCCGGCATCCAACAGCAGCAGGGCGGTGGGATCCAAGGGCGCGTCGTTGCGGGTCCAATGCAGCACACACGCGTGTGCACCCCCGGCGGCAATGGTGCCGTAGCCCACATCGTTGCCCTCGGTGCGGGCACGGGCATAGAAGGCCACTTCTACTTCTCGCTCCGTACGAATGCGATCACGCATGCCGCGAATCACATCCTCAAAGCCGCGGGCCGTGGCATCGATCACCACCTGCATCTCCTCCAGCTCGCGCGCATCCTTCTCCAAGCGAAGCTCGGCGCATAACGCTGCAAAGTCCGTATCGGCCTTGGTCGGGGACCGGGCGGCATCCACCTTCTCCGACACCCCGCGCAGCAGCCGCACCGGGCGACCGGAGCCGGTGCCCGCGGGCGCGCCCGCCACCAGGCCGCGCAGGTACAGATCAAATTGCTTCAACGACCGAGCTTCATCCACCACAAAATAGGCGCGGCTGTGGTCCAGGCCCATCCGGCGCCCCACCCACAGCTCGCCCTTGTTCCGATCGCTGAAAAAGCTGATATCATCGCGGGTAACCGGCTCCGCATACAGCACGGCCTGGTGCCCACCCAACGCCAGCGGCTCCAGCACCAGCACCGAGTCCGGCTCCTGGCTGCCGGTCAGATAGTAGAAGTCCGAGCCTGGCCGGAATCGGAAGTAAGTATCGTTTGCCCGAAGCTTTTCATGCCCGGCCGGAATCACCAGCACCTCCCCCGGAAACTGGGCCGACAGCCGCTGCCGGCGGGACGCAAAACTGTCCGCATGGGGCATCGGCGGCGGCAAGTCGGGAGAGAAGGGCCGCCAGCCACTCAACAGAAACTCTTTGAGGGCAGGTGGAACATCGGTGTCGTGGCTGCCCTGTCCAGGGGCCGCGGCAACGGGAGGAGCGGGGGGAGAGGTCTTGTCCTGCATCCGATCCCCTAACCCGAGCGCGCGCCGCTGCCGCGCTCAGACCGGCCAGTTGCTGCCGGCCGGTCGCACCGCGTACCAGTGCAGCTCGTCGCCCTGACCGCGCCGGACCGGCACGCTGACCAGATCCCGTGTGTACACGCTCAAGCCCAGGATGTCCGCGTTCTTGTCTGCATCCGAGAAGCGGCGACCCACTGGCAGATGAGACCCATGCTGGCGGAGAAACAGCTCGGTCAGCAGCTCCTCCCGAGGTGTAGTCCTTTCATCGAAGACGACAAAATCTCCCGGCCCGTTTTTCGCCTGGATCTCCCGGACCTGGGTGCAGTGCCCGCGCCAGGAGCCGCTGCCCACCCGCGTCCAGGTCTGCAGCAGATCGCCGGGGCGCAGGGCGTCGCGGGTGGGAATCTCCCGGCCCAGGTGCAGGGTCACCAGACCCACCACCACACCGGTGATGCGCGGATCCTGCCGGTCCACCAGCGCCGTCAGCAGCCCCTTCTTGTCGCTGTCGCGCGCCGCATGCAGCTCAGGCAGCACCAGATGTTCAGGATCATCCGCCTCAATGTTGATGAAGTCCCGCAGGCGTGCACGGACTTCGCCCACCTGAAGCAGGCGCTCCACCGGATAGCCGGCCTCCTCCAGCACCTCTACAATAAATGTGGTGCAGTTGAAGAGGCCACCCGCCTGCTCTGCCTCCGTGGGTGTATCAATGGAATATCCGACCTTCTTTCCATCCGCGAGCTGCTTCCGCAGCATCGCCTCTTTGTCCAGCGCAACCTGCAAGGTGTCCCGAAAGACATGAGCCGGGGGGCGCAGCGGATTCAGCAGCGCCCGACGCGAAGTGAAGGGGGGTGGCAAGGCTCCTCCGGCACTGAATGAATATTCATTCAGTAAAGATTCAGTTCAGTTCATTCTTTTGGGGGATGTGCGACATCGCGTGCTCGGCGATGGCCGTGATCGTCAGCGAGGGGTTGACCCCCAGGTTGGCGCCGATCATCGACCCGTCCACCACGTACAACCCGGGGTAGCCGAACACCTCGCAGCGGGCATCGATCACCCCGTCCGCCGCGTCGCGTCCCATCGCGCAGCCGCCCAGGATGTGGGCGGTGGTGGGGATATCCAGGAGGGCCTCGGTGACCGACGAGCGGGGCACGCCGTCCACCTTGGCAGCCATTGCGCGAATCGCCTGGTTTGCGGCTGGGATGTAGGTGGGCACCTTCTGCCCCGAGGCCTGCTCGGTCGCCAGTCCCCGCTGCAGAGGCCACCACCAGCGCCAGGTCCGGCGCAGCGACATGTGGTTGTCCAGGGTCTGCATGACCAACAGGATGGCGGTACGTTTGGACCAACCCATAGGCCAGATTCCCCGCAGAGCATCTCCCGGCGCGCTCAGGTGGTTGCCAACCCAGCGCAGCCAGCGGGGCGTCTTGGTCCCGCCGTCCGTGAGCGGCGTGGTGATCAGGGCCAGGGCATCCGAGCCGGGCGGGTAGCGGCAGGGCTCCACATGGGTGTGCTCATCCAGGTCGGCCCGAGAGCCGATGGCGATGCCTTCACTGAAGTTCGCGCCCTCTTTTTTCATGGTGACCGCCAGAATGGCCTCCGAGTTGGTGCGCACAAAGTGGCCAAGCTGGGCAGAGAGCTTCGGAAGCGCCCCCTCCTCCTTACACTTCATCAAGAGATTTACGCTTCCAAGCACACCTGCCGACACGACAACCCGCCGCGCCGTGTGGACCTGGCGGTCTTTCTGAAGCCAGGCGGTCGAGGACTCGGTGGTCACCCGGTAGCCGCCCTCGATGGGCTCGATACGGGTCACCTTCCGTTCCGGGAGAATCTTCGCCCCTTTTTTCTCGGCCAGGTAGAGATAGTTCTGGTCGAGGGTATTCTTCGCACCCACCTTGCAGCCCACCATGCAGCCCCCGCAGTGGGTACAGCCGGTACGATCCGGGCCCTCGCCCCCAAAATAGGGATCGGGCACGGTCTTCCCGGCCTCTCCAAAAAAGACGGCCACATCCGTGGGCCCAAAGCTGGCGCCGGTGCCGATACTCTCGGCGTAGTCCCGGATCAGGTGATCTGCCGCAAACAACTTCGGGTTTTTAGCCACGCCCAACATCCGCTGCGCGGTGGCAAAGTGCGGGGCAAGCACCGTCTTCCAGTCAGCCAGATCACGCCACTTGGGGTCTTTCCAGGCTTCATCTTTGGGAATCAGAAGCGTGTTTGCATAGACCAAGCTGCCGCCGCCAACCCCGGTCCCCGAAAGAATGAAGACGTGGGGGAGCACCGTCATTTTGAAGATACCAAACAGTCCGGCTTCCGGCAGCCAGAGGAACTTCTTGGCATCCCAGTTGGTACTCGGTAAGGTCTCTTTCGTCCAGCGTTTTCCCATCTCCAAAACGCCAACGCGATAGCCCTTTTCAGACAAACGCAGCGCCGAGACCGATCCGCCGAACCCCGAGCCGATCACCAGGAAGTCGTAGTCCATCGCGGGAAACTAGCGCGAAAAGCCCTCAGCCGCCACCCACAGCGCGGATCACCTCCACCCGGTCCCCGGGCAGCAGCGGCGTCTGCTGCTGCCGACTGCGGGGCACCACACCGCCATTGTGCGCCACCGCCACCCCTTCCACCGACAGCTTCAGCTCCAGCAGGAGGCTGCGCAGATCTTCCGCAGAAACCTCCCGATCTTCCCCATTCAGAAGGATCTTCATTGCGGCCGGGTAGGACGCGGCCCCATGGGGTTGACGTCGTCAAAGAGGCGGGGGTTGTTCGTGATAGAAATAGCAACTTCGCGCGAAATTTTTCGGCGCATCGCCATGTCCTTGGCCGCCATCTCCATGGTCTGCATGCCGTCCGAGCGGCCGGCCTGCATGATCGAGGGGATCTGGAAGAGCTTGTTTTCACGGATCAGGTTTCGCACTGCCGCATTGCAGACCATGATCTCCTGCACCGCAGCGCGCCCCGGCTCGCCGAAGCGGGGTACCAACAATTGCGAGACGACCGCCATCAGCGAGGTGGAGAGCATGGTGCGGATCTGGGCCTGTTGCTCGTGCGGGAATTGGTCGATCACCCGATCCACCGTCTCCGGAGCGGAGTTGGTGTGCATGGTGCCGAAGACCAGATGCCCGGTTTCGGCCGCCGAGATCGCCAAGGCCACCGTCTCCAGGTCGCGCAGCTCGCCCACCAGGATCACATCCGGGTCCTCTCGAAGGGCCGAGCGGAGCGCAGCGGAAAAGCTGCGGGTATCCGAGCCAATCTCGCGGTGGTTGATGATACACTTGTTAGGCGTATGTACAAATTCAACCGGATCCTCTACCGTCAGGATGTGACCGGCGGTGGTCCGGTTGATGTGGTCAATGATCGCCGCCAGTGTGGTGGACTTTCCCGAGCCGGTCGGACCGGTCACCAACACCAGACCCTTGTGATAGCCCGCGATGCGCTCAAAAATACTCGGCAGACCGAGCTGCTCCATCGTAGGGATCTTGGACGGAATCTGGCGAAGAACCATGCCAATTCCACGCGACTGCGTAAAGACATTCACGCGAAAGCGGGACATGCCCTTAAAGCTGACCGCAAAATCGGTCTCCAGGTGGTGCTCAAACTGAGTGCGGTACTTCTCCTTCATGATGGAGTAGGCCGCCCGCTTGGCATCATCCGCATTCAGCGCCGGGCCATTGAGGCGGACGATTTCCCCATCTACCCGCAGGGCGGGGCGTTCCCCAGCGGAAATATGGATGTCCGAGGCGCGTTTTTCGAGGGCGAGTTTCACAAGATCGTAGATCTGCATGGTGCTTCCGATCCTGAGGTTGTACTACAACTCGCGGCGGTTGGCCAGCGCCCGGGCCAGCGAAACCCGATCGGCAAACTCGATCTCGGTCCCGACGCTGATCCCATGCGCCAGGCGACTTGCCCGCAGCCCGCGGGCCTTCAGGAGCTTCGCCAGGTACAAGGCCGTGGCGTCCCCCCATCAGGCCCAATGACAGGTATGGTTTGACCAGGTCTCATACATTGATTTAAGAAAGTTAATCTAGCGTTCAAACCTTCAGGTGTCATTGAGTGAAATGCAGGATTAAAGTATTTTATCTTCTCTTTAATTGAGTCATAAATCATAGGGTTTGTTTCTTTAATTATTTCAAAATAATCACATTCACTAAAAAGATTTCTTAAGATTTTTTTTGAGATTCCATCTTTCAATCTTGCCTCTATGTTTATTTCTGCTTCTGGTTTTATATTTCTTGTAGTC
>JBEIQS010000047.1:0-31580 GCA_040376425.1 Alphaproteobacteria bacterium | reverse complement strand
TGGGTATCGTGGCGGCCTGGGATGCGGAGGGCTCCCAGGGTGTGATCTCCGGGTCCACCCTGCACGACGAGGGCTGCGATGGCGACATTTGCAGCGCCAGCTCCGAACAACTGGAAGTAGGAAGCTGGGAATAGCGCTCAGGTGGTGCGGATGGCCCGGACCCGGTTCAGGCCATCCCGGTACTCGGCCACGTTGGGCAGCAGCTCACAGGCCTTGGAAAAGCAGTCCATCGCGTCGGGAATGTTGTTCTTCATGATGGCCATATCGCCACGTTTGGCCAACATCTCGGCGCTCTGTTCGATCATCATCCGCTCGGTGACCGTGTTGCGGTACTCCCGGCGACCGCGGTCATCCACCAGCTTCAAATAGGCTTCCTTGCCCAGGGCCACAAAACGTTCCAGATCCGCGCGCTGGGCGTCGGGGAACTTGGAGAGGTTCTGCTGGGAGAATTCTTCGGAGAAGCGCTTCCAGGCGGCGTCCACGTCGCCCTTGGTGCAGATCCAGTGCAGCTCCAGCCGGTCGAAGAGGGTGCCCTTGGCCATCTGGCGACGGCGATCCTCGTAGATACGCAACAGACGATCGGTGTTGCGGGCATCGGACTCCTGTGCCCGGAACTCCAGCAGGGACAGCTCGTTGAGCACCCAGATCAGTGCGGCCGTGGCCGAGCGCGGCAGGTTGGAGACCGCAAACAGCTCGCGCAGGCGGTAGGACGTGGAGCGGATAATTTTTGTAAACTGAAGCTCGTCCGAGGGCATTTTCAGCTCTTCCAGGGTCCGCTCGACGTCGGGCTGGAAGTAGACATATTTGTCCAGGAAGGGCCTCAGGTAGGCGGCCAAGGCATCCGCAGGCTGCTCTTTGGCCTGCTGGCGCATGCCCTTGTAGAGCAGGGCAGCCACCCGCACCGGCGGGGCCACATACTTCTCGGACAGCTCGGGCATCCGATGAAAAGTCCAGGTTGCATTACTCTCTTTGACCACCTTCTGGAGCACGAACTCGGCCTGCTTCTGGAGCAGCATCACCAGTTGAGGAAAGGTGATCAGGCCCATCTCGATCAGCGCCTCGCCCTGGCGCACGTTCTGCTCCTCCATCAGGGTCAGCGACTGCGCGAGCTGCTCCTGGGTGAGCTGGCTGGAACGGTACAGAAGTACGCCCAGAACCTCACTTTCCTCCAGGGGTTCCGTTCGCCAGCCCACCACGCCGCCCTTGAACCAGAAGCCGTAGCGGGTCTGGCCGTTGGGGTAGCTCACCTTCAACACACCGGTGATCTTTTCGATCGCGAGCTGCATCATCAGGTCGCGCAGGCTGCGGTCACCCAATTTTCCAGTTTTATGCGGCGGATAGTGGGAGAGGTCGGGAATGGCGTAGCCGCGCTCGCGCAGTGCCGCCTCGGCGGCATGGCGCTCGGCCGCGGCCACCATCTCGGCCCGGTCGGCGGCACGGCGCTCGGCACGTTCGTCACCCCCTTCCCCAAGCTCGGACTGCAAACGCCCCAGCTCAGCGCGCAGGTGGTCCTCGCGCTGCTCCCCCTCTGCCACCCGCTCATGCAGGCCCTGAATCTCCGCTTGTAGGCCTTGAACCTGTCCTTGAAGCGCAGCCAGCTCCGCAGGGTCGGCACCGGCCTTGATCTGGCCAGTGGCCAGCAGGTAGGCCTTCAGCGCTTCGACCTCCTCCAGGATACTTTTGTACGCGGCCTTAAATTCGGCGGGCGGATCCACGAGGCGCATGGCCACACTGCCGTCGGGCAGGCGGTTCACCACCTGCGCATCCACCGGGCCGACCCGACCCACCAGCGGCAGCACCAGGTCGAGCTTGATCTCCGGCGCCACCTCCTCCCCACCGGTAGCCTCTACCGGCAACACGATAGCGCCCACCCGGAGGGAGGACTTGTACTCCTTCAAAAAGGACACGAGGTCAAAACGGCGGGTAGCGGAGCGTAGGGCCATCGGAAATCCTGACCTGACTGCTTAACCCGGAAACTGGTCGACCCCAAAGGCTTCCAGCACGGGCCCGGCATCGGCGAGGAGCACCTGGGTGAAGCTGGCCTGCGGCGGCGCCCAGCGGAGCCCCTGCTCCGGGCCCATGCCAAACCAGTGGCACAGCAGGGCCCGCAGGGTTCCCGCATGACCCACGACCACCACCTGTGGTGCCGGGGGCTGCGCCTCCCAGGTGGCCACCACACGCTGGTACATCTCCCGCCAGCTCTCCCCCCTTGGCGGCCGAGAATCCACCCAGTCCTGCCACCAGGCATCCACCGCCGCCGGATCGGCACGGGTCAGGCTCTCCCAGCTCTGCCCCTCCCAGGCGCCCATGTCCTGCTCCCGCAGCCCGGGCAGCAGCGTCGGGTTGCCAAGCTGCTCGGCCAGGAAGCGGCAGCGGGAGAGGTCGGAGCTGTAGATCACCGTTGGACTTCCAAATTTGTGAAGATACCAGTGCGCGAGCGCCAGACTGCGACGGCGTCCGTCGGCGGAGAGCGGCACATCCTGGTGGCCCCGACAGACCCGCATACTCCCCTGCTCGGTGGGGGCATGGCGGAGGAGATGGACCCGACAAAGCCTGGTAGAAGGCATGATTTGCAGCGTGGGCGCGTCGTACATGGTCAGCTCCTGTGCCACTCCCTATCCCACCAGCCCCATCTGAGGGAGTTCATGCTCAGCCCCGCAGGACAGGATAAAGAGCGGGGATGCTTCTGGTGGTTGACGTCGGCAATACCAATACCGTTCTGGGCCTCTTTGATGGCTCCCAGCTCATCCACCAATGGCGGATCTCCACGATCCAGCGCACCACCGACGAGTTCGGGCTGCTGGTGCTTCAGCTTTTGAAGCACCAGGAGGTGGATGTGCGGCGGGTGAAGGGAGTCGCCATCGGTACGGTGGTGCCGTCGGTGCTCTATGCGATCGAGAAGGCGGCCCGCCGCTATCTGTCGGCAACGGCCCGGGTGGTGGACCCCCGGAACAGCCCGATCCTTTCGATGAAGGTGGATAATCCAGCAGAGGTGGGCGCGGATCGGGTGATCAATGCGGTGGCCGCACTGGCGCGGCATCCGGCCCCGCTGGTGGTGGTGGACTTTGGAACAGCCACCACCTTTGACTGTGTAGACGCCGGCGGGGCCTATGTGGGCGGCTGTATCGCCCCCGGCCTCCAGATTTCGGCCGACGCGCTGTTCACCCGGACCTCGCGCCTGCCGCGGGTGGACGTCCAGCGGCCCAAAGCGGCGATTGGCACGAACACCGTGAACGCGATGCAGTCGGGGATCTTTTGGGGCTATGTGGGGCTGGTGGATGGGCTGGCACGCCGCTGCAAAGAGGAGCTGGGGCCGCAGGTGCGCTGTGTGGCCACCGGCGGGCTGTCCAACCTGGTCGGGCGTGCCTGCGTGGAGATCGACGAGGTGGACGAGTCGCTGACCCTGCACGGACTGCGGCTCTGTTTCGACCGGATGGAGGGTCTGTGAGCGACATCCCCTACGACAAGCTTGGCATTCCGTCTTTCCTCGAAAAAAACTGCGATCCTGCGTCTCCAAAGCCCATGCGGCTTGCGACGGCCAAGGGTCTGCTTCCCATGGCGGCCGAGGCGCTGCTGGGCCTGCTGTGTGTGCTGTGCAACGACCCCGATGCCGAGGTGAAGGAGGCCGCACGCGGCACCCTGAAGACCCTGCCCAATGTGGTGAGCCTGCTGAACCAGCGCAGCCACCCCAAGCTGCTGGAGCTGTTGGCAAACATTCGGCCAGAAGCTGCCTTGGACGAGCGGATTATGACCATCCGCAACGCCAATGACCGCACCTGCCTCCAGATCACCGAGCGCGCGGACAGTCGGCTCTGCGAGATCATCGCGGCCAACCATGAGCGGCTGCTGATCACACCGGACATTCTGCTAAGGCTCTACTACAACCGCGCCTGTACCGAGGCCAACTTCGAGCGGGCCAACGCCTTCTTGCGTATGGAAGACTGCGCCCCCGAGCTGCCCGGCAACCGGTCGGACTACCTGTCCGGGAAGAGCCCGGAGGCCGCCCCGGCCCCCGCGCCCGCCACCCCGGCCGGGTCGCGCCTCACCCCCAAAGCGCCCGCTCCGGCCGCAGCCACAGCACCGCCGCCAGAGCCGGTCTTTGATCTGGAAGCAGAGATCGAAGCTGCCCTTTCCGGCAAGGCCTCGCCCATGCTGGTGGCGCGCCAGAAGCTGGAGATGTTTGACCTGCAGCGCCACGCCCCCGTGGAAGAGGGGCCCCTTGCCGACTTCAACTTCGACTTCAAGGACGATGGCGAGTTTTCGCTGGAGCTGACCCAGGAAACCAAGGAGACGGTGGACGAAGAGGTGAAGCTGTCCATCGCCAAGCAGATCTCTCTGCTCACGCCCGGCAAAAAAATCAAGCTGGCCTATGTGGGCAACAAGGAGGTTCGCGGCCTGTTGATTCGCGACCGCAACAAGCAGGTGGGGCTCGCCGTGGTCAAGTCGGGGCGTATGTCTGACGCCGAAGCCCTGGCCTACGCCGGAAATCGTAACCTCTCCTCGGATGTGCTCCGCGAGATTGGAAACAACGGCGAGTGGATGCGGAAATACCCCATCAAGGTTGCCCTGGTGAACAACCCACGCACGCCGCCGTCGATTTCTGTGGGCATCGTAAACCAGCTCCAGCCCAAAGACCTCGCAGTGCTGTCACGCAACAAAAACGTGACGGCGGTGCTGTTTACGATGGCCGCGAAACTTCTGAAGTCGAAAGAGCACTGACCGGGCAGGCACCAGAAAAACCGACGGCCCGAGGGGCATCGGCGAAGGCCGACCCGGCGATCAACCGCGCCACTGCCCCAGCTTGGCCACCTGGGCGTGGTACTCCTCTTCGGTGATGCGACCGGCCCGCAGATCCTCTTCTTTGCGGCGGAGGATAGCTTCATGCTGGGCTTTCTGCTCGTTGATCCGCTCTTTGTCTACATCGTAGCTGCGCTGGCCTTCGCGCCAGGCGGCCTGGTAGGTTTCGCGTAGGACGTCGGGATCCAGCGTGCAATTGCTGTCGAACCAGGCCTCGGCCACCTTTCCGATAGCCCAGGTTGCTGCAAAAGAAGTCGCCGCACCCGCTACACTACCCCAGCCGGGAAGGAACTTGGCGAGGTTGCTCAGCGCTACCCGCAACACCGTGCTGCCCACAAAGGAGGCGAGCAGCGAGCGTGCGGCCTGTTCGTCCAAGCGATGCCCGTAGTACTGGCCGATGTCCCGAACCAGCTTCACCTGGAGGCCGACCACGGCGATGTCAGTGATCAGCGAAACAGCGGGCAGGGGGTTGGCGCCCAATGCGGCGGCGAGGACCGCAAACTTCATGCGATCTTCCTGGATCTCCACCGCGCGTTGCTCGGGATCGTGGATCGCGGGGATGCGCGAGGGCAGCAGCGTGTCCGTCGTCTCGCCAATGACCTGCCCGATCAGAGAATCTTCCCCTTCCCAGGGCTTGATCCGCTCCAAAATCACCAGCTCCGCTTCCGAGGCTTTGCCATCGGCCTCGGCCACCAGACGGGCCACCTGATAGACCCGGTCCCGCATCCCTTCACTCTGGAGACGTTCCAGCTCGGCTTCCAGATCGATTTCGGTGCCCAGCAGCTCATCCAAGGTCGGGCGCTCCTCTTCTGGCAACGCCAAGAGCACGTCCCGGAGGCTCTGCTCCTCAGTGGGGCTGATCAGACCATCGGCCTTGGCCACGCTGAGGACGATACGAACGGCGGCAAGGACTTCCTGCGACTCGGGGGACATGGGAGAGACTCCTTTGGTCGCACCCGCATAACGCGGACGCTACGACGGACCCACCACCTGCACCGGAATCGGTGGGAGGCCCATCTCAGTAATCCTGGCTACAAATGCCTGGAGGCGATCGGGATCGGGCAACAGCGCGACTGCGACATCCCCACCGCCGGCGCCCGACGGTTTGGCCGCTCCACCCAGTGCAGCGGCCGCAGCGGCAATGCTCTGGTGCTCCACACTGTCATAGTCCAGGCCGGCGCCCGCCGCCATCTCCTGGAGCAGCGCATAGGCATCGCGAAGACAGGCGATGGGATCTTCAGGAAAAGCCTCTACCAAGGTTCGGGATTTCTCCACGAAGTGGCCCCGCCCCTCCCAGGCCTGGTAGCGTGCCACCCGGGGGCCGGTCTTGGCGCTGCGCCCCGACCACACCGCCACGAGGTGCAGCGGAACAGGCAGCAGTTTTCCATCCGGGAAGCGCCGAATCCCGCCGTGGAGGGAGGCAAAAACGTCGATGCCGGAGCCGCTGCCCTGCACCGCATGGTGGATAGCAAAGGCGGCCCCGGGATCCAGGCCGGCCGCGCGACGGGCCGCCACCACGGCCGCCGCAGAGCCACCAAAACCGGCTTTCTCCTGTAGTCCGGGCGGATTCCAATCTGAGAAGCGGTAGAGATGGGGAGGTGCTACGCCACCGATCGCCCGACCATCCCAGCCCAGGGCAGCACGGACAAAGCGATCGTCCTGGGGTACTTCGATGCCTTCTCCCTCCCAGACCTCGCAGGTCACGCCCCGATCCACCGCCGCTACCCACGCGGGTGCCCCGTCCAGCACCGCGTACTCGCCGATCAGCACCAGCTTGCCGGGAACCTGGATCCGCCTCAACATTTCACCGGACTCTACTGTCCGTTGACTCATGGGTTGGGCACCAGGCGCGCCCCGGCGGCGGGATGCAGCAGCTCAACCCGATCCACAACCCGCAGCAGCGCCAGACGCAGCAGCTCCACATCAGCCGCGCGGCAGAGCACCTTCACATTGGGACCGGCATCCATGGTGGCATAGCAGGGCACGCCATCCTTCCGGAGCTGCCGCACCACCTCGTAGGCGGCCAGGGTCCCCGCCTTCCAATAGAGAATGGGCGGATCCGAGGACATCATACAGGCGTGCATCCGCAGTGTGGAGCGCTCCATGATGGTGCCGAGCGCGGTCAGATCCCGACGCAGCAGGGCCGCCCGACCGCCGTCCACGTCGGCCGGCGCCGAGGCCACCCAGGCGGTGTAGTAGGGCGATGTCAGCTCGCAATGGGTCATTCCATCGGTAGAAAGCGTCTCTTTCCGACCAGAGGCCACCACGGCCACCACCATGCGCAGATCCCAGTGCTCGGGACCGGCCACGGGCACCCCGTGCGAGTCGGCGCCGTCCATACGGCTGCCCAAGGGCCACTCCACCCAGCCGCCAAAGAGCGAGCGGGCGGCGCTCCCCGATCCCTGGCGGGCAAGGCAGGAAAGTTCTGTGAGGCTGCGGCGTTGGCCAGATGCGGCGGCCGCTGCAACGACCAGGGCGGCAAAGCCCGAGGAAGAGGAGGCCAGACCGGCGGCCGTCGGGAAGCTGTTTTCGCTGGTCACATGCACGCGCGGACGCCAGGGGTCCAGAAGATCCAGCACGCGCAATACTTTTTTCTGAGTACTGGCGTCGGCGGCTTGGCCGTTGAGCTGTACCAGATCCTGATCCCTCCCCCACTCCACCGTTGTGCGGGTGAAAAACGGCGCAACCGTAAGCGAAAGGGATGGCACAGAGGGCAGGTTCAAGGCCCGGTCTCTCTTACCCCAATACTTGCACAAGGCGATGTTCGGATGGGCGATGGCGGTGGCAACAGACAAGGTTCAGACTCCTAACTTCCGCCGCAACCCGCGGACTTCGATCACGCCAACCGCGGAGTTCAGCCCGTAGTCCAACGTGTGGTTTTCATCTTCTACCTGCTTCAAAACCCAGTTGCTATCTACCGCATAGGTGCGCAGGCTGCGATAGACCCGCGTTCCACCGTCCACCGGCACCAGCCGCCAGGACCATGTGGAGCCGGGCAGTGCGCCCGCCTCCCACTTGCCCTGGATGGTCCAGGTGGCGGCATCCATCGTATAGCGTGTTTGAAGCTGCACATCCGGACCCACAACGGCGATCCGCCAGTCCACCACCACCATCGTAGCGGTGCGACCGGACTCGGTGGCCATCGCCACTTGGGGCATCCAGTCCTCGTAGTGTTCAAAGTCCACGAGCACCGACCAGATTTTTTCAGGTGCGACCGGCATAAACGCAATGGTCGTGACCTGCTTGAGGCGACCGTCGGGCCAGGTCTCCAGCAGGTTCACCTCTCCCTGCGAAAGCAGGCTTCCCAGATCGTCCGCAGGGACCGGGGGCACCCCTTGGGCGAAGCTGAGCGCACATAGCAGCAGGGACAGCACCGTCTACTCCGCGCGCCCGGCACGGAAAGCAGGGCGGGGAACGATACGGCCGACATAGGCATTCAACGCAGGGAAACCCTCCAGAAGCCCCATCGATGCAGCCCAGGTCAGCACGCCCCCCATCACCACATCGGCCGCGGTGAAACTCCCGGCCACATAGTCCCGACCGGAAAGGAGCTGCTCCACGGGCACCAAAAGGCGGCGCAGCTCGGTTTTGGCCTTCTCGGCCGCCGCCGGATCCAAGCGGCCGAAGCGCTCGTTGGATGAATAGGAGTAGGTGCCCACCTCGGGCTCCAGCGTCACCTGGGCGTAGACCATCCAGGTGTAGTAGTCCGTGGCGTTTTCCGGGGAGGGGCCCAGGCCCTTCTCCGGGAAATGTGAAGCCAAAAACTGGACGATCGCCAAGGACTCGATCATGGGCTTGCCATCCACAACGATGGCCGGCAGCTTGCCGAGGGGATGACGTTCCAGATAGGAAGGCGCTTTATGCTCCCCCTTGGTCAAATCCACCCGGACAAGATCGTAGGGAACAGCCAGCTCCTCCAGCATCCAACGGACACGGGTCGCACGCGTGAAGCGGTTGTAGTACAGTGTGATCATGACGGCTCCGCCGTGCCCCTTAACCGGTCGGCTCAGCGCGGGCGGACCCGGTCGCGCACCACCTCCCAGGTCTGCTCCAGCCCGCGGCAGGAGGGGCGCTCGCCGTCGCGCAGCGTTCCGTCCCCTTCTTCCTCGCAGGTCTCCAGAGCGAGCAGCGCGATCCCCGCCTGCACGCCATAGGCGCTCAGCCAGCGCCGATCACAATCGTAGCCGTCACTACAAACCTCGTGGGTGGGCACCCGGGAGTGGCTGGCCTCATGCAGGAGTGCCGTGGCGGTGTTGTACCGAAAACCCCCGGGACGGACGCTCATCGTCCCCAGGATAAAGCGGAAGGAGTAGTCCGCATCCGCAGGTGCCAACACCGTCCGGTCCACGGCATCCGCCACAAAATTATAGCTGCGCTGTGCGGTGGTGTCCCCCGGAGTGTCCTCCAGCAACGTCGCCAGCGCCTGTACCTCGGGATCCTCAGAGATGGGCGGCCAGGGTCCCAAATCCCAGGTCAGCAGCTCATAGGTCGCCGCAAGTAAAAGCGCCCGCTCCTCGGCCGGGTAGTCGGCTTCCAGCCCCACGTCCGCCATCATCTGCTGCTCGCAGTCCAGGGCTGAAGACGCGCAGGCTACGGTGGTGTTTTCCCACGCATCCACCGGGGCGCAGGCAATCAAGGTGATGAACAACCCGAACATGTCGCTCTCGCTGTGTGCGCGAGAGGAAAGCAAGGGGCGTGCCAGGCACCGTCAGTCCAAAAATGGAGCTTCTTCCTACATCGAAAAAAGTGCCTGACGAAAGGACTGTCGAAATTTCGACACCCTTCGTCGACAGTTCGTCAGCCGACCGTCACCCCCCAGGCCGGCAAGCCCCCGGCCTGAATTTTTTTTGCGGCATCCTGTTGGGCCGAGGGGCTGGGGTAGAGGCCAAAGGCCACCCCGCCACCGCCTGCACCGGCCAGCTTGGCGCCGGAGGCACCGGCGCTACGCAGCGCCTCCACCACCCGATCCAGGGCCGGCGTGGATACTCCCAACTCCTGTAGGAGACGATGATTTTCGTCCAATAGCGTCCCGATAGGGCCACCCTGCTGCATCGCAGCAACGACCCGCTCGGTGAGGGCGCCGATCGCCTCCAAGGTGCGGGTGGGTGCACGCTGCCGCACCCCGGCCACCAGCTCGGCGGTGCTCTGGACCGGACGACCACTGTCCACGACAACCAAAAAAAGTGGATGACGCAGCTCTATTTTTTCGACCTGCGGGCCCTCTGAGCTGCGGCGATAGGCCACTAGGCCGCCCAAGGCGGAGATGCTGTGGTCGATGCCGGAAGGGGTGCCGTGAAAGAGACGCTCCATGCGGAAGGCTTCTTCATAGCAGCGCGAAAAATCAGCTTCCTCGCCGTTCAACCTGGCCTTTGCCCGCACGGTGGCCACCGCCAACGCCGCAGAGGAACCCATACCGCAGCCGATGGGCAGAGTGCTCTGGATCTCCACCCCAATGCCATCGGCAGGCAGCACTGTCAATAGCGCAGGAAGCAGGCGGTCATCCTGGAAGTTGGCCTCCAGAATGGTGGTAGGGCCGGGCACGGAGCGCAAGGTCACCGTGGTCCCCAACGAGACGGCCGCCGCCAGCGCCCGGTGGCCATAGACCACCGCATGTTCACCCGAAAGGATCAGCTTGCCAGGGGCAAAAGCTGTGGCGCTCATCCCTCTCCCCGCAGCCCTGCCAGGATGGCCTGTGCTGCGGGCACGGTGTAGACTTTCTGCTCGGCGAGCATGTGGACCACCGACGGAATCTCCTCGGCGGTGGCACCGGCGGCCAGGGCAACGGTGCGTGCATGCATCCGCATATGGCCCTCCTGGATACCTTCCATGGCCAGCGCACGCAGGGCCCCGAGGTTCTGCACCAGACCCACCGCGGCCATCAACATGGACAGGTCCGCCGCCCCTTTGATGCCGGCGATCCGGTGGTTGGCCTGCACGGTCGGGTGGACCTTGATGGGGCCCCCCACCGTGCCAACCGGAAGAGGAAGCTCGGTTTTTCCTACCAGAGCGCCCTCGGCATCTACCCGCCAGGTAGAGAGCGGACGGTACTGACCGTCGCGCGCCGCAAAGGCATGGGCACCGGCTTCCAGCGCACGCCAGTCATTTCCGGTTGCGATGGCCACTGCGTCGATACCGTTCATGATCCCTTTGTTATGGGTGGAGGCCCGATAGGGATCCGCCCATGCAAAACGCCATGCGGAGGCGATGCGGCGCGCAACTTCTTCGCCAGGAGTGTCCCCCTGGGCCAACAGCGGCGCCGGAATCCGGACTGAGGCGCGGCTCAGTCGGCGATCCGCAAGGTTGGACAGGATCCGTAGCCCGGGCTGGCCGCCAGTGAGCAGGGCCAGCTCAGGAGCCAAGCGCTCGGCCAGGGTGTTCACCATGTTGGCCCCCATGGCATCCCGGCAGTCCAGGAAGAAGTGGAGAACCACCATGGGCTCGGAGGGGTAGCCGGGCTCCTCATAGCATAGCTCGCGAACTTCAAAGCCGCGAAGTCCACCTCCCAAGGCCTCCAACTGGCTGTGCACACCGGCGCACAGCGCTTCCAGGCGGGGCAGCGAGTTCCGCAAAATCTCCGCAGCCTTTTTGGGATCGGTAAGCTCGGTCAACTGCACCTGACCGATCATCACCGAGGGGTCCGCATCGGCGCGGAGCCCGCCCGCCTCGCGGGTCAGGCGCGCCATGTTGGAAACGGCCGCCACCACGGAGGGCTCCTCCACCACCATCGGCACCAGTCGATCTTCGCCATTCAGGAGAAGATTGACGGCAACCCCGCAGGGAAGGGAGAATGTACCAACCACATTCTCGATCATCGCCTCCGCCGCCGCCGCATGCAAGGGCTCGGAGTAGGCACGGCAGGCCGCCGCGTCCAAGCCGCTGCGCTCCGCAACGGCCTGGAGACGCTTCTCCACTGAGAGGCGATAGAAGCCAGGAATTCGAGACGACATGGGCTAGTGCTGAGCGAGGGCGTCGGAGTAGAAGCCGTCGAGGATGTGCTTGTACTTTTTCTCCACCGTCTTGCGCTTGACCTTGAGCGAGGGCGTCAGGTCACCATCCTCCACCGTCAGCTCGGCGGGAAGCAGCGCAAATTTCTTGAGGGTCTCGTAGGAAGCCAGCTCTTTATTGACCTCCTCCAACACGGCTGCCACCGCGGCCTTGACCGTTTCATTTTCAGAAAGCTGCTGATAGGTCGCGTTGCCAGGAACCAACTTCCGGGCTTCTTCTTCACTGACCGTAATCAGAACAGAACAGTAGTTGCGGTGGTCACCGTGCACAATCACTTGCGAGATGATCGAAGAACGGGCCTTCAGCTTGTTCTCCAAGAACTGAGGTGCAACATACTTGCCGCCAGAGGTCTTGATCAGGTCCTTCTTGCGGTCGGTGATCTTCAAGAAGCCATCTTCAATGACGCCAATGTCGCCGGTGCGCAACATCCCGTCGTCCCCGAGGGTCTCCTTGGTGGCTTCGGGCATGTTGTAGTAGCCGCGCATAATCCCTCGTCCGCCCAAGAGAATTTCGCCGTCCTCGGCGATCTTCACCGTCACTCCGGGAAGGGGCACACCCACCGTACCAAAGCGATAGCTCTCCGGACGGTTGACAAAGGTGGCTGCGGAGGTCTCGGTCAGACCGTAGCCTTCCAGGATCAACATGCCGACTGCATGGAAGAACTCGGCGATCTCTCGGGACAACGGGGCCGCTCCAGAGATGAAGAAACGCAGGCGACCACCGAAGCGCGCCCGCACCTTCTGGAATACGAGCTTGTCCGCAATGCTGTACTTGAAGGCCAACAATCCCGCAGGCTTCTCGCCACGCTGAAGCGCCCGGGAGTACTCCTTGCCCACACCCACGGCCCACTGAAAGATCTTGTACTTCATACCTCCCGCATCCTTGGCCTGACCGATGATGCGGTTGTAGGCCCGCTCGAAGATGCGCGGCACCGCACCCATGAAGGTAGGCGAGGTTTCCCCGAGGTTTGCAACGAGGGTATCAATATCGCCTTCCACCACCGTGCGGAAGCCGATGCGCACCATGACCGCCTCCAGCACTTTCCCGAAGGAGTGGGCCAGCGGTAGAAACAAAAACTGCTTATCGGCCGGAGAGAGGATGCCCAGGGAGTCGATGGCTTCGCCCTCAAAAACCCAGGAATCGTGCGTAAGCATGACACCCTTGGGAAGGCCGGTGGTGCCGGAGGTGTAGATCAGGGTGGCGAGCTGGTCGCCAGTGATCCCTGCTTCAAGCTTCTCATAGGCGCCCGGATTTTCTTTGTCCCACGCCTCTCCTTTCTGCTCCAACGCTTCCAGCGTCAGGACAAAACCGTCGGGACTGGTGGTACCATCGAAGCTGATGATGGCGCGAAGGGAGGTCTTCTCCCTCAGGCCCAGCACCAGATCCACCGCCTTCTTGGAGTGCGCAAAAATGTAGCGGCTCTCAGAATCCTTCAGGATGTGCTCGACCTCTTCCGGCTTTGCAGTCGGATAGATCGTGGTGGTGGCGCCACCGGCACACAAAATACCGAAGTCGGTGAGAATCCACTCCATACGCGTGGGTGCCATGATGGCCCCGCGCTCTTCATGGCCCAGACCCAGGGCCCGCAGACCACAGGCGATGTTGCGCACACGCCGGGCGACCTCCTTCCAGGTAAGGGTCACCCACTTGCCATCCTTCTTGTAGTCAATCGCGTCTGAGTCAGGCGTAGACGTGACCCGATGGTGGAACATCTCCACGAAGGACTTGAAGCTTGTGTGTGCCATGATACCTCCCAGCCGCGCCCCTTAACCTATCATTGCAGTGGGGGCACGCCGGAAAAAGGCCGCTGGGGCGCAACGGGGCGTGGCCTATCCGGGGCTTTCGTCCTTCTGCAGTAACACGCCGTCCGCAGTGCGCAGTTGTTTTTCGGTGGGAACCCACCAACGGTACAGGTGATTCAAGGGGGAGATCAGGTCGATATCGGCCTCTTGAATACGGGTGTGCATCGCCACCACGTCGTCGATCCACACCAGAAAGAGCGCAGGCTGATCCGCATAGATTTTCTGCTGGATTTGCTGGCGAAGGGCAAGTGCGGCGTTGGGGTCGGTAATTTGGCGCTCCTCCTTCAGCAGTGCGTCCACCTCGGGGGCCGCGTAGCCGGTGAGGTTGTAGGCGCCGTCCGAGGCCCAGGCCGAAGAAAGATCGGGGGTCAGGCCCGCATTCCACGCCATCAGCGCGCCGTCGAAGTCGCGTGCAGCAAGGCGGCTGCGCCAGGCCTCGGCATCCAGGCTCTCCACGTCCAAGCTCACCCCAAGCTGACGGAAGTCGCGGACCAATTGCAGCGCCATTGCAGCATGGCGCGCATTGCCACGCAGGGTGATCATCGTCAGGCGCAGGGCCTCGCCGCCTTGATCCACCAGACCATCGCCATTGGTGTCGCTCCAGCCTGCTTCGGCGAGTTTGACCGACGCAGCGGTGACATCCAAGGGCAGACGCTGCATGGCGTCCGGATGGGAGCGACAAAGCCCGGGGGTGAGCGTGCCCACCGCCGGACGGCTGAAGCGCTCCCGAGCGCGGGTCGTCAGGATCTGCTCCTGCATACTGTCCAAATCGGTGGCCATCGCCAGTGCGGTACGAACGCGGGGATCCCGCAGCGCCGGGTCGCCCTTCTCCCCCAGGTTCCAGGGCACAAAGTCCAGCGTGCGCATCCCCCGATGCCGTAGCACCACCGGCAGATCCTGAGCGCCGATACGGTCCATTTCCTGGATGGAGAGGCCCGGCACCAGATCCACCTCGCCACGCTCCAAGGCCACCATCCGCTGGTTGGACTCGGGAAGAACCCGGAAAACAACCCGAGAAAGGCGCGGCTGCTGGTCAAAGGGGGCACGGGCGTTCGGCACCAGCACCACCTCGGTCGGGGTCCAGCGCTCGATTTTCCAGGGGCCGTACGAGAGGGGGGCACGAGTATTGAGTGGATGTTCGCGGAGGAGTGCCAGATCCTGCACATCACTCAGGCGATGGTGGGGCAGTGCCTCCAGCGCCGCCACACGGGCGAGCTGCCGACCGCGATCCCCCGACGGGGGGAGGTGGAAGCGAAGGGTGCGCGGATCGGGCAGCTCCAGGCTGACCCCCCGCAAATCCAGGGCACGCGCCGAATGAGCACTGGCGGCCACCTGGAAACCCAGGCGGAAGTCGTCGCCGGTCAGCGGGGTGCCATCCTCCCAAGCCAGATCGCTGCGCAAGGTCAGGTCCAGGACATCCCCGTCCCGGAATGTCCAGCCCTGCGCCGCGCCGACGCCGTGTCGCAATCCGCAGGCGAAGCTGCTCTCCAGAAGGGGAACCTGCAAAAGGCCCACCAGGGTCGCGTCCGACTCCGTCCAGGCGAAGGCATCCAGCGCAGCCCGAGGGGCTTCCTCCATCGCAATGACAAGAGTGTCCGATGCAGAAGAAGAGGAGGCCTGTTCGCCCATCGAAGGGCCACTGCATCCGAGCGTGAGCGCGAAGATCAGGGGCATGAGAGATGTAGACTACCGGAAGGGACCGCTCCCGTCCAGCCTGCGCAACTACTTATTGCTTTCGCCCGGGGTCGGTGCCTGGTGGACCCACTCCCCGGTCCCATTCGGCACCCGCGCGGAGGCCAGATCATCTTCCTCTGCCGTCCATTTTACGCCGTCCACCCGCACCGCATCCTGGCCATCCACGGCCATAAAGACGTACACATCATCGCCCCCCTTGTTCAACTGGAAGCTGGTGTGAAATTCGCCTTGATCGGGTGCATTATCGCACCAGATCAACTGAAACTCGCCAGGCGCCAAGCCCTGGCCGGACGGCAGCGCCCACTGGGTCTTCTGCGTGGTGTTGTCCGTCAGGTAGAGACCATCAAAATTGATGAGGGTGTCGCCATAGTTGTACAGCTCGATCCAGTCGTCGAATTCGCCTGCTTCATCGGTAATGGTCAAGGTGTTGGAGGCGAGGATCTCGTTGATGGCCAGCTTGGGCGTCTCGACGTTGGAAGGAACGCTATCCCCCGTGCTGTCATCCCCCACCTTGCCTGAGTCATCCACCACCAAGCCACCGGTTGTACACGCCCAAAAGACCAGAATCAGCATGTCTCAGCTCCTTGTGCGCACCCTACCACAAAGCGCGCCGCTTCCGCACCTCCCCCGCGCAGATCCTCAAGCGGACGCCGGCAGGTGCAGAATAGCGGCTTTCTGTAGCCGATATCGCGCGCCCATCGGTGCTGAAACGGGGTGTGGGTGCTACGATGGAGGGGAAGGAAGGTGCATGTGGCGGTGAAAAAAACCCGGGTGCTGTTCATCAAGTACCACGAAGCGGCGGACCAACAGCCCCTTTCAAAAAAAGCTGCCGAGAAACTTGGCATCTTTCCGTCCCTCGCCTTGGCGCAGCTCGCCGCCTGGGTACGCCAGGCGGGCTTTCCCGTCAAGATCATCGACTTGCATGCAGAGAATCTGCAGCCCGCGGAGGCGGCCGATCGGGTGCGGGAGTACGCGCCGGACATCGTGGCGCTGACCTCCAAAACCCTGGGCTGGCCGGCCGTCATTGAGATCGCGCAGATGGCGCGTGTGGCCGTTCCGCATGCCAAAATCATCGTCGGCGGTCCCCAGATCACCATCTACCCCAAAGAGAGCCTTACCTGGGACATTTTTGACCTGGGGGTCATGGGTGACGGGGAGGAGACCTTTCTGGAGATCTGCGAACGTGTGGAGAGCGGCTCGGAGCTTTCTGGTGTTCCCGGAACGGTATTCCGCTTTCCCAACGGAGAGATCGAACAGTACGCGGCCCGGCCGGTGCCCAAGGACATCGACCGCTATCCGATGCCCGCCTGGGATCTTTTGGAGGTGGACCGCTATCATTGTTTGACTCTGCTAAAGCCGTTTGCGACAATGGTAACCACGCGGGGATGTCCCTGGCATTGCGGCTACTGCTCGCAGGTGTATTCGGACAAGCTGCGCTTCCGGTCGCCGGAGCTGGTGGTGGAGGAGATGGAATTCCTCGAAAAAACCTATGGGGTCAAGGAGATCGTCTTCTTCGACGAGACCTTCACCATCGGCAAAAAGAGGATGAAGAAGCTGGCGGAGGAGATTCTCCGCCGCGGCCTGAAGGTGAAGTTCAACATCCGGGCCCGGGTGGATACCGTGGACCGGGAGGTGCTGACCTGGCTGAAGAAGGCCGGCCTGCGCTCCATTCATATGGGGGTGGAGGCGGGGACCGACCGGGTGTTGAAGATCATGAACAAGCAGATCACCCGGGAGCAGACCACAGAGGCCTTCCGGATCGCGCGGGTGCTGGGCATCGAAACGCGCGGCTACTTCATGATCGGCTACTACGACGCGACCCCGGCCGATGTGGAGGAGACCATCAAGTTTGCCGCTTCCATCGGGTTGGATTGGGCCAGCTTCTCCGTAGCTACCGCGCTTCCGGCCACCGACCTGTACCGTATCTCGCAGGAGCGCGGCTATGTGGACGGCGACTTCTGGCGCCGCTACACGATCAACGGCGGCGGTCCGATTCCGCAGCTTGAAACCGAGACCTTTACGGCAGAGCAGCTCCGTTCCTACCGCACCAAGGCCTACCTGAATTTTTACTTGCGCCCCGACTTGATTCGGAGGAAATTTTCGAAGTCCGAGGGTCGTGCCGAGCTGATGGAGATGATGGGCGGCGCCACGGTGCTGGGCGAGATCGTGAAGAGTACGGTGCTGAAGCGGATTCCCTCGGTGGGGATTGGGAAGTGGGGGACGGTGTAGTCCAGGCTACAGATTTGCGATCTGTGAGGTTCATCTAAAGACATCAGCCGAGTACGGCTGCTGTTGAACAGGTGGGCTACCGAGAGGGGATCGACGGCAGCCCCCCTCTCACATCACCCCAATCTCCCGCAGCCGCTGCGCCAGGTAAGCATCGGCGCGGATCTCCTTCCCTTCCTGCACAGCCAGCACCGCATCTGGCCGCGGGTGCAGGAAAAAGGGCATCGAAAGTCGACCTCCGTCCCCTCCCCCCTCCGGATTCACCACCCGGTGCGTGGTAGCGGGCATCTTGCCGCCGGTCAACAGCGCCATCATGTCGCCGGTGTCGCAGACCATCACGTTGGGGGGCGTGTGGACCGCCATCCAGGTGCCGTCGCGGGTCAAAAGCTCCAGTCCGGGGCGGGTGCTCACGGGAAGCACGGTGATCAGGTTGATGTCCTCGTGCGCGGCCGCGCGCACTGCACCCGGCACGGGTGCCACCACGTCCGGGTAGTGGATTACCCGTAGGATACTGTTTCCATTTTTGATAAGTTCCGCAAAGAAGCCCTCTGGATAGCCCAGATAGGCCCCCAGTGCCTCCAGCAGGTGGTTGGCGAAGCCATCCATGCGCGCATACAGATCGGTAAAGGTGGGTGCAAAGGCCGGAACCTTGGCCGGGAAGAGGTTGGGGGGCACCTGGTGGCTGAGGTGCAGCGGGTGATCCGCCCCCAGGCTGCGCCCCACATGCCAGAACTCTTTGAGGTCGGGCACCGGCTGGTCCTTGGCATGCTCCACCCCGAAGGAGGTGTAGCCGCGCTGACGACCATCTTCCGGGGTTTCATACTCCTTCTTCTCCGCCTCCGGCAGCGCGAAGCAGTCGCGCGCCGCACCGTAGGCCGTCGCCAGGAGCTCTTCGGGGATTCCGTGGCCTTCCACTGCGACAAAGCCCAGCCTGCCCATCCCCTCGCCCAGGGTCTGCACAAAGGCCTGCCGACGCTCGGCATCGCCACTCAAGAAGTCTCTGAGGTCTACAAGAGGAATCGAGGAGCGCGACATGGAGCCTCCGAAAAGGCGCCGTTCCTAACCGGGTGGTGAGAATCGTCCAGCCCCCGACTCCGCCTATTCTCTGCGCGATCTGCTACAGAAGACGCCCATTTTTGTACCGGCCACCGTGGAGCGCTCGATCCTGCTCGGCCAGCTCTCCGATGATCCCCATCAGCTTCTGGCTCAACCGCACCGGGTCCCCCTCCCCCTTCAGCTCGCCGGCGGTCATCGGCTTCCCGAACCACACCCGCATGGGCTCGCCGCGCTTTCCTTCGGGCAGAAAGTTGCGGCGAATCTCACCAATGGTGCTGTTGGAAAGGCCCAAAATGAAGAAGGGCACAATCACCGTATCCGGATGGGCGGCGGCAACAAGCTGGCCCACCCCGGCCCGCGCCTGCAAAAAAGCGTAGGGATCATCGCCCTTTCCACGGGTACCCTCGGGGTGGATGCCGATCACCGCACCCTTCTCTTCCAGCGCCTGGTGCATCTGCGCCAGTCCGATGGGGTTCAGCGCTTTGCGGTCGTCCCGGAACACCGGCGGCCACATGGTACCGGCCGCCACCGCAAAATTGACCAGCACGCCGAGCGGGCTATCGTAAAAGAAGTTGGAGCGCACAGGGAAGTACATCTTCCCCATGAAGCTGGCGTAGTGGTAGAGAATTGCCGACGTGACATACATGTCGAAGAAGGAGCGGTGGTTCGAAACCAGAATCACGCCGCGCGGCGGACTCAAGCTGCTCACATTCTCCAGCCCGTGGATCTCCCACAGATTCTTCGAGAGAAACCAAACCCAATTGCCGGAAGACACCCGAAGAAAGGCCTGCAGCAGTGTCTTCACCAGCCGGTTTTGGTTGGCAAAGGCCAACAATGGCACACTGACGCGCTCGAAACCGCGCAGCAGGCTGGCTTGCATCGCCGGAATGGTCATCTCCATTCCTGCATTTTACCGTATGTGCAGCACCACCTCAAGGCCGGCGACAAGATTTGATGACCGTTCGGTGACAATCTACCGAGATCAGAACCGGATCTGGGCACCCAGGGAGTAGGAGAGCTGCGAAGCAGGCACTGTGAGACCGTTTTCCAACAGCTCGTTGCCCGGCACCGGTGGCACCTCCAGCGTGTAGTGCAGCTCGCCCTGCTCCCCGAAGTAGTAGGATACAGAAAAATCCCAGGCGATCCAGGTCCGAATCTGCGACCGTACATCCAGTCGGGTCACAAAAGTCTTGTCCGTCAGGTTTCCGATGCCCGACACCAGGAAGCTGGTGCTCTCCCACTGCCCGGGGCCGAACAGCGCCGCATAGACCGCCGCGTAGTCCCTTCCGAAATAGAGAGCCTTGTAGCCGCCATTAAAGAGCACCCACGGGTACAGGTCTGCGTTCTTATAGCCCGCTTCGTTGTGGAAGTACTCCGCGCCCAGGGTGATGCTATCCTCGGCGTTGTAGGCAATTGGAATCTCGATTCCGACGCTCACCTGTGGAATCCATTCCTCTGACCTGTCTTTCTCCGTGGGAAAGGTGAAAGTCTCCAAGTCGAACTCGCCCTTCCAGTAGGGGCTGTCGCCCCCGTGCAGCACCGCCGCCTCGGCCTTCAGGTCCAGGAACCACAGGCTCATCGAAAGATCGGCTCCCAACCGCAGCGGCTGCCCCTTTCGGGCGGCGGCTGAGATGGAGTACTCGCCGGGCCCGGCGGCAATCTCTGCGCGCAGCGCCCCCCCCACGTCCTCGATGGACTTCATGCCCGACATGTCCACCACCCCGTAGACATTGGCCCCGATGCGTTCAAAGGGCACATGCAGCTTCACCAGCGGCACCCCCGTGCGCGCATCGAAGACCGCCAGCGGGTCCTTGGGCACCGGGTTCAGAAAGTCGGTGGGGTTCCAGAAGCGGCCGGTTCCCCAGCGCAGGTGCTGCTGACCGGCGGTCACAAAAAGCCGGTTCTTCACGTCGAATTTCAGCCACAGCTCGTCAAGCGCTACGGAGGCCGCCTTGACTTCCTCGCCGGTAAAGTCTGTTTCGCCCGCCTGCACCGTGTAGTCGTAGCTCAGGCGCGCATCGGCGTAGGCGCGCACATGCTCGTCCGGTCGGTAGTCGGCGTAGAGATCCAGCAGGTTGGGGGCAGAGATGTTCTCGGAATTCCACGAGCTGCCCTCGGGCCAGTCGCTCTGAAAACGCAGGTACAGCCGACCGCCGATCTCCAGCCTCTTCTCGGCCTCTTTGATAGCGTCCATAAAGCTGCGCTCGGTGGCAGCGGAATCACTCCCCAACATCGCCGAGTCACGATCTCCGACCGACGCCCCCTCCGCGGTGGGCGCTGCGCCGCTGCCCACCGTTCCGCCTCCACCACCAAACATTTCGCTGTCGCGATTGACAGGCTCGTTGGTCGTACCGAACACTTCACTGTCGCGATTGACCGGTTCGTTCGTCGTACCGAATACTTCACTGTCGCGACTATCGGACGTGTTTGGCGAACCAAACACTTCAGTGTCGCGACCAGACGATGTGCTTGTCACTTCTGGCGTCTTTTCATCGCGACCTGGAGGGGTGTTTGCTGAACCAGTCACTTCGCTGTCGCGACTGCTTGAATCGTTTGGAACGGGTGTGGGATCGCCGACGGGTACGGGGGCCAGCTCCACGACTGCCGGCTTCGGAATGCCATCCTGCCCACCCACGGCGGCGCCTCCGCCGAAGCCGATCACCGCGGGGGTCCCCTTCGGAGCGGGGGGGCCCGCCAGCAGCCGCGCCACCAACCGCTGGTTCTGCTCCGCCGTTGCGCTGCTTTGCGCGATCACCACGGATTCTACCTTGCGATTTTCCTTGAGGCGCAGCTCGACCTGGATCTGGTAGCTGTGGAGCCCCTCGGCGGCCACCCAGGCAGATAGGATGCGATTCCACCATGTAGATGCAGCCTCCTCCTGCACTTCTGCAGGAGGGTCTGCGGCCAGCGCCACAGCACCGGCCAAAGACCAGAGGATCATAGGAGCTCCGAAGGAATTTCAGGTTTTCAGCGGCTCTGCGTTTCCAGCCAGGCTTTGGTGAAGATGGCGTCGTTCAGGCTGCGCAGATCCACTTCCTGGATCACGACCGTGGTGCTGGTGCCCACCTCCACCTCGTCAAAGATCCGGATCTCCTTGGGGAAGTAGACCTCGGCCTTCTTGGACTCCGAGTAGAGCTTGCTCCACTCGGGGTAGTAGGTGGTGCGCATCAGCTTGCCGGACTCGGCGAAGTCCTGGCGCTTCAGGATGTTCCCGGTGGACTTGTCCAGCCACAGGTCCACCACCGGATAGGCCACATCCACACCGGTGATCGCCGTCAATTTCAGGTGGTTGACGGTGTAATTGCCGAGCTTCTCCTCGCCCACGAAGGCCGGCGTGTACTCCTCGGCCAGGCGGCTCTGGTCAAAGTCGGAGCGCTGCGAGCCGGTGCCGCCGATGCGCTCCCGCTCGGTGCGTCGCTCCCACTTGCCCACCGTGGGATCGTACATAAACAGGTTTTCATCCGCGCGGAGATAGCCCTTGCCGGCCTCGGACTGGGGCTTCAGGAAGAGGATGACCAGCTTGTCGGCCTCGTCGCGACGGTAGACCACACCCTGGTAGATGAGATCCGCCTTGCCCGAGGATTTCTGCTGGATGAACATCAGGGCCTTGTAGTCGCCCGAATTCTGCTGCCGGTCGTCGATCACCCGCAACATCTGCACCAGCTCAGACGCACTGGGGGCGGCCATGACCTCGGGAACCAGGGTCAGGAGCATCGGCACCGCGGGAATGCTCAGAGACAGCGTGAGCGCAAGAAGCATCTTTCGCATAGAAAACTCCGTTCAATCTGCGTGAGAGAGAGCCACGACTGGCCGCAACGAGGCGGCGCGGAGCGACGGCCACAGGGCGGACAGGGTGGTGAAGAATGTAAGAGCCACTACAGCTTTGACCAGTGACAGGGGGGCCACGGTCAGACGAAGGACGTCGGAGAGCAGGATGGCCTTCATCGCATCGATGGGAATGCGGATGTGGGCGGCGTCGAGTCCCAGGGCCAGCCCGGCGCCCACCAGCGCGCCCACTGTGGTGGCCACAAGACCAAGAACAGCAGCTTCCAACAAAAACATTGCCAAGACCTGCCAGCGGTACATGCCGATGGCGCGCAGCGTACCCACCTCGCGGGTGCGCTCCCGCACGGCATTCCACATGGTGTTCATGATGCCCACGGCGATGATCACCACCAGGATGGTCACCAGAAACCAGGTGATCACGTCAAAGGTCAGGATGATGCGGGACAGGAAGGAGACTTCGTCCTTCCACACGGTGATGTCGATGGCTTGACCGGTCCAGTCTTCGCCGGACACACCCTCGAACTTCATAAAGAAGGGCACCCCTTCATGATCCATCACCCGGTAGCCTTCTTTGGCGAAGACATCGCGAAGCTGGTCCATGACCGCTTCCGCCTGGTTGATATCTTCCAGGTAGATCCAGACCGCTCCGGTGGTGTCCTCGTTGAGCTGGTACAGCTCGCGGATCACCTGCTTGGGCACAAACATCGACCAGGAGGAGAGCAGACCCATGTCCTCGACGATGGCCACAATCGTGATGTCGGCCGTGTTGGTGCGGCCAGAGGAGGTCTCGGTCTGCAGCGTCAGCTCGTCGCCCACTTCCACACCCAGGCGCTTGGCCTGCCCGGCAAAGACCACCACCGAGTTGGGCTCAGAGAGGCGCTTGATGTCCCCTTTCCTCTCCTCGGAGCCACCGGCTTTGTAGGCACTCTCCGGTGCAAGCTGGAGCACATCCAGAATGCGCTTTTCCTCTGCAATGTCGATGCCGGCCAGGCCCGCCTGCACCGTAGCCGTGCCGGAGGTGACCTTACACCAGCCGCGCCCCCGGTCCAGAACTTGGACAAGGCCAGGCGTGTTTTTCTCCACAATCGCACGCACCTTGCTCACGTCGGTGACCAGAGGCGACACATCGGTGGAGGTGACCTTGTAGAAGCCCGCGACGTTCACATGTCCCGACGAGACCGTGGTGGCCGACCGCAGCAGGTTATCCTGGATCCCCGCCGAGATCGCCAGGAGCAGCGTGAGCATCGCGGTCACCATGCCGATGGCCAGGGACAACAGGAAGCTGCGGCGTGGAGACTGGAGGAGATTTCTGATCGCAACAGAAAGGAGAATCATCGCTCACTCCTTCCCGGACATCGCCACCACGGGGGACACCCGTGCTGCGGTCCAGGCCGGATAGAAGGTGGAGAGCACAGAGACGGCGCTGATGACGCCAAGCCCAAAGAGTAGGTTCCCCGCAGAGAAGGTAGGATAGAGGGAGGGACCACCGAAGAGGATGATGATCTCCGGTGAGGGCGCCGCAATGCCGACTGAGCCCAGGTAGCTGATGAGCGCCACCGAAGCGGCGGCACCCAATGTGCCCGAAATCAGGCCAAGGAGCAGCGTTTCCAGCATAAAGAGCGCCATGACGAAGTTCCGCTGCGCGCCGATGGCCCGCATGGTCCCGATCTCGAAGGTGCGCTCCAGCGTCGCCATGACCATGGTGTTGTTGATGATCACCAGGGCCACCAGAAAGATGATGAAGATGCAGGTATAGAGCACCGCCCGCACCACCACCACAAACTGACCGACAATGCCGGAGGCCTGCGTCCAGTCAAGAACCTTCAGCCCCATATTTGTGTCATCGGACAGTTTTTGGATGGCCGCCTTGGCCTCCGCGATCTTCGAGGGGTCCGAGAGCAGAACGGCCGCGTTCAGGGCGATACCATCGCGGAGCTGCTCGCGGGTGTAGCTGCGGCTGTCGGTCTCCCCCTCGTCGCGCCGCCCCTTGATGGTGGCCAGCGCAAACTCGTCGAAGCTGCTGGAGGCGGCCTCGGTGGTGGTCTCCACGCTGCCACCGCCGCCAAAGAGGGCGGCTTCGGCATCGGCTTTGCTGATCTCCTTCACACCGACGGCGGTCTGGATGTCTTTCAGCTCGGCTTGCTGTTCGGCGGTCATCTTGCCGTAGAGATCCCGGAAGGTCATCAGGTCGGTGAGGTTGAGGGCACCGGAAAGGGTGCTCTCCTCCAGGCCCTTGAACTGAAAGGTGCCATAGACCTTGATGTTCACCGACTTGATGTAGCCGCGCCGCGTGAAGCTGCGCAGGGTGATGGTGCTGCCCACCGGCGTATCGTAGAGCTGGATCTTGGGTGCAATCAGCGAGTAAAAGCGCTGGTACCTCGCCTCCAAATTGCTGTCATTCACCGTCAGAAATTCTTGAAGCAGCTTGGCGAGATCGCCTTGGACCGCCGGCATGTCCTTGCGCAGCTCGGCCTCCACCACCGCCGCGTCGGCCGGGCTGAGCTGGTAGAGAATGCGCTGATATTGCCGGGAGTTGCGGGCCACCTTCTCCTTCAACCCGGGAGTGGACTCAATCGTCCCGCCATCTTTCACAACGGCCTTCCGAATGGCATCCAGCTCGCGCGCCACACGGTTCTTCACGAACTCTTCGTAGGTGCGCTTGGAGATGAGAAAGCCTCGCTGACCCTTGGGGATCTGCTCTCCGTCCACAATCTCGAAACGGTCGAAGCTCTGCTCGAACTGCTCGATGTCCACACCCAGGGTGCGGAAGTACAGGATGCGGCCGGCACTGGCCAGCGGCGCAAGCTTGAAGTCCAGGTAGTCCAAGGTTCCGACCGGATCCGCCTCGAAGCCCGCCCAGAATTCGTCGCTGTCCACCCGCTCCAACACCACCCGCTCCTCCTCGATGCCGGACAGGTCGCGGGAAATTGCGGCGCGGTTCTGGAGCTCGGCGCGAAGGTCAGCGGCAATCTGGCGGATCTGGGGACCGATCACGCGCGCGCCAACCATGTCCCCGTCGCGAACGGCATTGCGCATGCGCTCCTGCAGGGTGTCCAGCTCATTGCGCCCGAACACGGTCGGGTTGACGATGCCCATCGGCACCACGGCGCGCACCCCGGGCACGGTGAGGAGCTGCTTTTCCACCTTTGGAAAGTCATCAATCTCGCCAATGTCCGGCGGTCCGAAGGACAGACCGCCCAGCAGCGCCAGCTCGTCCTTGGCATCTTTGGAGTACACCTGCAGCTCGCCGGACACCGACGAGGTGACCGACTTCTGCATGGCGGACTCCATACTGTCGATCATCGCCGATCCCGTGACGACGAGCATGGTGCCAAAAGCGAGGAGCATCCCCACGATAAAGCTCTTGACCTTGTGCGCCCAAAGGTTGCGCAGGGCCAGAGAGGCGATCAAACGCCCGACAGCAATAGGGTCCATCAGTGCCCCCCCTGTTGCACATCAGAAGCCACGGCACCATCAGCAATCTTGACGATCCGGTCGGCCCGGCTCATCACCTGCTGATCATGGGTGGAGAAGATAAAGGTGATTTTTTCGTTCTGGTTCAGGTCCCGCATCAGGTCGATGATGGCGCGCCCGGTCGCGGAGTCCAGGTTGGCCGTAGGTTCATCTGCCAGGACGATGGCCGGGCGGGTCACCAGCGCGCGGGCAATGGCCACCCGCTGCCGCTGACCACCGGAGAGCTCGGTGGGGCGCTGCCGAATATACTTGGTCAGCCCGACCTTGTTGATGACATCTTCCACCCGCGTTTTTCGGTCGGCGGCGGAGATGCCCCCCTGCAACAACAGCGGGAACTCCACGTTCTGGTACACATCCAAGACCTGCACGAGGTTAAAACTCTGGAAGATAAAGCCGAGCTTTTGAAGACGCAGACGGGTAAGCTCTGCGTCGGAGAGGTCGTTGGTGAGCTGACCATCCACCCGCACCTGACCCCGGGTGGGGGTGTCGATGCAGCCGATCAGGTTCAACAGGGTGGTCTTGCCCGAGCCCGAGGGGCCGGCAATGGTGGTGAACTCTCCCTTTTCGATGTTGAGGTCTACCCCGCGGAGAGCCTGAACAACCTGCTTTCCAAGGGGGTATTCCTTTACGACACCGGTGATCTGGACGATGGGGGGCATACAGCTTCCTGATTGAGGGGGTGGGTACGGCGCAGCTCTCCCACCACCTGCTCGAAGACCCCCACAAGGGTCTGCTGAAGCTGGGGATCAAGGGAGGCAAAGGCCAGGTTGAATTCTTCGCTGCGGGCAGCGTTGAGACGATCGATCAGCGAGAAACCATAGGGGCTCAGCTCCACGCGCTTCTGGCGTCGATCCTCGGGATCCTCAGTACGGACCACCATGCCCTTCTCCACCAGCTTGTCCACCAGGTGGCTGGTGGTGGAAGGAGAAAGCGACAGCACGGTGGACAAAAAGCCCATGGACCCCGGGCCGCGGTGGTGGAGGATGTGCAGGGCGACCAGCTGCGGGAGCGTCATCCCGGTCTCGTGGATCAGCGCCAAGGATTCGTTCGCGAAGCGACCATGGATCAAGCCCATCATCTGACCAAAAAGGCCAGCAAGCACTTCCGATGCGGGCTGTTTTTCGAGCATGGGCAGAACCTTTCGAAGCATCGAAATATTCACCACTTCGGAAAGTGGCAAGTATCGAATGCTACGAAATCCCGGCGACGAAAGAAGCCCCGGCATGCAACCGGGGCTTTAGAGGAGGACTTTTTTCGCGCGCTCCTTCATGGCCGGCTTCCCATCGCCCGGCATGTCCGTCGGGCTGGCGCTACGGACCGGCAGCACACGATGTATATCTTCACATATTTTCGAAGTCCATGAGAATGCGTGACAAAGAAGCAAAGGAATAAGCTGGAGAAGCTGTACGCGGCACGGCGCCCGCAAAGTTCGGTACGCCGATGTGCACGACGCCGTCCACCACCACTGCGGGCTCCTCCAGCGAGGTCCGCGGGGTGGTTGCAAAGGCGCCCCCATCGGTGATGGACAGGTCCACCACTACCGCGCCCGGTCGCATCAGGCCCAGGTGGCCACGCCCCGCCACCCGGGGTGCCCCCCGCCCCTCCCGGACCGCCGCGATGACCACATCGGCGCCGGCCAGCGCACGCTCCACGGTATGCGGCGTGGCGGGCAGGGTTCTGATGCCCGGAATGTTCAAGCTGCGCAGCGCGTGCACACGGGTGTCCAGCACCGTTACCGCCGCCCCCATCGCCGCCGCCAACATCGCCGCGTTCCGACCACCGGTACCGGCACCGATCACCAGCACCGCGGCCGGCTCCACACCGGGAATGCCTCCCACAAAAAGCCCTCGACCTCCCTCCTGCTTTTGCAGCGCCACCGAGGCTGCCTGCACCGCGAGACGGCCGGCCAGCTCGGCCATGGCTGCGCGGACCGGCGCATCGCCATCCTGCTCCCAGCACTCCAGAGCGACGGACTCCACACCTTCCGGCAGATCTTCTCCCACATGCATCAGACAGTACAAGCGCTGTCCGGCCCGCAGCAGGCGGCGCTCGTAGCCCTCGGGGCGCAACACCTTCCAGATGCTGCCTGCCCGGGCATAGAGCTCCTCGGGTGTAGGGACGATCTCGGCCCCTGCCCGCAGGTAGTCTTCGTCCGAAAATCCGCTCCATAAGCCCGCATCCTGCTCTACCAACACCGGCACCTGCCGCTGCACCAGGCTGCGCACGGCCGAGGGCGTGGCAGCCACACGGGCCTCGCCGGGAGCGGTTTCGCGGGGAATGGCCAGCATCGTCACCTCGAGAATTTTCGTCTTAACGTGCGGGGGCCGCTGTGGTATAGTAGCCGATTGACCCCCCTAGAGGTGCACCATCGAGACTGCGACAGAGCGTCTTCTGGACTTCAACGATGCGGATCGGCTGCGAGAAGTCGCCGGAGAGCTGGGACGAAATCTGGGAATCATCGCGAAGGGCACCGGCGCAAAGCTGTCGCAGCGCGGTGCACAACTGCGGGTCATCGGGGCGGAGGAGCCGGTGGACATCGCGGTCCGGGCTCTGGAGCAGCTCTACGAGCTGGCAGGAACCGGCACCCCCATCACCCTGGCCGATGTGGATCAGGCCGTTCGCTTGATGAAAACCGACCCGGAAGCCCGGCTTCTGGACTACCACGCCGAGACCATCCTGACCGGCGTACGGAAGAAAGCCATCTTCCCACGCACGCCGGGCCAGCGCGCATACGTAAAGTCATTTGCGACCAATGACATTGTTTTCGGCGTGGGACCGGCGGGCACCGGCAAGACCTACCTGGCGATGGCGGTGGCGGTGTCCATGCTGCTCAAGGACCAGGTCCGCCGGATCGTCCTGTGCCGTCCAGCGGTGGAAGCGGGCGAAAAGCTTGGCTTTCTCCCTGGCGACCTGGCCGAGAAGGTCAACCCCTATCTTCGCCCCCTCTACGATGCCCTGTACGACATGGTGGACGAGGAGCGTGCGGCCCGGTTGATCCAGAAGGGCATCATCGAGGTGGCACCGCTGGCCTTCATGCGTGGTCGCACCCTGAACCACGCCTTCATCATCCTGGACGAGGCGCAGAATGCCACCTCCGAGCAGATGAAGATGTTTCTGACCCGCCTGGGCAATGACTCCCGAGCGGCGGTGACCGGCGACACCACTCAGGTGGATCTTCCACGGGGAACCAACTCAGGTCTGGTCGAAGCGCTGCGGATTCTCGAGGGCATCGACCGGGTGGGCATCTGCCGCTTCCGCGAGCTGGACATCGTGCGCCACCCGCTGGTGAGCGAGGTGGTCAAGGCCTACGAGCGCGAGGACAAACGCCGAGAACACGAGCGGAAGCATCGGGACGGAGAGCGCCGCCCCCGTCCCCCGGAGGTCCCCGCTGCGCAAGGGCCCGACGGCACCACCGGAAACCCGGCGTGAGTGGACTGCGCGCCTGGCTGGCACAGCGCAACCTCCGTGCGGGGCTGCTGCTGGCCTTTACGACCATCCTGGCTGCGCTGCTTCTAACAGACTTTTCCTGGAATAGTATTCCCAATTACAAAGAGGGAGATGTTCCGGATCGAAGTATTGTTTCCTCTACCACCTTCCATTTTGTGGATCCCGACGCCACCGCCCGCCGGCAGCAGGTGGCCGGCGCCACGGTGCCGCCGGTCTACACCCTGGACTACGGCCTGCCAAAGGCACGGGAAAGCCAGCTTTCGCAGGCCTTTGACATGGCACGCTCGCGGGTGGCGACGGCGGCCGACAGCCGTGGCAAGGTGCCACCGGAGGTGTTGGAGGCGGTGGGCCAGGACTTCGAGGAGGCCATCGGCACCCGCCTGGACAGCGTGGACCTGCAGATTCTTCAGCAGGAAGGCTGGTCGCACGGGGTCGAGGAGCTGGCGCTGGAGCTGATGGGCGTGGGGACCCGCTACCCGGTGGTCCAAGACCGCGGCCGTCTGCCCGAAGGCGGAACGATCCTGGTCCAAAGCAGCAGTGCAGGAGTGACCGAGGAAAGCCCGCTGGGAGATTTCAGCCGCATTCGCAGCGTGGACGAAGCCTGGCAGGCCATCGGCCTGTATGTGGCCGAGCGCCTGTCCACGGTGAAGGAGCCCGGCCGGGTTCAGGTGGCAGCAGCGCTCGCAAAAACCCTTATTCGGCCCAACCTTTTTGAGAACACTGCCGAGACCGAGCGCCGTCGTGTTGCGGCAGCGGAGGCCGTGCTTCCCGTGGAAGTGGAGGTCCGCAAGGGCAAGCGTATCGTTCGGGCGGGCGACCCGGTCACCCCGCAGCAGGCGGTGGAACTGAGCGCCCTGCGTCAGAACGACCAGCACACCGGCTCCGGCTGGATGTTCTTGAGCAACCTTGTTTTTGTGGGTGTGCTCATCACAGCCACTGCACATTTTGCGCGGGTGACCATTCGGAAATTCTCCCCTCGCCCCAATGACTTGGAGGCCCTGGCGCTGACGCTGCTCTTGGTGCTGGGCATCGGGCGGGTATTGGCCGAGGGCGGAAGCCTGCTGAGTGCCGACGGAACCCTGGATCCAAGCCTCTTTCACCTGATGCTGCCGGTGGCAGGCGCCACGATGGTGGTGCGGGTGTTGGTGAACTCGGAGAGCGCCCTGATCTTCGCCCTGGTCGCCTCCCTGCTGGGTGCGGCCCAGATGGACCGCTCGGCGCTATTGGCGGGCTGGTACCTGGCGACTTCCGTGGTGGCTGCGGCGGCGGTGGGCCAGGGACGCGAGCGTGCCACGGTGTTGAGGGCAGGCTTGCAGAGTGGTCTGATCGGGGCCGGGCTGACGGTGGTGATGCTGCTGGCGCGCCAGCACGGCCCCGGGGCCGACCTGATCGAGCTGGATACCCAGCGCATGCTCATTGTGGTGGCGACCGCCGTGGGTGCGGGCATCGCCAGCGCGCTGCTGACGCTGGGGCTGGTGCCCGTGTTTGAGCTGTTGGGTTTTCTAACTGACTATAAACTGTTGGAGCTCGCCAACCTCAACCACCCCCTGCTGCGGCAGCTCATGCTGCGCGCCCCGGGCACCTACCACCACTCGGTGATCGTCGGGTCGCTGTCGGAGGCGGCCTGCGAGTCCATCGGCGCCAACGCGCTCTTGGCCAGGGTGGCCTGCTACTTCCATGACATCGGAAAGGGCGTCAAACCCCAATATTTTGTCGAAAACCAACGGGACGGAAATCGGCACGATCGCCTCTCCCCCGCGCAGAGTGCACAGGTGATCATCAACCATGTGCGCGACGGGCAGCTTTTGGCCCTGCAGTACAAGCTGCCGACTCCCATCATCGACAACATCTTTATGCATCATGGAACCGGGATCATCCAATACTTCTATGGCAAGGCCAAGGAGCAGAACCCCGGCGAGCCCATTGACGAGGCGCTGTTCCGCTATCCAGGTCCCAAGCCGAATACCCGCGAGGCGGGCATCATCATGCTCGCGGACAAGGTGGAGGCCGCCTGTCGCACCATCAAAGATCCGGCCGAGCCGCGGATCCGGGCGATGATCCAGCAGATCATCAACAGCGTCATGAGCGACGGCCAGTTCGAAAACTGCCCCCTCACCCTGCGGGAGCTGTACCAGATCGCCGACACCTTCACCAATGTGTTGTTGGGCATCTACCACCACCGCATCGAGTACCCGGACACCCGCAATATTTCTTCGGGCAAGGGTAAGTTTATCCCCATTCCCAAGCAGGGAACCATCACGCTGGAAATTGTCAATCCGCTCAAGGCGCCTC
>JBEIQS010000173.1:0-12516 GCA_040376425.1 Alphaproteobacteria bacterium | reverse complement strand
AGCAGGGCTCCGCCGAGCGCCGTCCGTCGTGTTTCAAAGGCGACGAGCGCCACCAAGGTGAGCGACACAATCACGGCGTGTACATTGCCGATCTGCAGCGTGACCAGCAGCGGCGCACTCAACCAGATCGCGGGTGCCAGCAGCAGCGTCCGGGTGCCGGCCCGCCCGCCCACCCACCAGGCCACGGTCCACAGAGCCCCGGCAACCGCCAATGCGTTGAAGGCGTACCAGAGGGCTCTTTGGGCATAGAAGGTGGGAAGCCAGCCGAGCAGGAATTGCGGCAATAACAAAAATGGCGGGGGGTAGGCATAGGTATCCAGCGGAAAGGGCTGATAGCGTGCCTCCAGGGGGGGCTCGGCTCCCTCGGCCAGATGGGGCCAGTGCTCCACATGATACAGGTTCTCTGCACCTTCTTCGGCAAGTCTCGCGCCCTCCACATAGGCGCTCAGGCAGGAGTGGGTGGTGATGAAGGCGTCGTTGGGCATCAACGACAGCTCCGGGTGTCCCGGATCGCCCATGTACACGCTCAGGCGGGCATGGAGAAACAGCGCCACAAAGGCCAGGAGTACGGTACCACCTGTCCACAGGGGCTCCCGCCTTCCGATCCCGTCCAGGCGCCCGGGCAGGCTCTGCAGCAGTCGCGGCATCAGCAAGCCCTGCAGCAACCCGACCGCCCCCAGACAGCCGATCACGGGCGCAAATGAACCTTTTTCCGCCAACACCAGAGCCATACCCGCCCCCGCGGCCGCAGCCAACACGGCCGGAAGCCACCGGGAAGACAGGGGGCCCACCCGAATGCCCGCCCCGCCCACCGCGGCCAGCGCGGTGAGCAGGCTGGCGGTCACCATCGCGATCGGGTCGATGTCCTGTGCGCCCACGCCAAGCAGCGCCGCCGCCCCCTGAACAAGAATCGGTCCCAGAATCCCAAGGAGAGACGCGGAAAATGCAAGCCGCTCCAGGGGAAGATCCAGTCCCGTGGGGGAGGGGATAGGGGTGCTGTTCGGGTCCATGTTGTGCCGGGATGGGGGCAATATACGCGATGGCAGGCACCCAAGCCTGCCTCCATTTTGGCCATCCTCCCGCGCGCCGGCGGACAGGGGACGTGCCCGGCGACCGTGCCGCCCCGGTTCCCCGTGTTAGAATGCTCCGATGTCGAAGCAGAAGATGTACATTGTGGGCGCCGAAGACGATGATGTGGACGGTCGCCCCCTCCGCTCGGAACACCGCGCCGAGACCGAAGCGCTGAAGGAGTTGGCGAACCGGATTGCCAAACTTTCGCAGGGGCAACGGCGTTTGTTGCCACTTTCGGAAGAGGCGCAGGAGCAGCTCGATCTTCTGGCCCGCTCCGGCAATACGCCCGATCGTCGCCGGACCCTGAAGCGGGCCCAGCTCTTCCTGGCGCAGGCGGACATCGCCGCGGTGGAGGCGGCGATCGAGGGACGGGGCACCACCACCATCTCCCTTCCCGAGGCCGAAGCCTGGCGCAGTCGTTTTCTGACCGGAGACGACGAGGCCATCCAGAAGTTTTTGTTGGTCTACCCGGCGGGGGACCGACAGCTTCTGCGCGGGGCGGTCCGCGAGGCCAAGGGGGAGGGCCCCCAGGCCAAAAAGTCCTCGCAGCGGCTGTTCAAGCTGATCCGCGAGGCGATGGAGGCCGGTGCGGTGGACGCCGGCACGGACTGACCAAAGGCCTGCGGCCGAGGATTGTTCCCCCTCTTGACAGGTCAAGAGGGGCCGAAAAATTCCGTCGTTTCAGTAACGGATAACTGCATAGCCTTCGGAAACGAGGCGTGCCACCTCCACGATTCCCGCCGGGACCACTTCGGCGGGAGAGGCCAGCGCCGCCGGGTCGATCCCATACTTCTCCAATGCACTGGCACAGGCGACGATCCGCACGCCTGCGGTCCGGGCGGCGTTCAGCTCCTCCCGCAGGTTGGCGGGGACGGACTTGAGCTCCGGGTCAAGCAACACAATCGCCCGCCCATAGATGACCAGCACCACGTCCTTCAGGTAGCCGGACTCCTTGGCCAGCTTGGCGTGCCGCAGCGCATTGGACAGGCTGCTTACATCCTCCAGACCCACATTTGCAACAAAAACCATACCGCCTTTGGGGACGGGAGCGGGCGTGCTCGGCGTGGCAGCCTGGGCCTGTGGCAGCCATACGGCAGCGGCGGACAGGCCCAGTCCGAAGAGCAGGAGGGAGAGGGTCTTTATCATCGCGTCAGCTCTTTCAACGGAAGGAGGAGGTTTCCAGGCGATTGTCATCCACAAAGGTGGCTTTGACAGGCATTTTGACGGTCTTGATGGAGTCCTGATCGGCCACAAAGGTCGGCGGCACGATCTGGTTTTCTGCCAGGATGTAGGCCACCAAGGCGTAGGTTTCGTCTGGCGTCAGCGAGCCGGCGGCGTTTTGTGGCATCACCCGATACACGTAGTCGTACAGCGTCGACACGTGGGTCCAGTAGTTGCCCACCAGTCTCGGATCTTTGTAGGTGACTCCAAAGTTTTCCAGGGGGGCCGTGGCAATCAGCCCGGGCCCCGCCCAGCCACTGCCGCCCTTGGCATCCGGGCCGTGGCAAATCAGGCACTTGACGAGAAACAGGGCTTTGCCCTGCTCTACAGTTCCTTTCCCGGGGGGCAGTCCAGCCCAGGAGGGGTCCACGTCCCGATCCCATGCAGCCAGCTCGGCCTCGGTGGCGGCCCGGCCCAGACCGTACTGGGCAGGGAGCTGTTCCTGCATCGGCGCCGAAACGGCGGTGGTCGGCGTCCTGGTCGAAGGCAGCGCTTGAGTCGCTTCATCCGCAAATGCAAGCAGTAGAAAAATCATGGGGCTGCCTCCGCTTCAGGCCGGAAAAAGACCTGCCCGTTGGCGGAGACCCGCCACGCTTTGATAAAGTTGAAGTGGTAGTCGGTACCAAAACCGCGCACTTTTGTAAACTCTGCTACAGTCGGTTGCACGTAGCCGGTCTCGTCCGTGGCCCGGCTCATCAGCACGGTCTCCTGTCCGTTCCACTTCCACTGGTGCCGAAAACGCACGTGGGCCTTCGGTAGCACAGGTCCCAACAGCTCTGCCTCCACCCAGGTTTTTCCGTCGTCCGTGCTCACTTCCACCTTGCTGATACGCCCGCGTCCCGACCAGGCGATTCCGGTGATTGGCCACCAGCCGGGCCCCTCCAGTACGTCCGGATGGCTGGGGCTGGTGATCACCGAGTGGGCGTCTACCGTCCAGGAGAAGCGCCGCACCGTTCCGTCGGCCAGCGGATCGGTGTACTTTCCGGTTTCATCCCGGCTCATCAGTGGCTCGCTGCGCAGTTCGATACGTCGCAGCCACTTGATACTCATGTTGGCTTCCATCCCCGGCAACAGCAGCCGCAGGGGGTAGCCGTGGGCCGGGCGCAGCGGCTCGCCGTTGGCGGCATAGACCAGCATGGCTTCGTCGATCACCTTTTCCAAGGTGACGCTGCGGGCCAGATGCGCCGCATCGCCACCTTCTGCCATCATCCAGGTGGCGCCCGCCTTGATCCCGGCCTCCTTCAACACCTCCTTCAACATCACACCGGTCCACTCCAGGTTGGAGGTCATTCCGGCAATCTTCTGCGCGGTCATGTCCGGTGTGGGGGCGCGGTAGGCGGCCCGTCCGTTGCCCGAGCACTCAATGAAGGCAATTCGGGTCACGGGCGGGAAGCGCTTGATCTCGGAGAGGCTGAAGATCGTGGGGCGTTCCACCATCCCGTGGATCATCAGCTGATGCTGTGCCGGATCGATGGTGGGAATTCCGGCATGGTGCCGCTGGAATTGGAGATCGGTGGGGGTGATGGAGCCGTAGAAGGACTGGATGGGCGAGTGAGAGGGACCGGTGATTTGGCCCGAGGGTTTCACCTCTCCCGGGTTTTCGAAGGTGGAGCGGGGGGCCATCGGGGGCGCGGGGGCTCCGAGGGTTGCACCGGGATCCACCGGGGCGGGCGGCGGCGCGGCGGGCAGCCCTTCGGCCATGGCCTCCCGCGCCAGCATCACGCCGGCACCGGCAGCGAGGGCGGAGAGGATTCCCCGCCGTGAAAGTGCGTCACTGCTCATGGTTTCACCGCGGGGCGGACGGAAACGGGGGGAGGAACCACCGCCAGCTCGGGCTTGGCGCGCTCCAGCAGGGAGGCCGGCGGCTTGTAGGCTTCGCGCCCGTTGGTGGCATAGGGCACATCGGCCGGGGCACCACCCTGGGGCCAGTCCAGCTCCTTCTTCGGGGAGTCCGGCCGCGGGTGGCTGTTGATAAAGGCAGCCAGATCGAAGGCTTCCTGCATGGTCAACGTGCCGCCCATACCCTTGGGCATGAACTGCTGGATGAAGGAGGCCGCGCGCTCTTCCCGCGCCATCGATGCACCGATGCTATAGGAGTCTTTCCCCCACAACGCCGGGAATGCGCCACGGGTACCTGCACCCTCGGGACCATGGCAGGCGACGCAGGTCTTCTCCGTGTACAGCTTTTCTCCGCGCGCCGCGTCTCCCACCAGTGGCCCTGCTTTGGGCATATCTACGCCGGGAACCTTCCCATACGGCGGGGCGTCGATGGACAAAAAGGCCAGGTAGGCCATGATATCGGTCATCTCCTGGCTGTCCACGGGCAGGCGGCTACCCGCCAGCGAGCGGGTGAAGCAGTAATTCACCCGGTCCTGCAGCGTGATCACCGCGCCGGTGCGCTCCATGTACTTGGGAAAGCGATCGTGGACCCCAAGCAGCGCCGCCGCCCCAAGCTGCCGGCCCTCGTCCAGGTGGCAGTTGGCGCAGGACAAGGTGCCGGGCACATACTCGGGAAGCAGCTCCGGGGTGCGCACGATCAGTTCGCGGCCACGCCGGATGGAGTCGCCCATCGGACCCGCCGGCGCATCCTCAAGCTTCGGGGCGGTATATACCGCTGCTTTCGCTTCCGGTGCCGGTGCCACGGCTGCTGGGGGCGGGGCCTTGGCTTCTTCGGCGCAACCGGTCAGGAGGGCCAGCGAGAGTGTAAGGAGCATGTTTCAATCCCGGGGATGTGCAACGTTCAGGAGCAAGAAGGGTTCCAGAGAAAAAGCAGGAAGTCCCGTGCCACAATTCCACGGAATGTTTCACTTGAAACAAAACCTGAAACATGTTTCAAAGTGACAGCGCCAGGACCGGCTTCACTGGACACCGGGGGCAGCAGGGGAGGCCGCCGCGCGGGCAAAGAGCTGCTCTATCGCCGCACGTCCACCGAAGCCAAACCTGTTGTCGATCACGGTGTTGCCCCGCAGCACCGCGAGGGTGGGGATGCCTTGCACGCGGAAGGCAGCCGCCAAGCTGGGTCCCTCGTCCACGTTGACCTTGACCACCTTCACCTTTCCTTCATAGCGGGCGGCCAGATCCTCCAGCACCGGGCTCATGGTGCGGCAGGGCCCACACCAGGGTGCCCACAGGTCCACAACCACGGGCAGGGGGCTTTCGGTGACTTCGCCGCGGAAGCTGGTGGCGGTGACGTTCTTGGACATGTTCACTCTTTCCAGCGCAGCTTCCCGATCACATGGGGCTCCGGCAAAAAGGGAGCAAGCCCCAGGGTAAAAGAGGCCAGAAGGGGGCTGAGGAGGGTGGTCCAATCACGGGAGGGCATCCGAAGCTCCGGTACCTGGTAGCGCCGGCAGCCCTCCCCTCTGTGGCAGGAAATTTCAGGGCTGAGCGGGGGCCTCTGCCCAAAGGGCGCCGCGCAGGTCGCCCACAGCGTAGCCGGTCGCGCGATCCGCAGGGTAGAGCGTGGCAAGTTGCTCCTTCACATCGGGTGCCAACGTCGCCGGATCTCCGTGGCAGGCCAGGCAGGGGGCCTCCACCACGATGGGCTTGATCACCCGCGCTTTGCCCTCCACCACCGTGGCCAGGGGAACTTTGCCCGCGGCGGGGCCTTCGCCTGCCGCGACCAGCCAGTCCTGGACCCAGGCTGGGGGTGCGTTGTTGGGGTTGCGCAGGCGCAGCGAGCTGCGACCCAGGCTGACGCCGGTCTCGGTCTGAATGGTGGCGGCAATCGCCGGGGCCTCCACATTGCAGACCTGTACTGTAGAAACGGGGCCCCCTTTGCCCATTTCTTCCACGACACGGGCTTTCAGGGTGCTGCCCAGGCGCTTGGCGGCGGCTTCCGCGCGGGTCAGGGCCACATCGGCCGGCGTCGGAGCGGACGCGGGGGGCGGAGCCGCAGGCGGCTGAGCGGCGGGCGGCGCCGGTGGTGAGGGAGGGGAGGAGCAGGCGAGGAGGAGGAGGAGGAGGTTTGGCATCGTCGTGCCGTATTTCGGACAAGGGGTCGGCGCCAAGACGGTACAATGGCGGCGTTGGCGTCAACTGCCCACGGTGCCAGGGTCATCGCTGACCAGGAGCCCCAGCTCCGGGTCGGGCACCAGCTCGGGCAGGGGGCTGGTCCAGGTGTTTCCGGCACTGGTCACCCGACCCAGCGCGGTCACAGCCTCCCCCTCCTCCATCACCCGCTCCTTGTACTGCAGGCGGCGGTTGAGGCCAAAAAGGCCGGTTCCGCTTCGGTTGTGGGCCTCCAAGAAGGCCCGTTCCGTGGGGCTGGGATCGTCAAAGGTGCCCGACTGGCTACGCTGATCGGGGGTGGATGCCACTTTGGCGTTGGTCATGCGCACTTTGACCTGTCCCGTCGCATCCCGGAGCACAAAGTCTGTCCCGCGCTCTTCGGTGAGGATAACGTGCCAACGTCCATTTTTGCCGCTCTTCCGATACTCGGAAACCGTGGCGTTGTACCAGGCACAGCGCCGCCCCGAGAGCGGTGCGATCAGCAGCTCGCCGTCGGCGGAGATGGTGCCGCGCACCCGCGCCTGCGTACCGGGCACCAGACTGCCGATGTCCTGGGCGGGCACCTTGCGCAGCTTCCGACGGATTACCGCGGATGGATTAAAGTAGATAGCGGCGCCTATTACGACGACCGCCACCGCCAGAACCAGAAGGCCCACCGCCGAGTCGTTCATGCCGCCTCCGTGTGCGCCCCTGTATCCCGGCTGCGGCCGGAAGCTCGTCAGCGCACGCAGCGGGTTCCGGCGCCCGAGTAGGCAAAGGTGGGATCATGAAACACCCGGTTGGTGGTGGTGACCTGCTCGTCCGAGTTGATGCCACCGCCGCGCAGAATCCGGTAGTTTCCCTCCACTTCCCAGGCGCTTCCATCGTCGGGAGCGCCGGTGTAGTCGCCCTGGTAGCTGTCCTGCACCCACTCGTAGATGTTGCCGGCCAGATCGCAGAGTCCATCGGCACTGTTTCCACCCGGACGGCTACAGGCATGGCCCGGCCCGGCCTCCCCACAGGGGTCGCCGTCGGTGTAGCCCAGAACCGCCAGATCACAGGAGGGTTCGGGACTGTCTCCCCAGGGATAGAGCCGCTGCTTCCCCGCACTTCGGGCCGCATACTCCCACTCCGCCTCGGTGGGCAACCTGCCGCCCAGCCAGGCACAGACCTCGGCCGCCTGCGTCCAGTCCAGGCAGCCGCGGGGGTGCTCGTCGTCCCGATCCCTGCAGAAGGCAGGGACATCCTCACGAAGCAAGGGGTCCGTACAGGCGCCATCGGCCACGCAGGCGGCGTAGCTGCCCACGGTCACCTCGGTAGTGAGCACCTCGAAGGTGGCCACCTGCACCCGGTGGAGGGGTAGCTCGTCGCCGTCCAGCTCCCGCCCGTGCCAGGCGCCCATATCAAAAGATCCGGCACACATTTTTGCCCAGCAGTGGGCCCCTTCACAGCTTGTCTCGCCCTGACTGCAGGGCAGTGGCTTCTCCTCTGCGGGCTGCGGGCAGGCCAGAAAGACGAGCAACATCGACGGCTATCGCGCGACCGAACGCGCCTCGCGGCGCCGCCGGCCCACGGCCAAGGCACCCAGCCCAAGGCTGATCAGTCCCATACCGGTGGCCCCGCCATCGCAGCCACAGCCTTCGGCTTCCTCGGCCGCCTCTGCCTCGGCCTTGTCCTGGGCGGCTGCACAGTCTTCGAAAAGAGAGCCCTCGCCGGTGTCCCCGAAGTCGCAGACCATGCCGTCCGCACCGCAGGGAATACACATGCCAGGATCACCCTGCGTATTGTTGCAGAGGTCACCCGGTTGGTTCTGGTCAGAGCAGGGCTCGCCTTCCGGCGCGGCAAGGGCGAGGGAGATCAAGAACAGCAGCATCGGGTGGGAGTATCCACCTTCGGCGCCAGAGGCCACTTACCCACGAATTTGCGGGCGCGCAGGTGAAGGTGGTCGTGGCCTCCCCCCGGGGTGCGCCGCGGGATAGAAGCACCGATGTCCCACTGTCTACGCACGCGCCTTCTGCTCACCTGCCTGCTGCCATTGTGGTCCTGCACCGCCGAAAAAGAACAGCCCGCCCCGGAATGTGGCCCCGATGCACTGTCCACCTGCAGCCGGCCCACCCAGTCCGACAGCTACTATGCGGACCAGGGGCAGCGCTACTTTGATACGTTGGATGCAAGCGCTGATCCGACCAGTGAGCCCGCCTATTCGGAGCTGGTGGCGCGCTGGGAGTGGCCGCCGTGGCTGCTGCTCACCGGCTACGGCGCCGAGCTGACCCTGGCGGTGGACGAGGTGGTGCTTGCGGTGTACCCCGACACCACCGTGCCCGTCCGGGACTGCAGGGCCTTTGACGTGCAGCCCTTCGGCCGCTGCCGGGTAACGATGTTGATCGACGGAAAAGACTGTCCGATCTTTGAAGAGTTCACCTTCAACGACGCGGGCGAGATGACTTTTGTGGAGGCCTGGTCGGACCTGCCCGGGCTACACCCGGCGGGCCCGGACGATCCCTGGGCAGAGGGGGAGGGGGTCGCGCGCCTGTCCACGCGGATTCCCGGCCTGGGAAGTGCGGATGGCCGGATTGACCCGGATGGCGCGGCGATGGCCGCTGCCGCTGCGGCCGACCCGGACGTCGCCGAGTTTGTGCGCCATGTCGACGACTTTTGGGGTACCTGGAGCGAGACCTACGCGGCCGCGGGAGACGATCTTTATGCGCGCGGCTGCGGTTGGGACTAGGCGCATGCTGGGAGGTCGGGCGCCTGCGGGATAGCCGGAAGAGATGGCAATCCCCCGCTCCACGCTGGTTACCGGCGCCATCGCCCTCGTCTCCACCTCAGCGCTGATCGTCGTGTTGCTGAAGCAACAGGCGACGCCTCCCATCAACCCGCTGAAGTACCCGGTAGCCAAGGAAGAAGCGCCACCCTACACCCCGGCGCAACCCGGAGCGCTGAACCCCATCGCTGCCAAGGTGCTGGCGGAGGGGGGACCGCGTACGCCAACCGTGACGACCGCTAGAGACCTTCGCCGGGGTGTCGTGCGTTTTCTTCTGGCGATGGATGGCACTGAGAACGTGGGCGCTTGTGTGCAGCAGGCTTGGGAGAAAGCGGCGCTTTTCAAGGGAGAAGCTACCGAGGATGTATTGACCTGTCAAGGGGCTGGGGCACGGAGCTTGGAGGGGATGCTGGTGCTCACGGTGGTTCCGGTTGGGCGCAAGGACGAGACCACCCATGCAAGCTGTCGGGTGCGGCTGACGGCTACGTTGAGCGGCGGCGCCACCCCGGTTCCGGTGGCGATCGCGCCGGACCCCGTGGTGGGGCCTCCGGAAAGTGCCTGTTCTGGGCTGGATCAGGTGCTGGTGGGGGCGGTAGTGGAGGGGGTGGGGAAGAGGTTATAGGGGTTATTCGAATTTTTGTCCCACGCCTCGCTCCCACTCTGTATGTCCCCTTACTTTTCGCCCTCCCGGCAATTGGTAGAATCGCCGCGGAGGTTTGCATGGCGGCGTGGGTGCGTGACCCCAGTCTTACGATCAGCATACAGGCGGATGGAAGCTTTTTTTCGCGGGTTCTCACCCGTGGCATCGGTGCCCGGCTGCCGGCGCCGGCTCTGGAGCTCCTCAGCTTCTGTGCCCGCCCACGGGAGGAGGCCGAGGTGACCGCCCGCTATGGTCCGCTGGGCGCGCAGGGTTTTCGGCAGCTTGTGGAGGCCGGGCTGCTGGTGGAGGCACCCTCCGCCGACCACACCCCCGTTTTTTTCCATAATTTCAGTGCTTTGGATGTGCACCGACGGATGCTTGCGGACCGCGTGCGCGTGGACGCCTATGCCGCCGCGATCCGGGCGGCGGTGCGTCCGGGCATGGCCGTGTTGGATGCGGGCACGGGCAGCGGAATCCTCGCCTGCCTGGCCGCCCGCGCGGGGGCGCGGGTGGTCTATGCCGTGGATCAAGCTGACATCCTGGAGGCGGCGCGGGGGGTGGTGGAGCGGTCCGGCTTGCAGGCACAGGTGCGCCTGCTTCGCGGGGATTTCCGGGACATCCGCCTTCCCGAGCCGGTGGATCTGGTGATCACCGAGACCTTCGGGGCCTGGGCCCTGGCAGAAGCCGGCCTGGACGACCTGGTGACCACCTGCGAAAACAACCTTGCGCCGGGGGGAACGGTGCTGCCGGGGGCCGTGGAGCTGTGGGTGGCGCCGGTGAGTGCGGTGGCCCCCTTGGAAGAGGCGCTATGCCCTTTCTCCCGCTATGAAGGTGTACATCTGGATGCGCTGATCCCCACCGCGCTGCGGCGGGGCATCACGACGACCCTGCTGCCCGAGCAGCTTGGAGGGCCGGGCCAGCGCCTGTGTACGGTCCTGGCCCCCAGCCGCCTGCCCTGCGGTGGCACGGTGACGCTACACGCGGACCGGATCACCGGCTTGGGATGCTGGTTTCAACTGGATCTGGGCAATGGGCACCAGCTCTCCACCCATCCCTCCGCGCCGCTCACCCACTGGCGCCACCACTTTCTGCCGCTGCCGCTGGACTGCGGGGGCGAGGTGCTGCTGGAGATCGAGATTGAAGCCGCAAAAGAAGACCGCCGGGGTCTGGAGATCCATGTGGGCTGGCAGTGCGGTGCCCGCCGTGGAGAAGCCTGGTACCGCTTGCGCTGAGGCCGCGGAGGCCAGGCCCCCATTGCTGCTGCAGCACCGCGCCTTTCCACGGGGACGAAAAAGGGAGAGATCTTTATTGAAAAAGACCTCTCCCTCTATCAATCCGTCTCTTACAACTCGTCGTGCCCACCGGTCGGGTGGTCGTCCCCGGCCCAAGGATCCCCGAGGAAGGGGAAGCTGTTGAGGTAGGTCAGGCCGCTGGAGTCCACGCCGTCCGTCACCGCAAAACCCTCGCCGGAAGAGGCCAGACCACCACAGACCGCACCAAGGGCCACGTCCACCACGTCGTTCTCGACGGAACGTCCATCCGGCCATTGGCCGAAGCCGTCGCCTTCCAGGTTTACACGCAGCGCCTCAAAGGCACCAAAGGTCTTGCCGGCTTCACCGGGGATTGCCCCGCCGAGTGCGTAGCCATCGGGCATGGTACCCAGCGTCGGATGCCCAGTCAAAAAGGCCAGGATCAAATCCTCCCGTCCGCCGATGCCCAGACCGGCATCGTAGGTGGAGGGGCAGGTGGTTCCCAGCACCACGTTCATGTAGGCGCCAAGCAGCGAGGTCTGCACGTAGGACAGAAACTGGAGGTCGTCGCGGGGATGGGCGCCGTTGAAGGTGTCCTTGTCGGTGACCGGAATCACCACCTCGTTCACCAGCGGGTTTCCAAGCCGGGAAACCTGCACCCAGCCACCGCGCTGCTTGTCGTCTTCACCGGGGCGCCGCACCGTCACCGCCTGCCGCGAGGTGGTGGCCCAGGTGGCGATAATCGAGTTGGAGTTGGCAGAAGTCGGCGCCAGACCGTCCTTGGTCACCGAGGTGACGGGCAGGCTGATCGCAAAGCTGTGGGTGTTGTAGCCCAGAAGCGTGTTTTTATTGGGGGTACCGTCGGCGCCCGCGAGGTTCAGCAGGTCGAAGGTGCGCTCCAGGTCTACATAGAAGCCTTCCTGCCGGGGGCCGGCGAAGAAGCTGTAGCTACCGGAGGTTTCGATGTAGCTGCTGGTGATGGTGCCGCCCGCGGAGGACTCCGGGTTGTAGCCGCCGGAGTTGCTGCCACTCTGAGTGCCCACGTTGGCCGGCGCCACTTCGCCAGAAGCGAGGATGGTGCTGGAAACGCCGTCGTCCACCCGGGTTACCGTGTAGGTCTGCTGCTGGTACACGTTGCTGCGGGTGGCCACATCCCCGATATTGTAGATAAAGGTGTTATTGCCGAAGGCGTCGGTCGTGTAGGTGGTCTCGAAGCGCACGTTGAAGACGATGTCTTCTTCGCCATCACCCTCGTTGTCGATGTTGATGGAGTACAGCGCGTTATCGTCAAAGCGATGGAAGTTGGGGCCGCCGCCGGGTGCAGAAAGCGGGTTCACGTTGAAGATGAACACCACTTTGTTGCTGTCGTTGGGGTCCAGAAAGGCGTAGAAGTCGGTGAGATCCGCAGAGGGATCCAGCGAAATTGCCGGGGCTTCCCGGTGAGAAGAGGCAGAGGCCGGAGCGACCATCAGGAGGGTGAGTACAGAGAACATCGAAACCTCAAGCGTCAGAAGGGAAAATTCAGTAAGAAAGGGAGTAGATGTCGGTGGAGCCCACCACATCGCCGATGTAGAGCGTTT
>JBEIQS010000228.1:0-8812 GCA_040376425.1 Alphaproteobacteria bacterium | reverse complement strand
CCGCCACGAGGTGGAGCAGGACTTCGCGATCTGGAAAAACAAGACCTACATGCACCCGCCGGCCCTGGCCCGCGGCGATGGACCTGTGGGCCAATACCGCGCCTGGTCCCGCCAGTTTTACAGCAACGCGCCGGCGTTGGGTTGAGCGTCGTCGGGCGCGACCGGGATGGGGCGCCGTGCAGGGGGCCATCGGGATCGGCCCGCCGGCCCCGCTCCCTCAGTGCTGCAGGTTCTCCGGCAGATCGATAGGGGTTCCGCGAAAACAACCGATCGAGTAGGGATACTGGTTGTTGACGTGGTAGTGGTACATCTTCTTGGTTTCGCCGTCCCACTCGATCTCGTGGGTGTGGCCGTGACATTCGTCCAGATCCTCGTTGTCCACCATCACCCCGTCCTCTCCCAGGGGCCCAAACACGCCAAAGCCGTCGATGGCGTAGCCGAAGAGGGGAGAGTGAACGCCGGGCTCTCCCTGATCCGGAAAGCACTTCCACGAGAAGCCGTGGTAGTGGTACTGCTCGGCGTAGGGGTGCCCCCAGCAGGAATCCATCGGCAGCCCGGCCACCGGATCCAGCAGGTTGATCATGTCGCCAATGGCCACGTCCGCATGCCAGGTGCCGCCGGTCTGGGTGACCACACCGGTGAAGATCGAGTCCACACAGGTGGGCTCCTCGTTGGGCACAGGGTTGCGCGGAATGGAAATGTCCAGGTCGTAGGCGGCAATGGGGATGGCGGCGGCGTTTTCGTAGCCGTCCACCGGCAGGGGCTCGTAGTAGTTGTAGGCTTCCGTGCCTTCTTCCACGGGGAAGCGACCGGTGGGGTGGTTGGGCAGCCCGTTGCCCTTCATGTGCCGCTCGCTTTCGCTTACGGTCAGCTCAAACTCGGCTTCCCAGGTGACTTCTCCCTCGACATAGGGGATGTCGGCGATGGTGATGGTGGTGCCCTGGACCCAGGGGGTGGCGGGCTTGGTGAGCGGGGGCAGCGGCAGCGGGCCCCTGGGGCAGAAATACAGCGTGTTCTTGGCGGGCTGGTTGATGCTGGTGCCCGCAGCGGGGGTCCGCAGGGTGGTGGGCGTGGCCGAGCCATCACTTTCCACAAAAGACTCTTTTTCTGTGCCATCCGCGGTGCAGGAAAGGGTGGTCGTGCAGAGCCCGGCGGCCAGGAGCATCGAGAAGTTCCTGGAAAAGAGTCGGTTCATGGGTTTGTTCTCCGGGTACAGCCTATGATCCTTGCCCGGGCGTGGGCATGTCTATCTTTGGCCACCCGCTAGCCAGATTTCGGACAGCCGCTCAGCCTCCCTGGCCGTTGTCCAGGCCCATCGCCGTGCCAACCAGGGGCAGCAGCAGCCAGTCCGCCACGATCAGAACCAGGAGGATCGTCCATAAAAACCAGCGCCCCCGCCCGCCGGGCCACAACATTCCCAGCGCGATCACGATGCCCATCGCCACAAGGCCAAGGTGGGGCCAGTAGAGCGCACGCGCAAATTCGGTGCGGTGACCGTCCGGAAAACCAAGGCTGGCCTGTTCCAGCCACTGAACCACGCAGGCGGCGATCCCGGCCAGTGCGCTTAGGATTTCAACCGGGCGAGGCAGCTTCACGGGGCACCTCTCCGGGCCGTATCGCCGGTGCGCCGGGCCCGCAACCGCCCGACCTGCGCGTGCGCGCCCCCCTGCGCGCCCGGATGCGCGCGCATCCTCCCGCCACGAGCCAACGTCTCTTTTTTGCCCGAAATTCCTGGCACGGCCTTTGCAAATGGATAGGTCGAGACCGCTCAACCCCGGTCCATCGGAGTTCACATGCTTCCCTTCTTCGCTGTCAAAGCTGCGGATCGTGCCCTGGTTGTGAAGTCTGGCGTTCGCGCCGGCGCTCTGGAGAGCCGCGCCAAGCTTTCCGAGGATGCCCGCAAGTAAAGCGCTGATCGCCGCGGAGCCACCATGTCCATTCTTCTGATCGGTCCTCGGGAAGAGGACGACCCCTGTGTGGCCCTGGTGGCGGCGGCCCTTCGCCGCTTGGGAGCCGAGCCCTGGATCCTCTCGACAGAGGATTTTCCGGGCCGGCTCCTTCTTTCTTTTGCTGCGGAGGGGGCACCTTCGGGCCGCTTCAACGGTGTGGATCTGACGACGATCCAGGCGGTCTGGGTGCGCCATATGGAGGCGGGCGAGGCGCTGCCGGCCGAGCTGGACCCCACCCACCGCGAGATCTGCATCCACCAGGCCCAGGCTGCCCTCTGGTCGATGCTGGACTGCCTGGACGTGTTTGTGGTCGATCCGCCCGTTTCTTTGCTGGGGAGCCCGCGTAAGCCCGGCATGCAGCGGTTGGCGCAGCGCCACGGTCTTCGGGTGCCGCGCTCTCTGGTCAGCAATGATCCGGCGGCCGTTGCGGCCTTTTCATCGCTTTGTCCGGGCGGAATGATCGTGAAGCTGATCGAGAGCGGCGGGGTGATGATTCGCGAGGACGGGAAAAACAGGTCCTTTCCGACGATGGAGCTGGCCCCGGGGGAGCCGCTGCCCGGTCTGGAGCTGGCGCCGATGCTCTTCCAGGAGAAGATCCTCAAACGGCGGGAGCTTCGGCTTACGGTTGTGGGCCCGAAAGTGTTCAGCGCGGCGGTGGAGCCAGGCGAGGTCTTGGACTGGCGCACAGATGCTGCGATTGTTCAATCTTTTCGAGCCTTCGATGGATTGCCCAAGGCGGTCGAGGCGGCGGTGCTGGGGATGATGGACGAGCTTGGTCTGGACTTCGGCACGGTGGACCTGATCGAAACGCCAGAGGGCGACTTCGTTTTCCTGGAGATCAACTCCATCTCCTTCTTCGACCATGTGCAGCGCTATGCGGGGCTGCCCATCGCCGAGGCGGTGGCCGAGCTTTTGCTGGGGATACTCCCTTCCCGCTTTGAAGCCCGCCGGAAGCTCCAGCAAAGGTAGTTGGTTTTTCCGTCGCCGGCCCATTCCACAGCCGCCTTGACATCGCCGCCGCACCGGTGCATACTGATATTGAGACTCGAAATCAGAATGGAGGTCGCGGTGATCGTCTGTGTCTGTAAGGCCATCTCAAGCAGCCGACTTCGGCAGATTATCCTTTCGGGGGCTGGGGATTTGCCAGAGGTCGAGCGTCGTTGTGGTGCGGGGGGAAGCTGCGGGAGCTGCCGGGAGGAGATCGAGGCGACCATCCGCGAGGTGTCGGTCGAGGACGAGCAGCGCTGTCAGCGCGCCTGCGGCTGAATTCCTGCCGCTCCTTTGACGGCGTTGGCCCGGTCGGCTACACAGGCGTTCTACGGAGGGCTGTATGAAAGCCGCAGAGGGGATGGTCGAGATCCTGAATGAAGTGCTCACCGCTGAGTTGACTGCGATCAACCAGTATTTCATTCATGCCAAGATGTGTGGGAACTGGGGCTTCAAGCGCCTTCAGAAGCTGGTGCGTGCGGAGAGCATCGATGAAATGCGTCATGCAGAGCAGATCATCGACCGCATTCTCTTTTTGGAGGGGCTGCCCAACCTGCAGCGCCTGGCCAAGCTGAACGTGGGCGAGACGGTGGAGGAGCAGTTCAAGGCGGACCTCGCGCTGGAGTATGTGGCGATCGAGCGCCTGAACCGGGGTATCAAGCTGGCGCGCGAGGCCGGGGACAACGGCACCCGCGAGATGTTGGAGAAGATCCTGGTCTCCGAGGAAGAGCACACCGACTGGCTTGAAACGCAGCTCGAAACCATCCGCCAGATCGGCGTGCCGAACTACCTCGCGCAGCAGCTCCGCGAGTAGCGGCCGCCGTCGGTGGATGGGGAGCCGGTCGCGCGCCTTGACGCAGCTTCGCGGCTGGTATAGCGTCCCCTCTACGGGGTGTTTGGATGGTTGCTCTCCTCCTTCTCTTCTTGGCCTGTCCGTCCGGTGGGGAGGACAGCTCCGCCGGCAAAGTCGATGCGGATGCGGATGGTTTTCTGGCCTCCGAGGACTGCGATGATGGCGACGCTTCGGTCTTCCCGGGGGCGGAAGAGCGCTGCGACGGGCTGGACAACGACTGCTCGGGCACGGTGGACGACAACGTGGTCGATGGTGTGCCGATCTACGCCGACACCGATGGCGACGGCTTTGGGGACGAGAGCCCGGTCGGAACAGGCTGTGCGGCGGGCAGCGGCGAGAGCACCAACTCCGGTGACTGCAACGACGACAACGCGGCCATTTTCCCCGGTGCTCCCGAAACCGACTGCACCGATCCCACGGACTACAATTGCGACGGATCAGTGGCGGCGACCGATGCGGATTCGGACGGTTTTGCGGCCTGCGAAGACTGCAACGATGCCGATGCGGCCATCTCTCCGACGGCGACGGAAGTCTGCAATTCGGTCGACGACGACTGCGATGGTCAGGCCGACGATGCCGATGACTCTCTGAGCGGCGCGCCCACCTGGTACCGCGATCCGGATGGGGACGGCTATGCCGATGGCACAGGCGCCACGTTGATCCAGTGTGAAGCTCCCGAAGGCTATGCAGATGTGCTGGGAGACTGCGACAATACCGACCGCCTCCGCAATCCCTCGGTGCCCGAGGTCTGCGACAGCGCGGCACTGGACGAGGACTGCGATGGCCTGGTGAACGACGCCGATCCTTCGGTGGATTCTGCGGGATGGTCCATCTTTTACCGGGACAGCGACGGGGATCAGTACGGGGATGCCAGCCGCAGCCTGAGCCAGTGTGAGGCGCCGGCGGGCTTTGTGGCGTCGGCAGGGGACTGCGACGATGGCAATGGGGCCGTTTCTCCCGCTGCTTCTGAGCGCTGTGATGCCTCTGCTACCGACGAGGACTGCGATGGTCTGGTGGAGGATACCGATCCGTCGGTTTCGGGTACCTCCCCCTGGTATGCGGATGGGGATGGGGACGGTTTTGGGGACGTCGTCACGCAGGCCTGTGTGGCACCGGCGGGAACGGTGGCAGTGGGGGGAGACTGCAACGATGCGGATGCGACGATTTCTCCCTCGGCAACCGAGCGTTGTGGGGGAGGGGACGAGGACTGCGATGGTCTGGTCGACGATGCGGATCCGTCGGTTTCCGGGGTGTCCTCCTGGTATGCGGATGGGGACGGGGCGGGGTGGGAGACGTCGTTACGCAGGCCTGTTTGGCGCCGGCGGGGACGGTGGCGGTGGGGGGAGACTGCAACGATGCCGATGCGGCAATTTCTCCATTGGCAACCGAGCGTTGTGGGGGAGGGGACGAGGACTGCGATGGGCGGGTGGATGATGCGGACGGCTCCGTTTCCGGGACCTCGCCTTGGTACACCGATGGGGATGGGGACGGCTTTGGGGGCGTCGCAACGCAGGCCTGTGTGGCCCCGGCGGGCGCCATCGCGGTGGGCGGGGACTGTGACGACGGGAACCAGGCGATTTCTCCGCTTGCTTCCGAGGTCTGTGATGCGGCAAACACGGATGAGGACTGCGATGGTCTGGCCGACGATGGGGACCCCAGCGCCACCGGTCAGCGCCAGGGCTACCTGGATGCCGATGGCGACGGGGCCGGGGGCGCCTCTACCCTGAGCGCCTGCGATCTCTCCTCCTCCTACCTGTCGACCTCTACCGACTGCGACGATAGCCGCAACACGGTGTACCCGGGCGCGACGGAGCGCTGCGACAGCCTGGACAACGACTGCGATGGCAGTGTGGACGAAGGGCTGGATCAACCCTGGTATCTGGACAGCGACAGCGATGGCTATGGGGGCAGCACGCGCGTGGACGCATGCAGTGCGCCCAGCGGCTACGTGGCTTCCTCTACCGACTGCAACGACCAGAATGCGAATGTCTCTCCGGGGGATTCGGAGATCTGTGACGCGGCAAACACGGACGAAGACGGCGACGGTCTGGCCGACGATGCGGACACCGGCGTCACTGGAACCGCCACCTACTACAGCGACGTGGATGGGGATGGCTATGGGGCCAACGGGCGCTCGCTCTGCGATCCCACGGCGGGCCTGATTTCCGTTGGGGATGACTGTGATGACACTACTGATTCTGTGAATCCGGCCGCCACGGAGGTCTGTGATGGCAGCGTGGACGACAACTGCGATGGTCGGGTGGACGAGGGCTGCTACCCGATCTGGTCCGGCAGCTACACCACGGCCGACGCCGACAGCAAGATCTACGGCAATGGCAGCTTTGATGTCTTTGGCTATGCGGTGGCGGCGGCAGACTGGGACGACGATGGTCTGGTGGACATCGCGGTGGGGGCGCCAGAGGACGAGCTGAGCAGCACCTATACCGACTATGGGATGATGTATGTCTATAATGGGGCGATTGCGTCGGGAAGCGCAGTCTGCACGGACAACACCACCGCCATGTTGTACAGTACCAGCTCCAGCCACGACGACTTCGGTGAAAAACTATGGGCACTCCCGGATATGAACCGGGACGGCTACCCGGAGCTGGTGACCACCTTCCGTGACAACACCTACTATTGGGATCTGATCCACTACCGGGGGACGGCTCTGACGGGGACGATCGCCTACAACAGCAATGCCTACCTTGGCACCTTGAAGTGTACCGATTTTTCCTATGCGGGGAATTTCTATACGGGGACTTCGTCCTATGTGGCCTGCGGCTATCTGTCTCAGTCGACGGCCACCGGCGAGACCTATGTGTACTCGGATGGCTCTGCGACGGTCCGGGCGACTTTTGTGGGAGAGACGGTGTGGGATAACTCCGGGGCCTCCATCGATTTTGCGCATGATCTGGATGGGGACGGCGTGAACGATGCGCTGATTGGCAGCCCGCTGAACGACTATGCGGCGAGTAGTGCGGGGGTCACCTACCTGGTCTTGGGCCCCTACTCGACCGGCTCTTACACGCTGCGGGGGGCAGACACCAAGTTCTATGGGGTCACCTACAATGACAGCTTGGGGGGAGAGGTGAGCGCGGGTGACATCAACGACGATGGGGCCGACGATCCGATTTTAAGTGCGGACAACTATGACTATTCGGGGCGCTCGGCCTCGGGTGCGGTGTACATCTTCACCTCCTTCAGCAGCGGGATGGTGCCCGCCTCCAACGCGGATGTGGTGATCTATGGGGCGGTCGCCAGCGACCAGCTTGGCATCAGTCCGGTGTCTACGGGGGATGTGGATGGCGATGGGAACGTCGATGTTTTTGTTCCTTCCTACAGCGCGGGCAACGGCGGTGCGGCCTGGCTGATCTACGGCCCCCTCTCCGGCAGCTACGATCTGGCCACCGACAGCGATGCCTACTGGGATAGCGAGGGGCAGGCCTACTACACCGGCAACGATGGCGGTATCATCGGCGATACCAACGGCGATGGCATCGATGATATTCTGTTGGCAGGCTACGGTGCCGACGCCGGAGCCTATAATATGGCGGGGGCGGTGTGGATTCTTTTGGGGGGCTGAGCGGCAGTGCTCAGACCGTCAGGCGACCGCGGAAGCCCCGCGCCGCGTAGTAGGACTCGGCGCCGTTGTGGTACACGAAGACGGTGCCGTAGCGGCGGTCGCAGAAGAGTGCGCCGCCAAGCTTTCGAATGGCCGCAGGCGTCTGCACCCAACTGGAGGTCTTCTGGTCAAAGGCACCCAGGGTCTGAAGCTCCCGGTACTGGGCTTCGGTCAAGAGCTCGATGCCGATGGTGGCGGCCATTTCTTCTGCGTTTCCCGTAGGTTTGTTCTCTTTTCGGGAGTCCAGCGCCTGGCGGTCAAAGCAGATGCTTCGCCGTCCGGTCGGGCTCTCCGCCGAGCAGTCGCAGAAGGTGACCGTTCCGGCGTGGTAGCCGATCACGTCGGGCTCTCCACCGGTCCGCTCCATCTCCGCGAGCACGCGCAGCGCCTCGGCTTTGGCCTCCAGCCGTGCCGTCACGGTGGACCACTCCAGTCCCTTATGGCGGCCCATGTTCTTTTCAAAGCGTTGCTGAAGGATTTTGAGCAGGGCTTCTTTTTCGGTCTGGTTCACGGTGAGGCTCCCGGACCGGCTGCTATCGCGGGGCGCAGGTAGAGGCGAGAGGAGGCTTTCGCCGCACGCGGTCCCTTCTGCAGCTACTTCTCGGTGTCGTACCCACCTTGATTATGAATACATAAAATGTCGCCAACAGGGCCTTCTCCCGCACGCGGGAGAAGGTGGCGAAGCCGGATGAGGGTTGTTGAAACCGGCTCATTGCTCAAAAAAACACCCGCCCACAAATACGCGTGTTCCTCCGCCAAAGAGCCCCCCCCAGGGCCTTCTCCCGCACGCGGGAGAAGGTGGCGAAGCCGGATGAGGGTTGTTGAAACTTGAAAAGTGTCATCTCCCCACCTTCTCCCTGCGCTCCATCGCGTAGTGAATGATCCGCTCCGCGACCGCATCGGTGTCCTGAAGCACCTCCTCATCGGTCACGCGAAGCACGTCAAATCCGGCCTTCCGTAGCTGCTGTTCGCGGTGGAGATCTTCGTCCATAGCCAGCTCATGGTCATGCGAGGCTCCGTCCACCTCCACCACAAGCCGGGCGGACACGGCGAGGAAGTCGACAATAAAGCCGAGCATGGGTACCTGGCGACGAAATGTGACTCCGGCGGCGCGCCCCGCACGTAAGCTATGCCACAGGCGGTGCTCGGCCCGCGTGGGGGCGCGTCGCATGGCGTGTGCACGGCCCAGAAGCACCTCGCCTTCCATGCCATAGTGGTGTGATCTCATTGTTTTTGGCTAACCGAGCGGGTATTGGGCGTCTCGCCGATTGCGGCCGCCCTCATCCGGCTTCGCCACCTTCTCCCGCAGGGGCGGGAGAAGGCCCTGTTTTTGGAGGGTGTGCTTTCTGCGGGAATTTTGCCGGTGGCGTGTGGGGGTTCGGAGGGCTGTGGTGTTGG
>JBEIQS010000104.1:0-19885 GCA_040376425.1 Alphaproteobacteria bacterium | reverse complement strand
CGCATCCAGTTCACGCCGGATCTGCTTCCGATGGACATCACCGGCACGAATATTTTTGACCTCCGACAAAAAGCGTTCACCTTCCAGCCTGGGCCCATCTTCACCAACCTGCTGCTGGCGGACGAGCTGAACCGTGCCACGCCCAAGACCCAGTCGGCGCTGCTGGAAGTGATGGCCGAAGGTCAGGTGACGGTGGAAGGGGTCACCCACAAGATGGAGCCACCCTTTTTGTGTATTGCCACCATGAACCCCCTCGATCACGACGGCACCTACGCCCTGCCCGCCGCCCAGCTCGATCGCTTCACCATGCAGCTCTCCATGGGCTTTCCCAGCGCCGAAGCGGAAATGAACATGCTGGATGTGCACCTTGGAAATCGACCACCCGTAGATGATCTACAGCCGGTGATCGACAAGGCGACTTTTCTGCAGTGGCAGGCCCTGGTGCCGCAGATTTTTCTGTCTGAGGAGATTAAGCGCTACCTGGTCACCCTGGCCAATACCATCCGCTCGGACACCCGCGCACTGTCGCCACCCTCGCCCCGCTCCATGCTGATGTTGGCCCGCGTCGCCCAGGCGCACGCGATGGCGAAGGGCCGCGACTACGTGATCCCCGAGGATGTACGCGCGCTGGCCCCCGAGGTTCTGGCGCACCGCATGGTGATCTCGGGTGATGAGGTGGGCGTGGCCTATGTGCAGAGCATCCTGGCGAAGGTGCCGCTCAAGTGAGAGTCCTTCGGTCGCTGTTGGGCATCGGCTTCCACGGCTGCGGCCTCTTCCTCCTTCCCTTTCTGATCGGCTTTGTGGCTGCTCTTTTCCTGGAAGTGGGTGAGGTTGCGGATACGCTGCCCTACCTGGTGGGGCTGTCGCTGCTGGTGATCGCCCCCGCCTGGCTGATGCAGCTTGTTGGGGTGGTTCTTAAAACGATGCGGGAGCTGCGACAGCTTCGCGAAAAGGGACGCTATCAGCCCGGAGATGCGCTGCGTACGCTGCATCGCCACATGCGCATTGTGACCCCGCGCGGCTGGGCCGTCCTGATCGCGGGGCTGCTCTTTATCGTCTGTGCGCTGGGACTGGAATGGGCAGACCTGTCTTTTGTCGGTGTGATTTCGCTGCTGCTCTTTTACGGGGTCTTGGGGCTCACCTCGCTGGTGAGCACCTTCCTGGTCGCCGCCTTTGAATCCAACCTTCGCCGGGGGAGTATTGTCCGGCAGGTGGTGCCTGCGGTGGTTTCAACCGGCGACGCTGCTGAGGAGCGATTCACCTTCCGAAAAATATTTGTTCCTCCAGGCTATTTTCTCTTGGTGGAGGACCCGCTACCCGAGCGCCTTGCGACGGTGAGCCGCTATGCCGTGGGAGCCGGGGCACGCAAGGAGCTGACCGTGGGCGGCCGGCTGCGGCGCTCTCCGCGCGGGATGTATCGCCTTGGACCTGCAGAAATTTACTACCAGGACATCTTTGGCTTCACGCGCATTGCCCTGGCCAGCGTCGCCACGGCAGAGATGAAGGTGTTGCCGCGCTTCCGCCCCCTGCAGATCACGGAACCACCGCGTTCTACCCTGGAAACCCCTGATGTCTTGACGCGTCCACACCGCTTCGCGACCGAGGATCACTTCCGCTTCCGCGAGTACGCCGCTGGGGACGACACCCGTCGGATTCACTGGAAGCTTTCCGTCAAGGCGGGCCGTTTGAACGTGCGCCTTCCCGAGAACAAGGAGTTCTCCACAAAAAATGTTTTATTGGTGGTCGACGCCTACCTCCCTGCGGGCCGGATGTTGGAGGATGCGGTAGGGGTGGAGGAGGTGCTGGATCAGGTGGTGGAAACCTGGATCTCCCTGGCGAAGGAGCTGGTGGAGCGGGGCGACCGCGTGAGCCTGGCGGCCGTGGCGCGCAGCGAAAAAGGCGAGCTTGGCGTAGAGTTGTTGGCCTGCCAGAAGGGCGGCCACAGCCGCTGGCAGGATCTGGGGGCGCGGGTCTGCTGGCAGGGCCGCTTTGAGCTGACCGAGCTGCTGGATCAGGTGGGCAAGGACATGCATGCGGTGGTGGTGTCTTCCCGCTTCCAAAGCCCGCCGCCGGCGCCCTTTTCTGGCCAGTCCCTCACCTGGGTGTGGCTGCCGCCGCAGCACGCGCTGGGCCCCAAAGACCCCGGCCTCCTGGAGGTGCTGGCGGGGACACCGGCGCGTGCCTTCCTGTACCTCTTTCTCCTTCCTGGCCCTGCGGGCTCCGACGAAAACAGCCTTGCTGCTCAATTCCGGCACTTTCAGTACCACTCCAGTCGTCTCAACGCGCGGGCGCGCCTGCGTCAGTATGCGCAAATGTACGGTGAGCGGGTGTACAAGGAGCTGGTGAGCCGGGGGGACACGGTCTACCGCCTGGAGCCGGGCGCGGCGGGCCACAAGCTGGTGGGCGTGGTCTCCGGGAAAGGGAAGGTATGACCAGTAGCCTCTCCTTTTTGGGTCAACTCCGGGAGCTCGCGTTGCCCGTGAGCCTCTTCTGGCTGGCGCAGATCTTCAGCTTCCTGTGCTTCTCTGCAGCCGTACTGGCCGCTGACGGCCCTGACCTGAAAACCCTCCTTATGCTCGGTTTTCTGGCCCTGATCGCGGTGGTAGGCTGTGGTCTGGGGCAGGCCGCGGCCCTGGCCCGACTCCGCACCTGGACGGCACTCCTCCTTGGGGGTGCTATCTTTACCATCGGTATTGCACTGGATGTCGGACTATTTTCGCTGGGTCTTGGCGAGGCGGGCGTCTTTGTGATGATGGTGCTCCTGCTGGGCCCACCGGCCGTCTGGGCCGGAATGTGGAGTGTGGAGACCAACCGCGCCCTGTGGGCGACCTGGCTACCGCTGATCTGGATGACCGGGGCCATATTTGAGTGGTCCGACAAGGTGGGAACCGACAATTCGTGGCTCTCTGGGGACAAACTTGCGGTCTGGGACTTTGTTTCTGTGCCGGTGCTGGGCGGCACCGTGCTGCTCCTGCTGCTCTACCTGGTCAGCCGCGAAACCCATCGTCTGGCGCTGTGGAAGCGCGGTCGCGACGCCCCCCTCCCCCCCGCAAAGCCAGAAAAGTCAGCTTCACGGCCGCGCCTGACCCTCCTCTCCTTGCTGGTACTCCTCGGAGCGGGCGTCGTCTTGACCGGGACCACCGCGCTGATCGCCCCCTACCTCTGGCGCACCGGAGAGGGCGACAAACCCGATGAAAATGTGCCACCCGCCTCGGATTCCTCCCCGGAGCCCGCACCCCCGAGCGACTTTGAGGGATTGGAGCGCTTCCAAGAGATGCTCCAGCAGATGCAGAAGGCGGCGGAACAGGCTGCCAAAGCGACTTTTATCTCGCTGATGGTGCTGGTTCTACTGGCATTGATGTTGTTGGTCGGGTGGCGACCAACAAAAAGACTTTTACTCCTACGACATCTGCGCGACCCCCTGTGGAAAGTCTCGCCCACCACCCGCATTGAGCAGGGCTGGCGTCTGGTGGAGGTTGCCCTGGGAGATGTGGGCGTTCTTCCTCTGCCCGGAGAGGATGCTTCGGGTCTGGCGCGCCGGGCCACGCCTGTACTCCAGTCCTACTCCAAGGTGGAGGTGCACGGTCTGGCGGAAGCGGCGGCGGCGGCGGATCGGGTGCGCTTTGGCCTGGGCGTAACACCGGCGGATGTGGACACCATGGAGCGCTTTTCCGCCTGGACCCTGGATACCGTCTGGGAGCGCCTGTCCGAGCGCGAGCAGCTATCCGCGATGTATCGGGGACTACGATGACCAGCTTGAGCTTGATACAGCAGCTCAAAGCCGCCTTTTGGCCCATCCTCAGCTATTGGCTGCTGAACCTGCTCACCTTCATCCTCTTTACACTGTCGCTGATGCTGACCGCCCTGGATGTGGTGAACGCGCTGAAGGTGATGGGGGTGGTGGGCATCGCGATCGGTCTGGGGCTTTTCATCGGGCAGCTCCTTGCATTTTTTCGCGTGCGCACCTGGATGATCCTGAGCCTGGGAGCCCTTTCCTGGGGGATCAGCTTCTACCTGACCATGATCAGTGCCTCTGCAGGAGCCGCTCCCGTGGCGATTTTGTTGGGCGTGATCCTGCTCTTAACGCCCGTCGCGGCCTGGGGTGGCATGTGGAGCCTGGAAACCAACCGCTCCATGTGGTCCCTGTGGCTACCGCTGGTGTGGTTTACCGGGGCCGTGCTGATCTGGGCCGACAAGACGGGCAAGGATTCCTCCTGGAGTGAGGGGGCAAAGGCGGCGATCTGGGATCCCCTCTCCATCGTGGCCTTGGTACTGACGCTCTTTTTATTGTTAGCATTCCTGGTCAGCAGGGAGAGTCACCGGTTGAAGCTCTGGGCGGCCGGGCCGAGCGCTCCTCTCCCACCCCGATCCGCCGAGCTGACCGGCTCACAGGCGAGCGCAAGCCTGGGCAGCAGTTTTTTGTTACTCCTGTTAGCACCGATGCTGGCGGCAGGTGTGGCGCTGATCACTCCCTACCTTTGGCGGGTGGACCGCGATCCGAAGGAGGGGGCGGTGCAGACCGATGGCGATGGCGTGGGGGGGCCTTCGGAGAACACCCCGGACAACCCCGGGGATCGCAGTAAGGCTGGCGATCGGGGCAATAGCGACCGCAGCAAGGCCGGCGATCGGGGCAATGGCGACCGCAGCAAGGCCGGCGATCGGGGCAATGGCGACCGCAGCAAGGCCGGCGATCGGGGCAATGGCGACCGCAGCAAGGCGGGCGGTGGCTCGAATGGGGGCGGGACGGGCGGCGCATCGTCGGGTGATGGCCAGTCCGGATCGTCCGACGGCGGAGCTTCGGGTGAAGGCCAATCCGGCGGCGGAGCTTCGGGTGAAGGCCAATCCGGCGACGGAGCTTCGGGTGAAGGCCAATCCGGCGACGGAGCTTCGGGTGAAGGCCAATCCGGCGACGGAGCTTCGGGTGATGGCCAGTCCGGCGACGGAGCTTCGGGTGAAGGCCAATCCGGCGACGGAGCTTCGGGTGAAGGCCAATCCGGCGGGAACTCCTCCGGTGGAGGGGCCTCTGGCGATGGAACCGCGGGCGGTGGGACGGCGGATGGCGGCGGCGCCGGGGGAGAATCTTCGGGCTCCGGCGATGGGACCTCCGGTGGTGGGAGCAGCGGCGGCAACAGCCCGATGGAGCGGATGGAGCGCCTGGGCGAGCGGGCGGTCGAGGCGGGGAAAGAGGCCTCCACCGCGGTGTCTATCGGCCTGCTGATCCTGGTGCTGACGGCGCTGGCCTGGCTGGTGGGCTACCGCCCGGTGCGGCGCCTCCTCCTCCTCAGGCACCTGCGCGATCCCCTGTGGAATGTGTCGCCCACCACCCGCATCGAGCAGGGCTGGCGTATGGTGGAGATCGCGCTGGGTGATGTGGGCGTTGAACCTCTGCCCGGCGAGGATGCATCGGGTCTGGCCCGCCGCGCCCTGCCCGTTCTGCAGCAGTACTCTGCGGTGGAGGTCCACGGCATGGCCGAGGCGGCGGCGGCCGCCGACCGGGTGCGCTTCGGCCTGGGTGTCACCCCAGCAGACGTGGACACCATGGAGCGATTCTCAGCCTGGACCCTGGACACCATCTGGGAACGCCTCTCCGAGCGGGAGCAGCTTAAGACAATGTATCGGGCGCTCTGAGCGCCCTCATGCTACATTTGCGGCTTCCCGGAGATCCCCTGCAGGGTCTGGTCGTCATTGAAGGGCTGATTGGGGTTGGAAAAACCTCTCTTTGCCACATCCTGGAGCGGGAATATGCTGCACGTCTGGTGTTGGAGCCGGTCGACGACAATCCATTTTTGGCCCGCTTCTACGCCGATCCCGAGCATTTTGCACTGCCCACGCAGCTCTTCTACATGGCGGCCCGCTATGTGCAGCAGCAGACCATCCGCCAGCAGGACCTCTTCGCGCCACTGATCGTTTCGGACTACCTTTTTGAGAAAGACCGGATCTTTGCAGAGATGACCCTGCGCGACCACGAGCTGGACCTGTATCGCAAGCTGGTGGGGCTCTTGCCCGACCCGCTGCCCCGTCCCGATTTGGTGGTCTTTATGGACGCCGATACGGACGTGATATTCAACCGAATCCGTCGCCGCGGCCTGGGTTTTGAGCAGAAGATTCCCCGCGCCTACCTGGAAGGGCTCCGCGAGCGCTACCTGGAGCTCTGGTCCACCTGGGAGCGCTGCCCGTTGCTTTCGCTGCGCACCGATCAGCTCAACTATGTGGACAGTCCCGAAGATCGGGCCTGGATCCTAAAGACTATCCAGGAAGCCCTGCAGGGGAAGCTTCCCGGATCGGCCGGTACCCTGTTTACGCCCCGCGCTTAGGAGGTTCCCTTGCCGCGCATCACCGCGCCCGACATCCTGAAAATGAAAGGCAAAGGCGAAAAAATCGCCATGTTGACTGCCTACGACTACCCCATGGCCAAGATGGCGGACGCCGCCGGGGTGGACATGGTGCTGGTCGGCGATTCCCTGGGAATGGTGGTTCAGGGCCAGCCGGACACCCTCCGGGTCACTCTGCGCGACATGATCTACCATGGTCGCTGTGTGGCAGCGGGGCTTTCCCGCGCACATTTGACCGTTGATATGCCCTTTATGAGCTATCAGGTGGGTCCGCGGCAGGCGCTTCGGAACGCCGGACGGCTGGTGAAGGAGGGCCTGGCACAGTCGGTGAAGATCGAAGGTGGGGTGCGCTCCGCTGAAGCGGTCCGGATGATGGTGGATGCCGGCATTCCCGTGGTGGGCCACATCGGCCTGACCCCGCAGTCGGTCCACGCGCTGGGCGGCTTCAAGGTGCAGGGGCGGGACGCGGCCGGCCAGGAGCGCATTCTGGAAGATGCCGTCGCAATCCAGGAAGCAGGCGCCTTTTGTATCGTGATGGAGATGATTCCGGCCGAGCTGGCCACCCGCCTGACCGCCACGCTGCAGGTGCCCACCATCGGCATCGGTGCGGGGCCGGGCTGCGATGGGCAGGTGCTGGTCTGCAACGACATGCTGGGCATGGATTTGACCTTCAAACCCCGCTTTGTGAAGCACTACGCCCAACTGGACGACGTGATCCGCAAGGCGATGAAGGGCTACGTGACCGAGGTGAAGGCGGGCGCCTTCCCCACGCCGGAGCAGAGCTTCGCGTAGCTTGCCCCAAAAAGAAGAGGAGAGACGAGCGGAATGCGGGGCTACCCATCCCTTGATAGCCGGCCACCGGAAGCCGCCTCCGCTCGTCTCACCTTCTGAGCAATAGACACCGCTGCGGCCTTCGCCTTGCACCCCACCTGCGGTTGTGACGCGATGGGACAGTCGGTGACGGTTTCAGTGGAAGCGCCGTCGGGTGATCAGCAGTCCAAGCAGGGCCGGCAGCAGGGAGGCCGTACCGGAAGCGCCACAACCGCAGGGTGGCGGCTCGTCGCCTTGCACCGCACCGGCACCGTAGACCAGATCCGGGCCTTCCTCCCCCAGATCCCGTGCGCCATCCATCAGCCATTCCTTGATCTGCTCGGGCTTTCGCCGCTTGCCGGTGGCGTCGATCCACAGCGCCCCAAGTCCGGCCGCATGTGGCGCCGACGCAGAGCTACCTTCAAAGCCTACAAAACCATAGGTGACCGTTGTGACCGACGAGGGTGCAACCACATCGGGCTTGGCCCGCCCATCCTCGGTAGGCCCCTGGCTGGAATAGTCAAAAATACTGTCTGAAGCAGGATCGTAGGCGCCTACGGTGATGGCACCCTCGGCATCCGCGGGCAGCGTCAGATCCTCGCCGGAGGTACGCAGGGTGGCAGGCAGACCCAGTGGACTGTAGAGGAAGCCGCGGAGCCCCTCGATTTTCGCCGTCTGCCCTTCCGACACGATGCGGAGCTGCACGGTGGTGCTACAGTCGAAGGCACTGATCTCCTCCAGGGGGTGGGAGCCGCGGCCGGCCTGGCTTCGGGAGGAGCTGCCGCAGAGGCTCCCGTCCTCGTTGAAGGCCTGTAAGTCCAGATCCTCCTCCGCCTGCCCCATTGGCTCGGTCCACCGAAAAACCACGGAAAAGTTCCCGAGGGTGGTGGGGATCTGGAGGTCGGAGATGCCGCCCACCGCTACAAATCCGTCGCTGTCATAGGAGAGTGCGCCGATGCGATAGCGACGGTTCTCATTGCCTGCTGCGGCGAACCAGGCGATGCCACCGTCCACCACGTCCTGCACACAGCGGCTTACGCTGCTGCTGCCATCCGCCGGCCAGAGGTTGTCGAAGCCCACCGACGCATTGATCAGGTCTACCTTCTCCTCCCGCAGAAATTCTGCGGCGGCACAGAACTCCACGTCGGTGCCGAAGGTGGCCAGGACGTAGTCCGCGTCGGGGGCAAAGTCGTGGATCACCTCGGTCACGGCGGTGCCGTGGTCCCAACGATCCGGCTCTCCCCTCGAAAAATCAGTGGTGACGTTGGCCGGGCGATCGGCCGCGGGCAGCTCTTCCAGGCCGACAAAGCCCACATCCAGCACGCCAATACGCAGACCCTTTCCGGTGAGCCGCTCCTGGTGCCAGTCCTGCAGCATCACCTCCGCATAGCCCTCGGTGACGGTATTTTTGATGTTGGGACGCCAGGGATTCCGGACCAGCTCCACCCCGGACATGGAGGCCAAACGCGGAAGCTCAGCGGGAGCGATCCGAAGCTGCAGGAGCCCTTCCGCCTCCTCCTCCACCAAAAATCCCGCCTTTTCCGCCAAGGAGCGGGTGAGCCCCCCCTCCACCACCACCTGTACCTGCGGCGCCTCGGCCTGGAGCAGCATGGGATCAATGCGTGCCAGGATCGGGTCGTGAGAAGGGGGGGCCGCCAGGGCGAGTGCGCAGAGCCACATCGGGCTCTTTTAGCCGGATCCAGGCCCCTGGTAAGGGCACAGGCGGTGCTTATTGTGAGGCCATGCGCCTGCTGCCCGCCGACTTCTACGCCCGCGATGCCCTGGAGGTGGCCTACGACCTGATCGGCTGCATCATCACAGTGGGAGAAGTCTCGGTCAAAATCACTGAAGTGGAGGCCTACCGGCATCCGGGGGACACGGCGAACCACGCTCGCTTCGGCCGAACCCCTCGCAACGCGCCGATGTGGGGACCACCCGGACATGCCTATATCTACCTTTGTTATGGCCTGCACCGAATGCTGAACCTGGTCACCGGGCGGGAGGGGGAGGCGGAGGCGGTGTTGATCCGCGCGGCAGAGCCGGTAGCGGGACTGGAGCAGATTCGGGAGCGTCGAGGCGGGAAATCCGGACCGGTCCTGCTGACAGGGCCGGGAAAGGTGGGTGCGGCACTGGGCCTGCCGTTGGCGTGGTCCGGGCGGCCCTTGGATGCGGAGATCCGGGTCTTTGCCCGGTCGGAGACCCCGCCGTTGGTCGTGGGGCCGCGCGTGGGCATCGACTATGCCTCCGAGGCCGATCGGTCGGCCCCGTGGCGGGTGGCCCTGTCGGGCAGCGCCTGGGTGAGCCAGCCAAGGACGCTGAAAGGGCTCCCTGCGTCAATTTAGGACGCAAAAACGTCTATTTTGGACGCTCACCTGCTTCGCGTGTTTGGCATTCGCGCCGGAAACGGCCGAAAATCGGCGTTACTTCTACTGGACTCGACCTGGCACGGTCCTTGCATATAGGAGTGTACCGCCCCACAAAGGGGCGGCACACCAACGGAGTCCAGCATGTCCAAGTCCAGCAAGAAGCTCATCGTCCGCACCAACGTCAAAGCAGGCATCACCGTCCAATGGACCGGCCTCGACCCACGGCGCGACCCCTGCAATTACGACCCCACTTGCGTGTAGTCGCCCCTCGAACGCAGCTCACCGCTACCAACGCCGTGCCTCCCGCATCGGCACCGCAGGACCACGGATGGGTGCACCGTCGCCGGCTATGCCGGTTCGGTGCCCCATCCGCATCGGCGTTTTTCCCACTCTCCACGCTCTGTTCCTCCTCTCTGGCCGAAAGGGGGGCGGCCCCTCCACGCCACCGGCGTCCTGTCGAAACCCGGGCCGGCAGCACTCCCCCGGTGCGGAGCCGGGCCGACGCGTCCGAAGGAGCATCGCGCGTCATTCCCGGACGCATCTTCGTCCATTCGGGACGCAACCCCGGGGGAGGCCGGTCCCGACGATAGGGGAAACCTGGAGAAAATGGCCTCTACGCCGATACGCCGACCTGGCACGGTCCTTGCGTAAAGGACTGAACCGCCCACACCGGGGCGGCCAACCAACGGAGTCCATCATGTCCAAGTCCAGCAAGAAGCTCAGCATTCGCACCAACGTCAAGGCCGGTGTGCGCGGGGCCCTCTACCCCTACAATGACCTGAACAATCCCAGCAATCCCGGCAACGGGTGAGCGCTCAGCGGTAGCGCCGCAGGGCTTCCTGCACCAGTGCGGCCACGTCGCCCACGGGTGGGGGCACCATCGCCGACGGTGCCGATGGGGAGCCCCCTCCCAGACCCGCCTTCTTCCGGGCTTCCAAGAGACGTTCCACGTCCTCAGCCGGAATGGGGCGGGGCCCGCCAAGCTGCCGCGCCACCAGTTGAATCCGCGCCAGATGCTCGACCAGCTCCATCCGTAGGTAGGCGGTCTCGGCATCGGCTCCCACCGTCAGCACCCCGTGGTTGCCTAAAAGTACCGCATCCACGTTGCTGATCGCGGACTCCAAGCCCGATGTGGAGCTGCCCGGGGCCGCGTAGGCCACGGTGGGCACACAGGCCCCCAGCGACACCACCGGCTCGGCCATAAAAGGCGAGTCAAACAACGCTTCCCCGCTCACTGCAAAGCCGGTGGCGGTGGGCGGGTGGGCGTGCAGCACCCAGCTCACGTCGGGGCGCGCCCGAAACACCGCAAGGTGCAGGGAAAATTCGGAAAAGACCTTGCGCCCCCCGGACAGTACCTTACCCTCGGCATCCAGGACCAGCAGGCTCTCGGGGCTGACATCGGCCTTGGAAACGGCAGTCGGACTGGCCAAAAAGCCGCCGCTCTCCAGTCGGATACTCACATTGCCATCGTGATTGGCTACCCAACCGCGCGCGTGGACCCGCTGACAGAGCTGGCTGGCCTCCCGGCGGAGGACTTCTTCAGGAAGCAGACGCATGATCCCCGGATAACACGGCGCTCACAGCGCTTCGACGATCACCGTCATACCCTGGCCGCCGCCAATACATGCCGAACCAAGGCCGAAGCGTTCTTTCCGGCGGCGAAGCTCATGGATCAGCGTACCGGTGATGCGCGCTCCCGAAGCGCCCAGCGGGTGCCCCAGCGCAATGGCGCCGCCGTTGACGTTGGTGATGTTGCGGTCCAGGCCCAGCTCCTTCTCCACCGCAAGGTACTGGGGCGCGAAGGCCTCATTGATCTCGACCAGGGCCATCTGATCCAGGGTCATCCCGGCTTTGGCGAGGGCGCGGCGCGAGGCGGGGGCCGGGCCGATGCCCATGATGCTGGGATCACAGCCCGAAGTTCCCCAGCTCACCAGCCGGGCAATGGGCTTCAGACCCTGGCTTTCCGCCCAGTCGGCGTCGGCGAGCACGAGCGACGCGGCCCCGTCGCAGATGCCGGAGGCATTTCCGGCCGTGATGAAGCCATCTTTGCGGAAGAAGGGGGGCAGCCCGGCCAGGATTTCGCGCGTGGTCTGGGTACGAGGGTGTTCGTCTTTACGGAACTCCACTGTGCCTTTTTTGGTCTTGATCGGGAAAGGGATGATCTCGTCGTCAAAGCGCCCCGCGGCATCGGCGGCGGCCCAGCGCGCCTGGGACTGGTAGGCCACTTCGTCCACCTCCACCCGGGTCAGCTTGTAGAGATCCGCCAGCTTCTCCGCCGTCTGCGCCATGGGCAGGCCGGTGTAGCTGTCGGTCAGGCACTCCCACAGCAGGTCCTTCATGACCGGAGGGCGCCCGAATTTGGAGCCTTCCCGCAGGCCAAACATCACATGGGGGGCCATGCTCATCGCCTCAGAGCCGCCCACCAGGCAGACCTTGGCCTCGCCCAGCAGAATCTGCCCGGCGCCACTGACGATGGCTTCAAAGCCCGATCCGCAGAGGCGATTCACGGTAAGTGCAGGAACTTCCTGTGGAATCCCCGCCTTCAGCCCGACGTGGCGCGCCATGTAGATGGCGTCCAGAGAGCTCTGCAGCACGTTTCCGTAGACCACCTGATCCACCTGGTCAGGGCGCACCCCGGCCCGGCGCATCGCCTCTACGGCGGTAGGTACTGCCAGATCCTGGGCATTAAAATCCTTCAACGTGCCGCCCTGGGTTCCAAAGGCGGTGCGGACAGCGGAGAGGAAGACGACAGAGCGGGCCACGGGCACTCCAGGTGGAGCCGCCTTCTAACGCGGAAGCAGGGCCCGCCGCCAGAAGCCCACGACCTCTCCCTGCGGACGCAGCACCCACAGCTCCACACTGGAAAGTTGTGCCTCCCAGCGGGTCGCCAGGGACTCCAGGGCGCTCTCCCCCGGCGCCGTCAGCTCTGCAGCCACGACCACGAGGCCCGGTTGCGGAGGCAGCTCGGACAGACCACTGCGCAGGCGTCGCTCCAGGCTGCCACGCTGCACCGGATCCTCGACCCGAAGCCGCTCAAGCTGGGGCCGGGCCTCCACGATCACCTGCTCGCCGCGTGGACCGCGCCAGATCCCGTCAAAGCTGCTCCGGCCGCCTCCCCCGATGCGCCGCCAGCCCGGGCCGAAGAAGTGCGTGGAGTATTGTACGATTGGATACAGAAGTTCGCGCTCTTGCGGCAGCCCGGGGAAGGGCTGGTGAGCCTCTTCCATCGAGAGCGGGTGGATGCGCATCAAAGCCGCGCCAATACGGCGTCTCCAGCGGCAGCAGTGCCCAGATTTCCTCCCAGCTCGCGGGTAACCGCGCCATCTTCCAGGCAGCGGCGCACCGCCTCCTCAACCCGGGCTGCGGCTTCCTTCCGGCCCAGGTGCTCCAACATCAGCGATGCCGTCAGCATGGCAGCGAGCGGATTCGCGAGGTCTTTCCCTGCGATATCGGGTGCGGATCCGTGGACCGGCTCAAACATGGCGGCCACACCGGGGTTGATGTTGGCCGATGCTGCCAAGCCCAGGCCCCCGATCAGCGCGGAGCCCAGGTCGGTGAGGATGTCCCCAAACAGGTTGTTTGTCACGATGACATCAAAGGCTTCAGGGGTTTGAACCATCTTCATCGCCGCCACATCCACATAGAGGTGGGAGGCCTGAATCTCCGGGTAGTCCTTGGCAACGTGCTTGTACACGCGCTGCCACAGCTCGTGCCCGTGGCGCATCGCGTTGGCCTTATCACTCATACATACGCGCTTTTTCCCATGGGCGCGTGCGTAGTCGAAGGCGGCCCGGAGGATGCGTTCCACACCTTTGCGGGTGTTGATCTCCTGCTCAATCGCAATCTCGTCCTCGCTGTCGCGCTTGAACTGGCCGCCGATGCCGGTGTACATGCCCTCGGTGTTCTCGCGGAACACGACAAAGTTTACCTCTTTCCGACCTTTTCCGCGCAATGGGCAATAGCGATCATCCAGCAGCTTGCAGGGACGGAAGTTGATGTAGAGGTCGAGGCGGAAGCGCATCCCCAAGAGGATCTCTTTGGCATGCTCGTTGTTGGGCACACGCGGATCACCAAAGGCACCCAGGTAGACCGCGTCGAATTCGTTGCGGAAGCGCTGGAGCACGGCTTCGGGCAGGGTGGTGCCATCGCGCAGGTAGCGGTCGGCCCCCAGGTCAAAGTGTTCATACGTCAAGTCGGGCGCCACCACGGAAAGCACCCGTAGGCCCTGCTCGATCACCTCAGAACCGATTCCGTCGCCCGGAAGTACCGCAATCCTGCTCACGCTCACTCCTCAGCCCCGCCCGGCCCCTATCCGAAAATGGCCGACGATGCACCCTCCCCCTGCGAATGCCGCTACGCAGCGGCGCAACAAGGGCCTTCCGGGTTAGCCTGTGGAGGAGGGCAGCGTGCGGAGGGCGGATGGCCGGCTATAGAATCCGACGGGGAACTCAAGAATTCCCCGTTTCTGACCTGGACTCTCTGGTGAAGCTCGCCAGGGACGGCCGCCTTGTGCCCGAAGATCCCGTGCTGGTGGGAGAGGAGTGGGTGCGGGCGGACAGCCTGGCGGCGCTCCGTCCCCATCTGGGCGCCGATCCCTGGTCGATCTGGGAGAATGCCGAGCGTCTGGATGCGGAAGCGGTCTATCGGGCCGCCCTGGCCGCAGGGGAGCAGGTGGCGGACCTGACGGACGAGCAATTACGCCCGTTGATGGTCCTGGAAGCCAAGAGCTCTGAAGCTCCGGTGGCTCCGCAAACCGACGTGTTGCCCCCGACGCCTGCCCCTGTGGTCGCCCCCCAAGCCGCCGCGGCGCCGGACGGGGGCCTCCCTCTGCCAGAGATGAGCTGGAACCCTCCCCCCCCCGCCGAGCCCAGGCCACAGGACAAGAAGGCAGAAGACCGCCGCCCTGAACTTTCCCTCGTCACTGGCGGGCAACCCTACAGCGACCGTCGAAAGCCGCCCTTGGAGAAGCCCCGGACCGAGCGCACCGCGGATGGGACGGAGGTGATTCGCCTCCCCCGCCCACGCGAGCTGCCGGATCCGCCCCGTCCCGAGCGCCGTCCGCCCTCTGGGCTTCGTCCTCTCCGGCTGATAACCTGGCTTTTTGTCGGGTTGATCGTTGCCATGCTCGGCTGGGTCTCCTACCGGCTCGGCAAGCCCCCCCAGATCAACCCGGTGGGTGGTATCCAGGCCCGCAGCGAGCTGCCCACGCCCCCGCCTCCGGAGCCGGTGCAGCTTCTTGAAAAGGAGCTTCGTGCTGCGCTTCCCCCAAACCCTCGTGCGGTGGTGGAGGCAGGCGATCTGCCCGACAACCTGACCATCGAGCTGCAACAAATGGCCGTGGACGTGGTGACGGTGGATGCCACTGTCACCAAATGGGCAGGGCGAAAGGAGGATCAGCCACAGGTGGCCGAGATCCACATCACCATCCGGCCGAGCGAGGCGCTGGAGCGCGACATGGGCGCTGTCGGCCTGGTGGTGGGTCGATATGTGACCCTCTACCGCCTGTCTGTGCCGGTATTCGAAGTGTTTGTAGTGACGGATAATGAGGCAGCAAAGCGAGATTTTGATGCAGCCCGCGCCTCCAGCTTCTACGAAGAGCGCCTGAGCCTCGCAGACTGGCTGGAGTAGCCTACATCCCCGCCTTGGCGACCTGCTGCAGCGCAACCACCGAGCGCAGAATGGCTTCCACGCTGGGGTTGCCCCGGTTGCCCAGGCGCAGCTTCCGCTCGGGGTTCACCAGGTAGACCGTCCGCAAATAGACGGGACGCAGCGGAAGCTGAAGGCAGGCACGAAACTGGCGGGCCACGGACCCGCCCCGATCGGTGAGCAGCGGAAAGTCGATCCCGGCTTCCTTGGCAAAGGCCTCGTGGCTTTCCGCTTCCGCACTGTTGAAGCCAAAAACCTTCACCTTCAAGCGCTCAAACTCAGGCAATTGCTTCTGGAAGGCCTGGAGCTGCTCCCGGTCCTGTGCACCGCCGTCCTGCACGTAAAAGACCATGACCGACCAGTGTTTTCCCTGGCGGTGCCAGCTATTGTCCCAGCTCTGGAGGTGCCACTCCGGCGCCGTTTCTCCCTCGGGCAGCAGCTTGGGGAAGAAGCGATCGCGCAAGGACTCCTGCACAGACAACGGTAGGCGGTGGAAGGTGTCGCGCAGGGTGGACATGGGCAGATCCGGGCGGGACGCCGCCCTAACCTACCCTTGGTGTTGCTGCCGCCATCGGTCCAGAACCAGGGCCGCCCAGGCACGCCTCAGGTGAGCAGGATCACCCGCACCAGTGGAGGCGACCCCGCCCGCGAGGGGACCCTCCAGCCACTGGCGGAGCGGGAGCTGGAGCGGGCGATGGGCCGGCGTTGGCCCCCCCACAATAGCACCCAGCATGCCGCGGGCCCCCCAGTGAAGAAGTCCCTCTGGCACGGAAGCCATCACGTCTACCAGCGAGGGATCCAGGAAGGGAGCTGAAAATTCCACGCCCGTCTGTTCGGAGAGACAACCCAGCATCGGGGCGAGCCCGTTGGAAAGCGAGTGCCAAGGGGACGGTCGGGGGCCACCCGCTCGTCGGCGCAGGCGCTCTCGTAGAGAAAGAGCCGGTTCTTCGCCCATCAGCTCGGCGGCACCCCAGCCCCCGACCAGACGGGGGCTCCCCTGCGCCGCCGCATGGAGCAACAAGGTCGCCTGCGGATCCACAAGTGGCTCGGGAAGGAGCGCCAGTCGATGCAGGAGCGAAACCGGGTCCAGCTCCAGCGCCTTTCCTTCACCCTCCTCGCCGAAACTGTAGTGGACAATACGTTCTGGCTCGCGCCGGGCGGCCACCCGGAGGATGGCGCGGCTGTAGAGCCCCCCAGAGTCCAGGACGCCCACCGGGCCTTCCGTGCGGGTGCGCACCGCCAGATCCACACCGTAGTCCACGGTGCGCGCCCACCGGTGCCGGGCACCCCCAAAGCCCGGCGTTGGGGGTCGGGGACTCCATAGTGCAATCGGCGCCTGACCCAACTTCTGGGCCTGACCGGCCCCAAGCTGCTCTACACCCTCCCACAGACTCTGTGGCGCGGGGACGAAGCCTTGCTCAACCAAAACCTTCATCGAAGACTGAGAAAGTGGACCAGTAGGCGGACGGGTGCCTACACAGATCGCCTTTCCCTCGCGCCAACGATACAGGCGCTGGTACCCCATGCGGTCGCGCGCGGCCCACGGACCGTCCGGGCCCCAGGCCAGGACGGCGATTGGACCCTGTAAGCGGCCCACACCCCGTTCGAAGCCCGCCTCCGCAAGAATCTCTGCGACAATCCTACCATCTTCGTCGGTGGCTGAGATGAGGTCCCGGGCGAGCAGCTCGTCCACCAGGGTGCGCCGGTTGGCAAGGCTGCCGGAGATGGCCACCCACCAGCGATGACCGCGATCAGACCAGATTCCCCCTTCGGACTGCAAAAAGGAACCCCGCCATTCCAGCTTCTGGCTACCGAGCGCAGAAGGGGGTGGCGGGGGATCGGAAGGAGAAAAGCGGAGTTTCAACCGCTATTGACCACCACTCGCGGCCGGAGCGCCGGGGACGGTCGCGCCCGGTTGGGCGGGAGCCGCTCCGGCGGGAGCCGCTCCGGCGGGAGCCGCTCCGGCGGGGGCCGAGCCGGCCGGTGCAGGACCGGGAGGTGCCGTGGGCGAACCGGCCGGAGGAGTGCCGGGAGGCGGCGCGCCTTCGGTGCCACCCGCAGGCGGGGTGCCCGGAGCGGGCACGCCAGTCGCGCCCGTGGCGGGGTTGGGACCCGCACCCACCAGCTCGGAAGGTGCGCCCCCCTGGCCGGTCTGCTCGTTGCGGGGCTGGAAGGCGCCCATGTCGGGAGACTCGGAGAGCTCCAGGTTGATGTCCTTGATCTCGGTCTGGGACGCGATCTTCAGGTCGCCCTTGTACAGGGCCATGGGCTCGCCGGGGCTGGGGCCGTTGTCGTCCTTGTCGATAAAGGCGACCACGCTGAGCTCACCCACATCCTTGGGAACTTCCACCGACCAGGGACCGGCTTTGCTCTGCTCGATACTGTGCATCAGCTCGGGGTAGGGAGAGCCTTCCGGGTTGCGGAGGAAGTCCACGCGCAGCTTGCCATCCACATCCCCTGCCCACACGATGTTGCCGGAGAGCTTGACGCCCTGGCCCGGGGTGACCGTGAAGCCGGCGGGGACCGGCCGAGAACCGGCCTGGTTGGCGCCGTTGGGCGTACCCGCGCCGGGGGTGGCGTTGGGATCGGCGGGACCGGGCGCCGCGTTCGGATCCGGAGTTCCGGGAATTGCATTTGGATCAGCAGGAGGCCCTGCCTCGCCACCCGGCGGGGGGGCGTTGGGATCTTGGGTAGCCGCAGGATCCGGACAGGCCGTGAGAAAGAGCAGGGGGAGCAGATACTTGGACATGGAGGAACCTCCGGGGCTTGCCCGCGTCTATTGATCTACCGACCTTTTGCAACGTGGTCAACCCTCTCAGACCCATTCTGACGCATCTCTGCCGGAATCTTCGCGTCCGGAGCACGCAGATAGTGAAGCGAAATTTCGTGGAGGGGGCGCGCCGCTTGCTCTTCCAGCCAGCCCCCGACCACCCCAACCGCACTGCGATCGGGATCGTCCACGACGCGGTGACCCGCCTTCACCAAGAGGTCGCGATAGCGCAGGGCTCCCTCCCCCACGACCACGGCGGGACTGAGCGCGCAGAGCTCCTCCGGTGGGCAGTCCCACTCAGCCCGGCGCAGCACGGGGGCCCCAGCTTCCCAGCCAAATAACCCGGCGTAGACGCGATCCTTTCGGGCATCCAAGACCACCAACACCTCTGGGCTCCCGGGACTCAGCCAGGCCCGAAGGGCGAGCGAAGAAAGAGGGAGTACCTGCACCTTGCGCGCCATGGCCAGTCCCAGCGCCGAGGCCACACCAACCCGCAGGCCCGTGAAGGTGCCGGGCCCCACCACCACGGCCACACGATCCAGCCCCCCCAGGGCGTCCAAACCCGCCTCCAAGGCGGGCCCCAGCCAGGCGTCCGCGCCTTGGAGCTGGCGCACCGAGGCATGCCACACCGGCTCGGCGCCGATGTAGGCGGCCACCCCAATCACGGGGCTGGCGCTATCCAGCAAGAGGGTACGCACTAATCCACGATCATACGATGGATGTCGAATACAAACACCATCACGAAGATGATGGCCATAAAGACCACACCCGCCTGTAGCGCCAGCTCACGAAGGCGAATGGAGAGCGGGCGCCCGCGGATCCACTCCAACAGGTACATCAGGGCCTGCCCGCCATCCAGCACCGGGACCGGCAGCATGTTGAGCACGGCGAGGCTGATGGAAAACATGGCCATGTGCTTGGCCCAGTAGAAGAGTCCCTGCTCGGCCGCCGCCGCAGTCTGGCGGAAGATCTCGATGGGTCCCCCCAGGCTCTTCTGGAGGGCGGCTTCGCCGGTCACCAGCTTGCCCACATGCTCGGCCAGGAAGCGGGTCATGCCAATCGTTTGCTCAGCGGCGCGTTGGGCTGCCACCGGCAATGGATAGGAGCGGACAATCTTCAGCGGGAAGATGCTCTCACCGGAGCCTACGAGGCCCAGGCGGGGACGCCAGTAGTAGCTTCCGGTCAAATCGGTATCCTTCACTACATCTGGCTGGACGGAGACGTTGAGGAGCTGTCCAGCCCGACGAAGCTGGATCTCCACCGGCCGCGCCGTTTGGCTCTCTCCCTTGCCGGTCCCCGAAGCCGCCACGAGGCGCAGGACGTCCCCCCAGCTCACCAGGCGGGTGCCGTCGATGACGATCAGGTGATCCCCCGCCTGGATGCCCGCGCGGTCCGCAGCGGAGCCCTTCTCCACCTCTACCACCCCCAGCGAGGCCGAGGCGATGCCCCAGCGACGCCAGAGCGCCTCCTCCTCGACCGAGGCCGCGTCGCTCCACGCCGTATCCACAGACAGTGTGGTCCGTTGAAGCTGGGCCCCTTCGGGAGGCAGCACCGTTCCGTCCGCGCGAAGGTTGGGATCTCCCTCGTACCAGGTCAAATCCAGACGGTCCGCCGCGACGGCCTCGCGACGGAAGTCGGTCCAGGTGCGCACCGGCTTGCCATTCACCTCGGTGATCATCAAGCCGCTCTTCAGACCGGCTCGACCCGCGGGAGATGCGGGATCGTCCACCAGAATCCTTGTGGACGGCGCAAAATTGCCCAGTCCGAGGACGGCGGGGTCAGAGACATTCTCCCCCTTCACCACCACCTCGACGGCCTGCCCTTCCCGCTGCAGTCCCACCTTGAGCTCTCCCGAAGGCGCCGTCTCCAGCACCTCGATCATGTCCACCCAAGTCTCCACCGGGGTTCCATTGAGCGAGGTGACGCGATCATCCACCAGAATTCCGGCCTGCGCGGCCGGT
>JBEIQS010000120.1:0-18258 GCA_040376425.1 Alphaproteobacteria bacterium | reverse complement strand
GCCATCCCCTGGCCGGTACCGCAGACCAGGAGTCCAAAATCCGCTTTGCCCTCTGAGACCTGCCGGGCCACCGCCACAGCGTAGTCCGGGTAGTCCACCGAGCTGCTTTCAAAAGTGCCGAGGTCCTCCACGTCGCGACCTGCCTTGCGAAGCTGCTCGACCAGCGTTTTTTTCAAGCTCAGCCCAGCATGATCACTGCCTGCAACCACACGCATCTTCAATCCTCCCAGCGACGGAACACAAGTGTGGCATTGCAGCCACCAAAGCCGAAGGCGTTGGAGAGCACCACCTGCGGGTTGCTACGCCGCGCCTGGTTGGGAACGTAGTCCAGATCACAATTCGGATCCGGATTGTGCAGGTTGGCAGTAGGGGGGAGGATGCCGGTGCGCAGGGCCATCACCGCTGCGACGGCCTCGACGCCACCGGCCGCCCCCAACAGGTGCCCGGTCACACTCTTGGTGCTGGAGATCGCCAATTTCTTGGCATGATCCCCAAATACACTCTTTATTGCCTGAGTCTCATTCACGTCGTTTTGCGGCGTGGACGTGCCGTGGGCGTTGATGTAGTCCACCGCGTCGGGGGGCATTCCCGCCGAACGCAGCGCCATCCGCATGCAGCGTGCGGCTCCCGCTCCTCCGGGGGCCGGGGCGGTGTCGTGGTGGGCATCGTTGGTCAGGCCATAGCCCACCAGCTCCGCCAGAATGGCCACCCCGCGCCTGCGGGCGTGTTCCAGCTCCTCCAACACCAGGATTCCCGCACCTTCACCCATCACAAAACCGTCGCGCTCCGCATCGAAGGGACGGCTCGCTGTGGCGGGATCATCGTTGCGCTTGGACAGCGCCTTCATCACCGCAAAGCCGTTGAGTCCCAGCGGAATCACCGCAGCTTCGGCTCCACCCGCAAAAATGCGGTCGGCGTCCCCCGCGCGGATGGCCCGCCAGGCTTCGCCGATGGAGTGATTGCCGGTGGCACAGGCGGTGCTCACACAGAGCGACGGCCCCTGCGCGCCCAAATGCAGCGCCAGTTGCCCGCAGGCCATGTTCGTCAGGGCACGGGGGATAAAGAAGGGCGAAAGGCCCTTATACCCCTCCTTCTGGAAGAGGTCCGCCCCGGTGACGATCTCATTGAGACCACCAATCCCGGTCCCCACATAGACCCCCAGGCGCTCGTCTCCCTCGGCGTTGGGGGAGATTCCGGCCATGGTCGCCGCTTCGATCGACGCCACCATGGCGTACTGGGTGAAGAGATCCTGGCGGCGCGCCTGTTTGCGCCCCAAAATCCCCTCCACGTCGAAGTTTTTGACTTCGGCCGCAATGCGCACGGGGAAATTGGAGGCGTCAAAACTCCGGATCAACCCCACGCCGGAGCGTCCCGCCACCATGGCATCCCAGGTAGCTGCGACATCATTGCCGCATGGGGTGACCGTACCGAGGCCGGTTACTACGACCCTGCGCAATGGACCTCCGGAGGCGAGCTTCAGCGCGGCCGGGCGAGGATGTAGTCGATAGCGTCCTGAACGGTTGCAATCTTCTCGGCGTCTTCGTCAGGGATTTCGATGTTGAACTCCCTCTCGATCGCAATCACCATCTCGACGATGTCGAGCGAGTCCGCACCCAGATCCTCGACAAAGGAATTGGTGGCAAGCACCTCCCCTTCCTTTCCGAGGCACTCCTTAACGATGTCCTTTACCCTGCGGGAAACCTGATCGGCATTCTGGTTGGCCATGCGCCCTCCTAAAGCGTTCGAAAATTTCACTTCCCTCCAAGGCGGGAAGACGGATCAGGAGGCCGCCTCAGCAGCGCCGGCGTCCGCATCCTGAAAGACCGCACGCCCCTTGTAGAATCCGCAGGAAGGGCAGACGTGGTGCCGCTGGGAAAGGTTGCCACAATTCGGGCAATCCTGCACGGCGTGGTGGTTGATGGCAAGGTGATCATGAGAGCGCCGAATATTGCGCACGCTGCGCGAGGTGCGCTTCTTGGGTACAGGCACGAGGGACTCCGTTGTCGCCCGGAAAGACGGGGCTGGCGGTTTAACGGGGCGGCTTGAATCCGGCGAGGGCTGCAAAGGGGTTCTCTGCAGCCATTCCGTCGTCCAGCGTTCCTGCTACAGAACGCCACCGCTCCAAACATTCAACTTCAAAGGCACTATCTACATCAGAACATCGTAAAGAGACCGGGCGTTCCAGAGCAAAAAACTCTCTGACGACATCCCGCAGGTCCAGGGCCACTCCATCATACTCGCCTTGGTCATCGACCGGCTGAGGAAGATCGATCGGCATCGGAAAATCTCCATCCGCATCCTCATCCCGTTCGGGGAGGGTGGAGACCGGAGAGTAAAGACAGTCCACTTTCCCGGCCATGGGCACGGCGAGTACCCGACGGCAGCGATCGCAGAGTAGCGATGCACGACCGCTGATTTCTCCGCGCACTACGAAGTGTACGCCCGAGTGACGGGTAACTTTCAGGCGGCCGATGAGACCGTCCACCGCGCCCTCGGCCCCCTCCCCCGCAGGCCCGATGGCCCACGCCCCCAGCTCCACCTGCAACCCATGCGGGGGAACCGCATCGGGAGTGAGGCGAGGAAAAGTCGGGACGATTTCGGTGGAGCTAGACATGCAGACGCGCGGCTAACCGATCCTGGGCGAATGTCAAGGCATGAGGTCCGGGTGGTGGCACACCCGGTCGCAGCGGCGGATGCGATCCTGGTGCGCAGCCAATCCCGCCGTGATCTGGTCGATCGCGACCTCTGCGCTCACCGTGCCCGGATGAAAAGGGCAGGATCGCATACTGCGATCCGTCAGAAGCTCCAACTGCCCGCCTACGGGGCAGCGCCCTCCACGACGAGGGCTCCCCGGCTGCCCATCCTGCATTTCGCGAAGCCCCGCCAAAACCGTGGGCGGGCTGACATGAAAGGGCGGACGCTCCAATGCCAGCAGATCCACCATGACCGACTGCCGGCTATCCCAGGCTGGACCCAGCCAGGGAGGCAGCACCCGAACATGGTCTACGCCCAGGTCCTTGGCCTCGCGGAAGATCCCGGGTAGCTCGCGGGCCGACTCCAGGCGAAACACCGCTTCAATCCCCACCTTCAGGGGTACTTTCCGATCAGCCCGCGCGCGCAGGATTGCCCGCACCGCATCCTGCGTCAGCCCCAACGGCTCGCCGCACAGCTTCTCATGGCTTGCGGCCCCCGACATGCGAATCCACAGCCGGTCCAGCCCATCATCCACCAGTCCCTCTGCTGCTCGCAGGCTCAGGCCACTGCCGGCCGTCCGCAGCGTGGTGGGTGCCTCCAGCCGATGACAAAATCGAATCAGGCTGGAAACAAGAGGGTTTCCTACCCGACCCACCAGCACCGTGGGCACCACCCCGGCCCAGGTATACAGCTCTACAAGCTGGGTCTGCCAGGCCTCCACGTTCATGTCGGTGGCGGGTAGCGGTCCGGGAGCATCCAGGTCATCCAAGCGCAACAGCAGCCGCGAAGGACGGGAAGCCCGCCGCAAACGCCGGAACTGCGCCCGCAAATCGATCCAGCTTTTTTCCAGCAGCTTCACCCGAACCTCCCCGTGGCCTCTAACGGCCTTTCCCGAACCGCGCCCCGCCTCGCCCCGGCGGCGCCCGCAGGTTAACCGCCGCGCCTCGGAAACAACCATGTCCCTGCGCGTACGTTTTGCTCCCAGTCCCACCGGCAACCTCCACATCGGCGGCGCCCGCACGGCGCTGTTCAACCACATGCTGGCAAAGCGGCAGGGTGGCACCTTCATCCTGCGCATTGAGGACACCGATACCGGTCGTTCTACGCCGGAATACGAGGCGGTGATCCTGCGGGAGCTGCGCTGGCTGGATATCGGCTGGGACGAAGGCCCCGAGGTGGGAGGGCCCCACGCCCCCTACCGGCAGTCCGAACGTGCCGGGATCTACGCGAACTACACCCAGAAGCTGCTGGAAGGTGGCATGGCCTACCGCTGCACCTGCTCGGTAGAGCGCCTGGATGCACTCCGGGCAGGCCAGGAAGCCGCGAAGCAGAAACCCGGCTACGATGGGCATTGTCGCGACAAGAACCTCGGCGCCGACTGCGGCCCCCATGTGGTGCGGTTGCGTGTGCCCGAGCAGGGCGAGACGGTGGTGGACGACTACTTTAAGGGTATGGTCTCCTTCGCCAACGAAGAATTGGATGACATGATCCTCGTACGTACCGATGGCGTACCCACCTACAACTTTGTCGTGGTGGTGGACGACGCACATATGGGTATCACCCACGTCCTGCGTGGGGACGAGCACCTGAACAACACGCCCAAGCAGCTCCTCATCTACGCCGCTTTGGGCCTGAACCCGCCCCGCTTTGGACATATGCCCCTGATTCTGGGGCCCGATGGTTCCAAACTCTCCAAGCGGCACGGCGCGACTTCGGTGGCCGGCTACCGGGAAATGGGCATTCTTCCTGAAGCGCTCATCAACTACCTCACCCGGTTGGGCTGGGCCCACGGAGATATGGAGATCTTCTCGAAAGCCGAAGCCGTGGACGTCTTTTCCCTGGATGGCGTGGGAAGAAGCCCTGGAAAATGGGATATGGACAAGCTGCTGTGGGTCAACAGCCAGTGGATGAAGCGGCTGGACCCCCAGCGCGTGGCGGAGGCCCTGCGCCCCCACCTGCTCTCCCGAGGACTTGCGGTGGAAGGCCGGGATCTGACGCCAGTGGTGTTGGCGCTGCGCGAGCGGGCGCGCACCCTGGTGGAGCTCGCCGATGGCGCAGCCTTCTTCTTCCAGGCCGATCATGAGGTTAAACGGGACGAAGAGGCTGCCAAAGCCTTCCTTGGACCCGACAACGTGGCCATGCTCTCTGCGCTCGCCGACCACATCGAGAGTGCCGAGTGGACCGACGCGGCCCTGGAGCAGTGCGTTAACCAATTCTGCACAGAACGCGGCTTGAAGCTTGGGAAAGTGGCACAGCCCGCGCGGGTTGCCACCTGCGGCCAGAAGGTGGGGCCGGGCCTCTTCCAGACCCTCACCATTCTGGGCAAAGAAACGGCACTACGCCGCCTGCGCGCCCCGGCAAAAAATTCCGCTTGACGCCCGCGCCGGCAGCCTATACATTGCCCGTGCCTCTGGTGAGGTGTAGTGTAATCGGCAACACGTCAGGTTCTGACCCTGAAGAGTCTAGGTTCGACCCCTAGCACCTCAATCATCACCTAAACACCTCATCTTGTTCGTGGTCCCATCGTCTAGAGGCCCAGGACACTGCCCTCTCACGGCAGGAACACGGGTTCGAATCCCGTTGGGACTACCACTTTGAACCCCGGTCTGGGCAACCAGCCGGGGTTCATTCATTTTTCCTTCCGCTCTCCCCAGAAGGGATGCGGGACGCCGGGGGCCCTATGCAATACCGCGGCTTTGAACTCGATCCATTCCAAGAAACCTCCATCACCGCGCTCAGTGAAGGGCGCTCCGTGCTGGTGAGTGCGCCCACCGGGACCGGCAAGACCCTGATCGCCGACTTTGTGGTGGAGCGGGCACTGGCGCGCGGCCGTTCCGTCATCTACACCGCCCCCGTAAAAGCTCTGTCCAACCAGAAGTATCGGGACTGGTGCCGCCTGCACGGCGAGGACAAGGTGGGCCTGATCACCGGGGATCTGGTGATTCGTCGGGATGCCCCCTGCCGGGTCATGACCACCGAGATCCTGCGCAACATGCTGCTGACCGGCGAGGTATTGCCGGAGTTGGAAGCGGTGATCATTGACGAGATCCACTTTCTGGACGACCGCGAACGGGGCACCACCTGGGAAGAGGTGCTGATCTATCTGCCCCACCGGGTCCAGATCCTGGGCCTCTCGGCGACCCTTCAGAATCTATCTGCCTTTTCTGGCTGGCTGGGCTCGGTGCGCGGGGCCGAGGTGGAGGTGGTGCAGGCCGATCGCCGCACAGTCCCCCTCAGCTACCAGGTGTTCTCGCACCGGGAAGGGCTACTTTCTCCCAAGGAATTCCACAAGGCTTGGGCCCGGCATGCCAACAAGCCGGCCGCTTCCAAGGGCCCCCCTCGCCGGGGTGGGCGTCGGGACCGTGACAGCAACCGCGAGGCACCGACCAGCCATGTGGAGCTGATCCAGAAGTTGGACGAAGAGCAATATCTTCCCTGCCTCTACTTCTCTTTTTCGCGAAAGAATACCGAACGCTTTGCCCGGGAATTGGGGGAATACTGGCGACGCCATAGCCGCCAACCGCTCCTCAACCGCTTTGAGCAGCGCGAGCTGGAGCACCACCTGGACAGCTTTGCCTCCAGCGAATCCGGAAACGCCATGGATCGCGAGCTGCGCGATCTCTACCGCGAAGGCATCGCCTTTCACCACGCCGGGCTGCACGTCCAGCTCAAGGCCCTGGTAGAGGACCTCTACGAAAAGCGCCTGATCAAGGTACTCTACTGCACCAGCACCTTCGCCTTGGGCATCAACATGCCCGCGCGCACCGTGGTCTTTGATGGCCTTAAGAAGTACGACGGTATCCGGCTTCGGCCCCTCAACAACCGCGAGTTTCAGCAGAAAGCCGGCCGTGCCGGACGGCGCGGACTGGACACCGAAGGCCACGTGGTGATTCGTGTGGACTCCGAATACTGGCCGGACAACCGGGAGCTTCTCGATGGCTACCTGAAGGGCGCGCCGGAACCCGTGCGCTCCTCCTTCTCGCTCTGCTTCAACTCTGTGGTGAATCTACTTGCACGAAACCCCGAAAATCACATCCGGGAGATCGTGGAGAAGTCCTTTCTTTGCTGGACGCGCATCCAGGAAGCTGAGCGCCTGGAGGAGCGGGCTGGGGAGCGGAATGCCGGGAAGTTCCTGGCGAAAGCGGAGAAGATCCGCGAGCGAAGCTGGGACGAGTTTGAGCAGCGGGTGACCTTCCTGAAGCAGGTGGGCTACCTCGCCGAAGATCGCAGCTTCAACGCCGGAGGTCGCATTCTTCAGCACGTGCAGATCGAAGAGGTCTTTGTCACCGAGCTGGTGCTCTCCGGCCTGCTGGAAGACATCCCGATGCCCCTGCTCTTCGGCCTCTGTTGCTCCTTGAACAAGGAGTTCCCACGGGACGTGCGGATCCGCTACAAGATGCGTGGCGCCGAGCTGGACCTTGCCCGAGAGGCCAACCGCATCCGCTATGGCTCGGTGGTGCAGCAGGCGGAGGAGCTCACCCGCATGCCGGTGACCTGGTGCCCGGACATGATCCCCTTCGGCAAGATGTGGGCGGAGGGAAAAAGTCTGGCGGAGCTGGAGAGTTGGCTGATCGCTTCCACCGATCTGACCGGCGACCTGGTGGGGGCTTTCCGTCGCGCCAAGGACCTTATCACCCAGCTCAGGCTGGTGTGGAAGGGTGACCGGCGTCGCTGCGACGAGCTCACCGAGTTGCTCGCGTCGGTGTCGCGCGACGAGGTCCTGGTGGTGGACTGAGCGGCGCGCGAAATTCCTGCAACCGGCGCAAAAGTGGCCGGCCCCGCACTACAATGCCGCATGCTCAGCCTCCTGCTTGCCCCGCTGACCCTCGCCAATGGACAGACCTCCCACGCCTGGATCTCCGTCCACGCCCTGGAGCACCTTCCCCCTGGAGAACTTCGCGATCTGCTGACCCGTGAAGAGCTTCAGCCGATGCTGATCAACGGCACCATGTTCCCGGACGGCGGCTACCCTCAGAACGACAACTACGGCGAAATGGCGCATTGGGAGCCCTTCCAGTCGCGCTATCGGGACTGGATCCGGGCCCAAGAGCAGGCTCCCTATTCCGACGAGATGGCGCAGCATGTCGCCTTCTACCTGGGAATGTCCTCGCACGGAATGGCCGATCAGGTCTATGACTCGCTCTACATGGAACGTGCGAAGCAACACGATGCTGCCTCGGACTGGGCCACCTACTCGATGGACGAGGCGACCGACGTGGCTTATGCCGCCTTGCAAGGACCGTTTGCCGCTCCCGAAGACTGGGTGCCCTACGATACCTTTCTGCAACTATACACGGAAGCAGGTCATCCCGTGACGCAAGATCTGCTGGCCACCGGCCAAGGCATGCTGCGGGTGGCTATCGGCTTCGTGGGGGCCAGCTCGCAAGTGCCAGAGACCGTTGCCAAATATGAAGCCCGTTTTCCCTGGGCAACCACCCACCAGGATGACCCCGCAGCCCACGGAAATCCCGCGTGTGAGGGCGTCGTGATCTCCCGCTACTGGCAGGTTCTGTGGGATAGACTACAGGATAATCCATCCGCGCTGGAGCCGGTGCTGCAGAGCTTCCCTTCCGCCGGCAAGCGCATTCAATCCAGAGACCACACGCAGGTAGAGTCCAGGGTAAGCCTGGTTTTTTCGCGTGGGATCGACACCAACACCCTGGACCCGAGCCTCTTTCACATCCGGGACGAGGCCGGGCAGGAGATTCCGTTCGACCTGCGGGTGTTTTACGGCTATTCCTCGCATGTGGTCCACCTGATCCCCCACCAGGATTGGGCCGCAGAGATGGACTATTCACTTTCCGTAGATGCAGGTGTCCCGACCTTTGAGGGAGACCACTTTGCGGCCTACACCGGATCGTTCACCACCCGTGACGCAACGGCGGCTCCCGCTCCGGAGAAAAGCTGCTCCACAGCAGCACCCGCCGGTTGGCTGGGCACCCTGCTTGGGCTGGTCATCGGCTTGCGGAGACGCGGTTCGACGCCGCCCCCGCGCCAGACTGCTCAGTAAAAGGCGGCGCCCGGCCCGGGGTTTTCGCGCCCGTCGATGCTCTCCAGCACCGAAACGGCGGCCTTGGCGGCCTGTGCGATCTCCTCCTCGGAGCCGCCCAGGTACAAACGTCCGAACGCGCCAAAGGACACAATCTCCAGGATGTCGATCTTCGCCGCTTTCTCCGCCTCGTTCGCGGCGATCAGGGCATAGCCGGCGGGGTGGACTTCCAGAACCCACAAGGTGCTTCCCTCGTCCAGAACGTTGCCATGCCGGAAGCGGTTGACGATCTGCGCGTGGTAGCCGGTGACGCCGGTGATGGTCTGCCCCGAAACAATACGCGGGCGCAGCCGATCCTGTACCTTCAGATGCAGCGCGTCGAGCACCGCATCTCCGGCAGCGCGGACCTGTCCCTGATCATAGGAGTGTAGCTCCAAACATCCGAACTGACGTTCCACAATCTGCATGCCCGGGGTGCAGGAGGTGTTCTTCAGGGCGATGTCGGTGACGACGTTGATGTCCATCCCCGGGGCAACCTCAAAGAAAACGGAGGCCTTGTTCTTCAGTGGCATATAGCCCCTGGAGACGGTGGCCAGGAAAGAGGCAGTCTGCGGCTGCAGAACGTCGATGTAGGTGAAGCAGCGTAGCTCAATACCAGAGGCCATGCCCGCCCTCGTAGATCCGAGCCCCTAACCTGCTGTGGTCGTACCCGGAAGCCCCTCTACCAGACTCAGCGCGCCGGACGGGCAGGCCGCCACACAGGCCGGCTCCCTATTCAACGGCATACAACCATCACATTTTACCGCAATCCCCAGCTCGGTGACTCGACGGATCGCCCGAAAAGAGCAGGCGCCGATGCACTTTCCACAGCCGGTGCAGCGGTCTTCCCGAAGCTCTACGCGGCCGTCCCGAAAGCGTAGCAGCGCCAGATGCGGACAGACCGGCACGCAGGGGGCCTCCGCGCAGTGGGTACACACATCCAACGTGGGAAGCTCGGCCCAATCCCGAACCGCGAGGCGGCGCCGCTCCAGTACAAAACCATCGTCCGGCTGATACGGTCCTCCGCCATAGCGCGCCTCCACACAGGCGATCTCGCAGGCATGACAGCGCGTGCACAGCTCGGGGTCCAGGACCGGATAGCGGAAGGCCACCCCCCCTTCTACCCTTTCGCGGCCCGTTGTGGTATCCTTGCCCCTTCGGAGCCTGCGATGCGCCTGTTTTCTGCCCTTCTCCTGCTGCCCCTGCTCACCGGCTGCGATCCCGATTGTTCGGACTTTGACCGCATCGACGGCACCTGGGCCGTTTGGATGACGGTGGACAATGTGCCGCGCGAGGGCAGCGAAGATGGGCTCACCATGTCCACCGACTACCCCACAGAGGAGCTGTTCATCAACGGAAAAACGGCTTGGAAGGTGAACTATCAGCCTTCATCCGAGAGCATGACCGTCCTGATGAACGACGTGCTGGAGCCCACCGACCTTCCCGGGGAGAGTTTTGTGTTTACCCGCGTGGAGATTGGCGGATCTCTGCAGCAGGACCCCGAGAACTGCAATGTCCTGAATCTGGCCATGGAGGATTCCTACAAGGCGTCCACTACCTCCTTCACCGGCGAGATCCTGACCAGCAGCAGCCACGACTTCGGCTTCACCGCGCGCCTGGTCTATGCCGGCGACCAGCTCTCCGGTACCTTCACCTACAGCGACACCATGCGGGGCACAGACGGGGACGGAGTACCCTTTGAAGGCTCCATTACCGACGCCTCCGGCACCTTCATCGGGACCCGTGAGAGTGGCGGCTAGTACTCCGATTTGGGGTGCGTTGCGGCTGGAAATCGGTTAGCGCGGCGGCCATGTATACCCTCCTGATTTCGGCAGGCGCTGGCTTGGTGGGCTTTGCGCTGGGTGTGGTGGCGGTCAATGTGTGGGCGGGGTTCATCCCCGGTCTCCTCGCTTTTGTCCTCGTTTTTCTGCTGCTCTCGCGGCGAACGATGGCACGGGTGCAGGCCATCTTCGCCTCCGGCCAGGCACTTCTACAAAAAGCGCCGCCGCCCGACATCATGCGGAACCTCCAGGAGGCCCAGCGGCAGGCGCAGAACCCTCCCGCGGAGTTGATGCGGAAGCTCCAGGAAGCCCAGCGCAACAGCGACCAGCGCGGCTTCAACCGGGCGCGGGACGCGATCATGGAATTTCAGGCCGAGAAGCAGCGGGACTTCAACAAAGCCCGCGAGGCCATGATGGAGCAGCAGCGCTCCCAGCGCGAAGAGGTTCGGAACGTGCTCCGCTCGGCACTGGTCCACGAAAAATGGCAGTATCTGGTTCGGGAAAACGTCTACACGCAGCTTGGCACCATCGACTACCAAGAGGGTGTCGAGGCGGTGATGATGCGCCAACAGGAAGCGGCCGCTCAGAATGTGAACCCGACCACCCTGCCAGACAACTCGCGTCCTTTCTTTGAAAAAGCGCGTGAAAATCTCCAAAAAGCCTGGCACCCGCAGCTATCGTCGGTGCTGAAGGACTGGCGCTCCCGTGCCCTGTTGGCCGTGATTCACTACCGCCTTGGGGAAGGCGATCAGGCGCAAAAGGTCTTGGCAGAGGCGGAAGCGGCAGGGACCCTGGAGCCCGTCTACTGGGGATTGCGCGCGTGGCTGCTGGTGGACAAGCCGGACGACGCCATGCAGGTGGTGGGCAAGGGTCTGGTGGCCTGTCCCAGCTCACAGGCGCTGAAGGACCTTCAGGCACAGCTCACCAACAAGAAGGCGCTGAACATGGAAGCCTTCGGCGACACCTGGTATCAGTTCTTCCCCGATCAGATTCCCCAGTCCAGGCGGGATGAAATGGCGAGGGCCGCAGGAATGGAAGTGCCCACCCCGGCCAACAACCAGGTGGCTCCCCAGCCGTCCCGCCCGATCCCTCAGAAGACCTGGCCCCACCCGCGCCGTTAGGCGCTACTGGCCCACCGCCAAGCCCACGCCGCCCTTCCGGGGATCGGCGGCCGGCCAGTAGCTGCCCCCTTGCCGGTAGACCACCTGCACCGAGGAAAATCCTGCTACTTCCTTGATCCCATGGCCGGCCTCCACCAGCGTCGCCTGCGCGGGATGGTTGGCCTCTATCAGGACCATGTCGGGCATCCACTGGTGGTGCCAGCGGGCCGCGGCCGTTGCCTGCTCGGTCTTCATGCCATGATCCAGGACGTTCCGGATCACCTGATAGGTGGACGTGATGATGAACGGGCCACCTGAGGCTCCGACCACCAGAAATGGCTCGCCGGAGGCATCGGTCAGAATCGTGGGTGTCATGCTGGAGAGTGGGCGTTTACCCGGCGCTATCGCATTAGCCTCGCTCTGAACCAATCCGAAGGCGTTGGGCTGTCCGGGCCGGGTCGTGAAGTCGTCCATCTGGTTGTTCAGCAGAATGCCGCTCCTGGAAGCAACCACCTGGCTGCCAAAGGAGGTGTTGATCGTGGTGGTCAGCGCCACTGCGAAACCCTGGCCGTCCAACACCGAAATGTGGGCGGTTCCCGCATTTCGCGGCGGTTCCACCAACGCACCGTAGTGCTCAGATGTATAGGTCTTGGCTCCACAATCAGCGCGTATGGCTGCGATGCGGGCCTTGTCCACGGGTGGGGCTCCCGTCGCCACATCCCCCGCACTCAATGCGCGGCGCGCCATCGCATGTTTGGCAGCTTCAACCTCGCACTGCACCGACAGGGTTCCTTCGGTCGCCATCAACATTTCCAGCAGTGCCGTCCCCCCGGAAGAGGGACTGGGCATCGTCAGCACCCCAAAACCATTGTAGGTGCCTGCGAGAGCCTGGCGCTCCTCCACCTTGTAGGAAGCCAGGTCTTCCGCGGTCAATACGCCCCCCGCGCCCTGTACCGCCGCCACCAGATCCTGCGCCACCCAACCACGCCGGAAGCTCTCCCCCCGATCTCCCGCCAGGCTCTTCAGCGCCGCCGCCAAACCGGACCGGCGGTTTCCCTCCCCAAAAAGGACCTCCATCTGCGGGTTTTTCAACAGTCCCCGCGCCAGATGCTCCCCGCGCTCAAAGCCGCCCTCGGCCAGCTTCCTCGCCGGATCCACCACTTTCGACCAGGATAGCTTCCCAAAGCGTTGGTGCAGCTCCACCAGACCGAAGGCCTCAGCGGGGGTCGCCACGGCCAAGCCGCCCAGCGTGGAGCTGCTCCCCTCCTTCAAAAACATCTCGCGGGTGGCCGCCTTGGGCGCCGTTTCCCGGAAATCCAGAACATGGGACTCCCCTTTCCGGGCCAAAAGCGCAAAGCCCCCTCCCCCCAGGCCGGAGCCCGCCGGCTGCACCACCCCCAACGCCAGCGCCGCTGCAACGGCCGCGTCCACCGCGTTGCCGCCCCGCGCCAACACATCCACGCCCACCCGACTTGCCAGCGGATGATCCGTCGAAATAGCGCCCACCTTCGCGCCCGAACGTGCAGGCGTCGCGACAAGGAAGAGACAGAAACAGAGCAGCGCAAGCGGCAGGGAACGATACATCTGCCTATGTATACCGCAGCGCTACCGGCCGCTTCCTCAGGGCGCGGCGGCGGGGGCCGGCGCGGGGGTCTCCGCCGGGACGACCAGCACCCGACGCAGCTTCAGCACGCCCGCATAAGTGGGATAGTCCTCTTCCAAGCGCTTCAATACTTCGGTGGCCATGTCCGGCTGGTTGGTCTGCACATAGGACACGCCCAGCATCACCAATGCCCGAGGTACGTCCGGCGAGTCCGGATAGCGCTGCAACATCGCCAGGATTCGGCCCTGCACCGCCAAGGGTGCTTTGCGCTGCTCATAGAAGGCAGCGATCACCATTTCCTTTTTGGCAAGGCGATCACGAGCCTTCTTCAACAATTTTTCCACTTCCGGCTTGTGCTCACTCTCCGGGAAACGGGCGGAGAAGGACGACCAGGTGTTCACCGCCTGGCGAGTCCAGGCCTGATCCCGATCGGGCACCACTGGTGCCTTTTTGTAGTGCGTCATACCAAGACGGTAGAAGACGTAGTCAAAGGGCACTGAGCCATCGGAGCGACGGGAGGTGGCCGGGTGGGCGCGCAGAAATTCCTCATAGGCGACGCGCGCCGCGTCCCACTCATTCTTCTCGAAGTGCATATCCGCGATTGCGATCTCGGCGCGAAGCGCAAAGGGATCATCACGGAAGTAGGTGCGCACCCGGTTGAATTGTTCCAGGGCCTTTAAGTAGTAGCCGCGCTTCAAATAGCGCTCACCCAGCTCGTAGGTTTCCTGCGCGGTCATTTGCGACCGGCCTGCCAGGGCAGCCGGGGACCAGCCTGCCAGGAGCAGCGTCAGGAAGATGGGGAAGAAGAAGCGCACGAAGCCTCCGCGCCCTTGGGCTATCGCGCCGGGCATGATAAGGCGAGGCACCAGGAGCACAGATGGCCACGGAACCGCCGGTAAACTTTTCCACCTTCCTGATCTCCCTTGCGGGTACCGCACTGATGCACCTTGGAGAAGTCGACGATCCCTCGGGCCAGGGTCAGGTGGACATGAACCTTGCACGGCAGACCATCGACGTGATCGGCATGTTGGCCGCCAAGACCAAAGGCAACCTTGATCCTGATGAACAGCGCCTACTCGATGCGATCCGCTCCGAGCTGCACGCCAAGTACAACCAGCGTCAGAAGTAGTTTGAGAAGAGAGTTTGCAGCGCATCATTGGCCGGCAGTTGACAGGTCCACCGCTTTCCATGTACAGTCCCTGCGTTCTCGAGGAGGAGACATGAATCGTTCCATGTATCTGCTTGGTGTCGTTGGACTTTTGACGGGCTGTCCGGATGGTGGCAAGGAAAGCACGGATGACTCCGTCGTCATTGATGGGTGTTCCATCACCGTAGACAAGACCATCCCTTCTAAGGATCAGGCCGACTTCTACAACCGTGGCGTATTGGAGTTCCACCTCTCGGAGAAAGATACCTCCGCCAAGGTGACTGCGGACTTCAGCGGGACCACCACCACCAGCGAAGACGGTACGATCGTCTACTACACCCCGGACGCGCCGCTGGATCCCTCCACCAGCTACTCCGCCACCTTCACCTACTGTGACGGCGAAAAGACCTTCGACCTGCCCTTCTCCACCAGCGCGCTGGGCACTGACCTGACCGTGGACCTCATTGGCAAGTCCTACCAGCTCGATCTGGCCAAGGCGAACATCGTCAAGCCGCCGAACATCGGCTCCGTGCTGGGCAGCCTGTTGACCACCCCGATCCTGATCGGCGTGTCCGAAATCTCCGGCTCCGACCTCACCATGATCGGCGCCATTGGCGTTGAAGGTGGCGGCGGTCAGGACTACTGCACCCAGACCATCGACTTCCCCGTGGCGGACTTCTCCGCTGCGCCCTACGTGAAGGTCGGTCCCCAGGACACCACCCTGTCCATCTCCGGCGCCAACATCAAGATCGGCAACCTGGAAATCACCGGCACCTTCGCGGCCGATGGCTCCTACTTCGGTGGTGGTACCCTCGAAGGCTCGGTGGACGCGCGTGACATCGCCGCCGCTCTGCCCGACCTGGGCTACGACGCCGACGGTCTGTGCGAGCTGATCGCCGGCTTCGGCGCGGCCTGCGAAGTCTGCCCCACCGACTCCGCACCCTACTGCCTGACCCTGGTGGCCAACTCCATCATCGCCGAAGGCATCTCCGGCTCGATCATGGAAGTTCCCGCTGGCGACTGCCCCGGCTGCGAGACCGGCGAGCCCGCCTGCCCGATGTAGTCCGCTTCTGCGGATACAAAAAAGGGGGGAGCGCTTTGGCGTTCCCCTCTTTGTTTTTGCCTGCTGCCCCGTGCAGGGCGGGGACGAAGAAGAGGCCGGTAGAGGAGGAGGAAGCGACGATCAGGCGTCTCGGATGTGCCCGCAGGGGATCGCGCCTCGGAAGAATCCCGGTTATTGTGACCCCGGGAGACACCATGCGCATCCTCTGGCTCTTTCTGCTGCCCCTCGCCGCCTGTAAAACGGACGAAAACAAACCCGCCGACGACACCGGCGATGTGGTGAAGGAGTCGCAAGAAACGGACACCGACACCGATACGGACACCGATACGGATACCGACACCGATACGGACACCGATACCGACTCGGATACGGACTCCGATACCGACTCGGACACGGATAGCGATACGGACGCAGACACCGACAGCGATGCAGATGCTGACCCCTGTGTCGCGACCGTGGGAACCACCGACCCGGTGGATGGTGCCACCGGCGTCAACCTGGAGGTCACCCCCACCGTTTGGTTCACCAGCGCCGCGACCGAGGTGACCATGGTCCTGTACCAGGACAGCACGGCGGTTTCGGGCACCACCAACCTTGCCGGGGACGGGCTCTCCGCCACCTTCACCCCGGATAATCTGCTGGCCTACCTCAGCGACTACAGCCTGACCACCACCGTCTGTGCGGTGGACAGCACCACCACCTTCACCACTGTAGAAGAGCCGGCGGACTTCACCGGAACCAACTACCTGGTGGACATGACCGGCAGCGACATTGTGTGGAGCAGCCCGTCCAGCAGCATCGCCAACCTGCTGTGGGGCTACACCACCAACACGCTGCTGATCTACGAGGTGGAATCTTTTGACGGTTCCAACCTGGATCTGATCGGTGCAGTCGGCGATACCGATGGTGGAAACCACCAATACGCCTGTCTGGCCCCCATCGACTATCCCTCCGTCGCCTACACCGGTGGGACCTACACGGTGGGCCCGGTCGATACCATGCTCGCCATCAACGGCGTCAGCGCCGATCTGTACTCCCTTACTACGGTGGGCAGCATCGCCTCGGACGGATCCGAGATGACGGACGTAAATGTGACCGGACTGGTGGATATCGGCGCAGCACTCAGTAGTGCAGGCTACAGTTGCCAGCTCCTGGCCGCCCTCGGTGTCAACTGCGTGGCCTGTGGCAACGGCAGCAACACCTGCATCGAGCTTGATTTTGTGGACCCGAACGCGCCAGCCGACAGCTTGCTGAACATCAACCCGGCCTTCCCGGACCTCAACGCGCCGGAGTGCCAGTAGGCAACAGGTGGGGATGTTGTAGCCCCGCCAGGGCGCAGAATTCCAGGAAGTCCGGGGGCGGCGGCGCGGTAAAGCGCAGCCGCTCTTTGCTTTTGGGGTGCTCAAAGGCCAACACCCGCGCATGCAGCAGCGGGTGGGTGAGCGCATCCGCCCGCTCGCGCAGGTTTGCGGTCGGGGTGCAGTCGCGACGCGTATAGGCACGGTCACCCAAAAGAGGATGGCCGGCCTCGGTCATGTGGACCCGGATCTGGTGTGTGCGCCCGGTTTCCAGGCGGCACTCCACCAGGGCCACCCGATCGCCGCGTGTCAGGCACTCCCAGTGGGTGACCGCCTCTTTTCCGCTCTCGACCGATGCAAAGCGCATCCGGTCGCGTGGGTCGCGGCCCAGCTCGGAGCGCACGGTTCCGCGGTCGTGCAGGGGCACCTTGTGGACCACCGCCAGGTAGCGCCGCTCGATGCTGTGGGCTTCAAACTGCTTTGCAAGCCGACGATGGGCGGTGTCGCTCTTGGCCACCACCATGACGCCGGAGGTGCCCGCATCCAGCCGGTGCACGATGCCCGGCCGCAGCTCGCCGCCAATTCCGGACAGCTCGGTGCCCCGGCCCATCAGCGCATTCACCAGGGTTCCCCGCTCATTTCCTGCACCCGGGTGTACCACCATGCCCGCCGCTTTGTTGAGCACCAACAGCTCGGTATCCTCGTAGAGGATCTCCAGCGGAATCTGCTCCGGCACGATGCCCGCATCGGCGAGATCAGGAACATCAATCTCCACAAGCTGGCCGCGCACCGGGCGTTCGGCACTGCGGCCGGGGCGACCATCCACCCGGACCTGCCCCTGCTCGATCAGCGCCTGCACCCGCGCGCGGGAAAACTCGGGGAAAACCTCGGCCAGACTCCGATCCAGGCGGCTGGTCGCCCGACCATCCACCTCCCACTTCAAGCTCTTCAACATGTCCTACCCGCGGTTGCGATGGAATCTCGCCATGTAGCCGTCCACAAACTCATCCAGCTCGGGACCGTGGTTCACCATATGAAGCATCCGCACCACCATCTTCACGTACCCCCGCACAAAAGTGGCGGCGGGAAGCTCGTGATAGGCGTCGCGCTCCAAGGCTTCAATAAAACGTTGAGAGATGCGGGTGGTGTGGGAGAGCTCTTGCGGTGTGATGCCGCGGGCCTCCCGCACCGCTTTCAGGCAGGCGCCGGTGGGGCCGTACTGATCCAACATCCGCGCGATATCCTCTGCCGAGGCCACTTTGGGCTTCCGTGGCGGAAGATCTTTGACCTCCACCCGGGCAGGGCCGGGGCGCACATCCTCGTCCAGGGGCTCCACCCGCACCTGTGCGGTGGCGTGGTGATCAGGGAGTTCAATGCGTGGCCCCTGCGCTTTGCGGGTATCCACCTTGGCAGAGGGCCCCAGGAGCACCACCTCGTCGTCCTCCACAATCTCCATGGAGACGGAGTCGGCGGGGAGCTCGGGAATCTTCAGCTTTGGCCGCCGAGGTTCCGGTGCGGGCTCGGGCGGGCGCGACGCGCGCGGG
>JBEIQS010000342.1:0-4597 GCA_040376425.1 Alphaproteobacteria bacterium | reverse complement strand
GTGGAACTATACCTTGTCTACACTGCGAGTGGAATCGCAGTGACGATGGTGTTTGGACAAGTAATTTTCGGGAAGGCCCTTATCACCACTGATGCAACCAACAGCGCCTACCTTGGATCGGAGGCACCCCAAAGTACAACTCCGAACCTGGATCAACTGTTTGGGGAAAGTGTCGTTATGCCCCAGACGCTCACGGTGCGCGGGCTCACCGTGATTTCGATGCCGGCATTCCTCTCCGGTTTTTATCCGAGTACCACCAAAGCACGGGGGAATACCAAAAAACCCTGGGGTCAGACCGTGCCGTTGATTCAGGAACGACTTCAGGAGGTCGGTTATCAGACCTTCGGTTTTTCCTCCAACTTCTGTACCTATATCGATTTTGGAATGGACACGACGCTTTGTACGGCCGATCCGTGGGCGGTCTACCCTTCTGACCAACAGGTAGCCGGAGATAGGCTCTTGGTGGACGGACTGCTGACTGCGTTGGACCAGCGAGATCCAGACAAGCCTGTGTTTGCATGGATCCACCTGCTTCTGCCGCACGGTCAGTACGACCGCCTGGAGCCCTGGTATAGCATTCGCCATCCCGAGCCCTATACGGGGCCCTTTGACCCATCCGACATGGAAGCCCTGAATCGGCGGATTCTTCGACGGGAGCCGCTGCAGGCCGAAGAGCGCCGGGAAATGGACGCCTGGTACCAGAGTGGTCTGGGCCAGACCGATGCCCACATCGGTCGGCTGCTGCTGGGCCTCAAAGAGCGCAACCTCTATGACGACGCCCTTATCGCCTTCGGATCGGACCACGGAGAGGAGCTTGCGCGTCGCGACGATCAGCCTTACTTTGAACATGGCTGCTCTCCCTACAATGACGTGATGCGGGTCACCTGGTCCATACGGGCCCCCGGATTGGCCCTGACCGGAATTGATGGATGGGTCAGCAGTACCGACATGGCGCCCACCCTGCTCGCGCTCGCGGGTGTACCCTGGAAGGGTGACCCGGCCGAGGGGCGCTCCCTGGTGCCCTTGCTGCGTCAAGAGACGACGGAATTTGTGCCGGTCTATGCGGAGCGTGGCACATCTACGGCCATGGTCGTCCACAAGGACTTCAAGTACCTGCTGAACCCAAAGGGGTCGTACACCGGCTGTGCTCCCTACGATGAGGATGGCAGTGGCTATGCATCCCCCACCCATGCCCTGTGGAGCTTGAAGTCCGATCCTCGGGAGCTACAGAACCTGAGTGGCCAGGGATACCCAGAAGAGGCCGAGCTACGACAGCTATTGTGTGCATGGGTCACCTCCCCCGGTTGGGAGATGGGTGGCGGACCGACCACGGCGTTGAGCGACGATTGTGGCGGTGGATAGCGCCGATCGCTCCACCCGGGTCGGTTTTCCTTGACATAGACTGGACATTCGAATAGCTGCGACGCTACCGGTGAGGAGAAAATGCGCTCGTTTAATCTGCTGACTCTTATGATCGCTCTCGGCACGATCGCATGCGACGGGGGAAAGTCCAACGATTTGGACAATGACGGCGACGGCTACGACGCGAGCACCGACTGTGACGACGAAAGTGCCGCCATCAACCCCGGTGCCGGAGAAGTATGCGACACGGTGGACAACGACTGCGACGCCAAAGTGGACGCGGACGACGACAGCCTCGTCGGCGGCACTCCCCTGTACCCCGATGCCGACGGCGACGGCTTTGGCGACCGGGCCGGCAGCACCGTCACCGGCTGTATCGGCGCCACCGGGCTGGCCGCACAGGGCGACGACTGCAACGACAGCGACGCCGCCATCAACCCGGACGCAACAGAAATCTGCGACGAGCTGGACAACAACTGCGACGACGCCATCGACGAGGGGCTGGGGCAGGTCTACTACAGCGACAACGACCGGGACGGCTACGGGCAGGGCAGCGGCACCAGCTCCTGCAACCAGCCCCCCGACACCAGTACCGTGGGCGGCGACTGCGCCGACGACATGGACACCATCAATCCCGGGGTCACCGAGGTCTGCGACCAGCTCGACAACAACTGCGATCAGCAGGTGGACGAGGGCCTGACCTCCCGAAAGTACTTCGACCTGGACGGAGACGGCTACGGCGACCCCGGCATGGAGACCCTGGTCTGTCCCGACGCCGAGAGCTTCGTGGACAACGGGGAGGACTGCGCGGATGCCAACCCGGACATCAACCCCGGCGTGGACGAGCGCTGCGACGGCGGCGACAACAACTGCAACGGCAGCATCGACGAGGACAGCGCTGTCGATGCAACGGCGTGGTTTCTGGACAGCGATCGCGACGGCTACGGGGACCCTACCACCGGTCGGTGGGCCTGCGACCAACCTGCACAATACGTGGAAAACGACCAGGACTGCGACGACAGCCGGCAGAACGCCAGCCCCCGGGCCAGCGAAGTCTGCAACTATGCCGACGACAATTGCGACGGGGTGGTAGACGAGGACAGCGCGGTGGATGCCGGAACCTGGTACCTGGATCTGGACGGCGATGGCTACTCCAACAGTGGCGATGGCGGGCTGACCACCTGCTGGATGCCCGCCGGCTACGGTGCCAACGAAGGCGACTGCGACAACGCGGATGCCAGCATCAACCCCGCGGCCATCGAAGCCTGCGACGGCATCGACAATGACTGCAGTGGCACGGTGGACGACAACGCCGCCGACAGCGACAGCAGCGGCGCGCCTGACTGCGAAGAAGTGGTGGTGATCTTTGCCGCCACCAACGTCGCGCGGCTGAGAGGGACGCAGTGCGCAAATGGGTTGGATGGGATTGCCAATTCCTACCAAGGTACCGAGCGTTCCATTCTCGCCGCGGGGCTGTACGGACAACGGATCGACGAAGATGCCACCTTCGGCGTGCTCACGGATCTTTCGGTGTACGCCGCGATCATCCTTAACAGCGTTGGCTACAACGACAGTTTGAGTGTGAACACCTACAATGCGGTGAACCTTGCGGCGAGTGGGGGCGGGGTTCCGGTCATCTTCCTGGGGGACGACGCGGCCTATGCGGTCGTGAATACCGACAACAGCATGAGCGACACCAGTTTTCGGACCCTGATGGGGCTTGCCCATCTGGTGGACAACGGCTTTGGGGGCACTGTCAGCACCGTCGCCGGACAGGAAAGTAACCTCCTGGTGGACGGCCCCTTCGGAGCGGTCGGAGCGCTGAACGCTACCGTAGACCTGGATATTGTCGAGCTGGCGTCCGATGCGACAGCGGTGATGGAGCTCGGCGGCTACCCCATCGTCTGGACCCGGGACGACGGAACCACCCGCAGTGTCACTACATTGGTACAAGGCTACGGATCTACCTGCACGGACTTCTCAGGCGACGACCTGACCGATGCCGAAACCCTCCTCTCCAACGCGCTCTATTGGGCCACCGACAGTAGCGCCGTCATCGACCTGGACGGTGACGGCGCCGCCTGGGACAGCGACTGTGACGACCAGGACCCTGCCCGCTCCCCCACCTTCAGCGAAGTCTGTGACGGAATCGACGGCGACTGCGCCGGTGGCGAAGAAAATGGCCTTCGGACCAGCCGGAGCGCCATGGGTGCCTACAACGAAGACAGCGCCTTCAACAGCGATGCAGTCACCGCGTCGGCATGGGTGAACGTACAAAGCCAGAGCAGTGACAATTTTATCATGAGCAAGCAGGCGATCAGCAGCGGCGGACACTACGCATGGGGGGTCTCCGAGGTGGGCGGAGAGCTGGCCGCCCGGTTTGAGGTGAGCTATTTCAACTTCATCGACATCCGCACCTCGGGCCTGGGAATCCAGACCGGAGACTGGTTCCATGTGGCCCTCAGCTACGACGACGTCACCGGCGCGGCAAAAATCTACTACAACGGCGTAGAAGTGGCCTCTGGTGCGGGGGGAAGCGGACTGTACTACGGGTGCAGCAGCACCCCACTCACCATCGGCTATGCCAGCCAGAGCGGGAATTTCTGCGATACCCGTGCCAACCAGTACCTGGACGCCGGCTCCGACCTGCTGATCGATGGCGTGGTGATTTACGATCGTGCACTGGCGGCCTCCGACATCAGCGACCTTGCCATCGGCAGTATTCCAACCGGCTACCTCGCCTGGTGGGACTTCTCTGCCGGCAGTGGCAGCAATGTGGACGACGTCGGCGGCAACTACGCACTCACGATGGACGCCGGCGGCACCTGGGACTACACCTGCCCGCTCTGAGCTGCCCTGGCAGGCTCAGTAGCGGTGCAGATCCGGGCTGAATGAGGCTTCATTCAGCAGAAGGTATGGAGATAAGGGGAATTTTCTCTACACCATGCAAGGCGCGTGCGGCCCGAGCGCCGCAAGCGCCTTTTGTTGGCCTATCGCCCCAGCACCATATCCGCCTCCAGGCTGCCCTCCAGCGCCTTCAGCTCGCCCAGGCAGAGCAGGTTCTCCGCTTCCACCGCACAGTCCAGCGCAACGTGCATCTGCTCGTCGTAGTTCAGCCCCTCGGCGTAGAGCACAAAGGTGCTGGGATCCGCCGCCGGTGAGCTTGCCCCGCTGAACAGAAATTGGATGGGAATGGCGGTCCCGGTCACAATGGGATCCAACGTGGCCCGCAGCT
>JBEIQS010000258.1:0-7324 GCA_040376425.1 Alphaproteobacteria bacterium | reverse complement strand
TGAGCAAGGGGGCACCGGGGAAAGGGATGGTTTATCCGTCGCCGGGCCGAAGCTCCACCCCCATTAACAAAAAATACTCACGACGCAGTCGCCGCCCGACCTCGATTTTTTTGACTCTTCAGACGTCTGAAGAGTGGAAAAAATCGGGGTAACCGGTGGCCGGTGCCGGCCCTACCGCCTCTTCTTCCCCTGCTTTTTTCGGGCTGCCCGCTGCTTTTTCCGCGCTTTTTTGTTTTCGTCCTTCTTCTTGCGTGCTCCTTCCTTTTGCGCCTGTTCGGCCGCCGCGTAGCGGGCCTGGCGCGAGCTGTCGGCCCAGCCGGGCGGAAGCTGCCCGTCGTGGAAGCAGGCCCACCAGGACATCCGGTCGTGGATGTTTTTCTCGGTTAACCTCTGGATCTCCTGCTCCAGCTCAGCCGCTACTTCCTCCTCCGTGCGCCCGAGCTTGGCCTCGATGTCCTCGTCGTCGTAGACTATCGCGTCGATCAGCTCCTCGTCCCAGGCGCGGTACAGGGCGTCCGCGTACTCGGTCGGGTGCAACTTCAGCATCGCATCCCCGATGCCGGTCCAGAAGTAGGAGTCGGGCTCGTCTGACTCCTCCTCGTTCAGGAGACCGGCCAGTAGCTCCAGGGTCTCCTTCCGGTCGGCATGGCCCAGGTGTACCGCGAAGGCCAAGGCATCCGCAGCCTGGCTGCGTGCATAGGGATCGGCAGCACGATCCTGCACGATCGCCCGGAAGCCGTCCGTCCGACCGCCGCTCGTGGCCAACAGCATGGTGCCCAGTACTTCGGTGATGAGGTCGCTCAGCAGCGGGTCCAGCGTTTGTGTGGGGAGACGCGCCAGACGCACAACCAGGTCGTGGGCGGCGGTCTCTCGGAAGTGGGTCAGCAACATCAGGCCGTAGAGAAGGTCAAAATCCTCTTCGCCCGCGTCGTCGAGGTAGTCTTCAGGATCCTGGAGGATCTCGTCCACCAGTGCCAGCAGCAGCGGCGTGGTCTGAGCCTGCTGGGCGATGATGGCGTCGACCGCCTCCCGCTTGTAGCGCGGGGAGGGGCCACGGATGGCGTCGACCAGAAGTTGGGGGTCGGTCTGGGACTCAGTGCTCACGAAAGGGTCCTTTTCGGGGGCGGGTTTGGGGCGCAAGACCTGTGAAAACTACAGTGTCAACCGCCAGGACTTCATCAACAGCGCGGGCAGGCGCCAGGAGGAGGTGCTGCGCCAGCCCCAGGAGTCGGTGGAGGGGATCAGCTCGGGGGTGGCCCCGAGGGCCTCCAGCTCGCTTCCCCACATTCTCCCCAGGGTATCGTCGAAGCGCATGGTGGGGACGGGGCCGATGATCTCGCCGTTTTCCACCCACAGCGTCGCAAAGCGTGTGAGTCCGGTGACCCGCCCGGCGCTTCGGTCAGAGACGTTGGTGTACCACAGGTTGCTGACGTACAACCCGGTGTCCAGCCGACGTAGCTGATCCTCCTCCCGCATGTCCCCGCCGCCCATAGCCAACGATTCGGGCGTTTCCGACTCGGATGCGCCGTTCTGCTCCAGTCCCAGCTCCCGACCGGAGCGGGGGCTCACAAGCTGCCCCACCAGTGCGCCCTCCTTCACCACCGTGACGGGGGCCTTTACAAAGCCGTCGCCCTGGAAGGGTGGGCTGAAGCCATTTTCGGTATCTTCCACCAGGGTAAAGGCGGGGTGTAGCCGCTGTCCGCTCTGCTGCCGCAGCCACAGCGAGCTTCGCGTGTGCAGCGCCATCGCCCCCAGCCCCCACCCGGCAAGGTTCACCAGCTCGGCGAGGCCATCTGGCGCCAGAAGGGTGCGATATTCGCCGGGCTTCAGGTGGATGAGGGGTCTCTCCAGCGCGGCCAGCTCGCGCCGGCAGACCTCCATCCGATGCTCCAGGCGCGCCTTCTCCCAGTGCTCCCCCCCGAGGATGGCCTTGACCGCCCGCCGCTCGCCGTCCCGGTCGGGCAGGTGCAGGCTCCAGTCCAGCGTCCATGAGGGTGCGGAGTACCAGTGCTTCAGGCCGGTACTGCTCCAGAAGCCGCGTTGAATCTCTCCGCCTGCGTAGTAGCCCACCAGGTCGGCCATGCCCGCAGCGGCCACCACATCGTCTACCACCTCTGCCGCGGACGGGGGGCTGCCCGACCTCAGCTTCTCCACCGAGGGCCCCTCCCAGGCGATGCACAGGTGCGGATCATCCGCCAGAAAGGGCAAATTTTCGCGCAGGTTGCGCAGGGTCTGGCCCAGGCGGGCACGATCCTCGTCGGCCTCTCCGGTCAGGTTCAGCTCGCCGGTGGCATGCCGCTGCCCGTCCACCAACCTCAGGCTCAGCTCCCGCTGCTCCACCTCGCCCATCTGCCGGACTTTTGCCTGGTTAAATCGGATGAAGGTGGAGTCTTCACGCCCGAAGTACAGCGTGGCGCGCTCGGTGCCCACAAGCTGTCCGAACAGGTCGCGGGCCAGATCGTCTACATAGCTGCGCATCAGGACTCCCCTCCGAAGACATCCACGCCTTCAAACAGGCAGACCGGCGATGCGTGCCCCACCCGAATGATCTGTGCCGGCTCTCCCTTCCCACACCAGGGGGTTCCCAAGACCGAGACCGTCTCCCGGGCGCCCACTCCCTTGAGGCTGCGCCAAAAGGTGGCGGAGATCCCGCGATAGCAGGGATTTCTCACCAGTTTTGTAAGGTGTCCCTCTTCAATCATTTGTGCCCATTCACAGCCGAACTGGAACTTGTTGCGCGCGTCGTCGATGGACCAGGAGCAGTTGGTGCGCATGTAGATGCCCTTCTCCACCCCGCGCAGCAGATCCGCAAAGCTACTATTTCCCGGCTCGATATTCAGGTTGGCCATCCGGTCGATGGGCGGACGGTTCCAACTGCTTGCGCGCCCGTTGGCTGTTCCCGCCATACCCGCCCGCGCCTGCGACGTGGCGCCGCCCAGCGGCCGCTCCAGCACTCCGTCCCGGATCAGGTACACCCGCTCGGCCGGGGTGCCCTCGTCGTCAAAGGCGTAGGAGGCGTATTCCCCGGGTACCGTGGGGTCAAAGGTGACGTTCAGCAGCTCCGATCCGTAGCGATAGCTGCCGAACATGTCCAGCTTCACAAAGGAGGTCCCTGCAAAGTTCCGCTCGTCCCCCAAAATCCGGTCCAGCTCCAGCGGGTGCCCGATGGACTCGTGGATCTGCAGCATCATCTGGTCCGGTGCGAGGAGCAGGTCCATTTTGCCGGAGGGGGCCTCCGGCGCACTCAGAAGGGCGACGGCTTCTTCGGCAAGGGCACGTCCTTCCCGCTGAAAGCCGACTTCTTCCAGTACTTCTACGCCTCCCTGGCGGCAGTAGCCGCGCAGTCCGTGGCTGCGCCGCTGGGTCTGCCCGCCTTCGTGGGCGGTGACGACCATATCAGGGGAAGCAAGCGCAAATTCCTGGTCAACCACGCTGCCGTCGCTGTCGAAAAAGCGCTGGCGGGCCAGCGTCAGCATCAGGCTGGCCTCCCGATCCACAATCCGGGGGTCGATCGCCAGACTTTGGCAGATGGACTGAAGAATCTCGACACGCGCCCCCAGCGAAAGCTCAGTCCAGGGCTGCCGCACCGGGCTGCGATAGCTGCCGGAGCGCGCGCCACGGGGCAGGCTGCGGGCGTCTACAAGGTTGTAAGCTGCCCCCGCCCTCGCAAGATCCCGTGCGCGAAGCAGCGCTGTTCTCAGCCCGGCGGCGCTGGTGTCGGGTGTGGCGGCATAGGCCTGCCCGGCTCCCACCCGCACCTGCACCATCGCACCCCGGTCCAGCTTTCGACGCACAGGCTGGAGAAGATCCCGGCGTACAGAGAGAGTTTCTGCATCCTCTTCGAGGATACGCACCGATGCCCAGTCCATGCCGGGCGCCATCAGCTCGGCGATATTGTTTCCGTTCCACATCCTCCTCCGCTAACCTGTCTGCCATCATGGACGTTGCAGATTTTTTGCGGGTCGGGCATGCTGGAGGGATGTTTCTGTTTCTCCTTGCCTGCGATCCAGCGTCACCGCCGAACGAAGACAGTGCGGGCACGAAAACCCCTGTTTGTAACGGACTTGAACAGCCCGGGGCCCTGGTCGAGGAGGGCGCGGCACGCGGCCTGAACAGCCCCCAAGGGGACCCGGAGGACCGCTTCCCCGGGGTGGGAAACATACTGGTGGAGGACATCGACGCGGACGGCGATCTGGACCTGGTCAGTGCCCACGCAGAGGGGGTACCGCTGCTTTGGGAGAACGACGGAACCGGGAACTTTCTCCTCCACGATACGCTGTATGACTTTTTGCCAGAGGGCAAGAAGAACGTAAACGGCTCGGCGCTGGCCGATCTGGACGGGGATGGCCTCCCCGAGGTGTTGGTTTTCAGTGGTACTTTTGTGTATGAGTACCCCAACCTGGGCTCCTTCCAGTTCGGCGACGGGGCCATGCTGTACTTCCACATCGGCGACGAGCCACCCAATCTGATGACCGTGACCCTGGCTGATCTGGATCTGGATCACGACCTGGACTTGATCCTGCCCTCTATGGGGTCTGAGCCCGGCTCTTTGGGAGGACCTACGCGGATTTTGATCCAGGAGCCTCCGGGTACCTGGTCGGTCAGCCACACACTCACCGATGGGGGTGAGGGACTGAACGTGCAGGCGGCTCTGGCGACGGACCGGGATGTGGACGGAGATCCCGACATTCTCCTGTTCAACGATCTGAGCAGCCGCACCACCTTCTGGCGGAATGGTGGGCCACGCAACGGCTCGGTCGAGCTGACCGAGGACGCGGACCGGGTGCGCCTGGATCTGGTCATGGCGGGCATGGGGATGGATGGCGCGGACCTCAATGGCGACGGCCGACCCGATTGGTGTGTTTCAGATTCCGGTCCTCCACGCTGCTTTATGTCCAGCGGGGGGGCCTGGTTTGACGCGGCGCAGGCGGTCGGGTTGGTGCCGGAGGACTGGGTGAGCCAGTGGGGGACCATCGGCTGGTCGGTGGAGCTGGTGGATTTGGACAACGACCAGGACCTGGACGTTGTCCAGGCTTCGGGCGAGCTTTTTCTGGAGCAGTCGGCCGGTCAGGTCTATCGGGATCTGGTCTGGGAGAGCCGCGATGGCCTCTTTTGGGACCGCACCGCCGAGCTGGAGTTCGGGGATCTTTTCAACAGTGTGGGCCTGGCCTCGGCCGATTTTGATGGGGATGGGGCGGTGGAGCTGGTGCTGGGCCAGCCGCGGCTTCCGCCGGTCTACTACAAAAATCGTTGTACAAAAAATGCATGGATCGAGGTGGATCCGGTGGGCATCGGCCTGAATGTGCTGAGCATCGGGGCGCGGGTGGAGGTGGAGGCCGGGGAGCAACGCCAGACCCGCGAAATCTACAGCCTCCGCTCCCACGGACAAGGCCCGTCCTTGCTGCATTTTGGCCTGGGCGATGTGGAGGTGGTGGACAAGGTGACGGTCACCTGGCCCGGTGGAGGCGAGGTGGTGCTGGAGGATGTGCCCGCCCGCCAGCGCCTCGTGGTGCAGCACCCCTAGGCTATTCTATGCGTAGCCAGGGCGTATAAAGCTCCTCCACCTCCACTTCCCACATTCCTGCCTTCCGACGCACAGGCACCTTTGCCAGGGGCTGCCCGTCGGTCCAAAGCGTCCAGACTTTCGGCTTTTTCGGCCAGGAAAATCGGAGGCGGCCCTCCAACTGCTCCAGGCGCGCCGGGCCCCGCCCCCAGGCCAGCAGCCCCGGACCGCCGCTGCTCCACACCGTGCCTTCGCGCTCGCAGCGGCCCACCAGGGTAAGGAGTGCAGGACCTTCGCCCAATATTCCGCCTTCCAAGCTGTAGAGCGAAAGGGCGACGAAGCGGGAGATGTCGCTGGCCAATCCGGAGGTGGCCTTCCCCTTGGTCTCTCCCACCAGGGCCTGGAAATCGGGGCGATCCACCGAAAAGATGCCCTCCTCCGGGCGCCAGTCCAAGCCGCCGCTGTCGGGCGCCTGCCGGGCAAAAATGGGCGCGGGACGGGGAGAAAACGAGCTACGGAGAACATTTTCCAGCGAAGACCGCCAGCCCATGAGGGGATCCAGCCACAGCCCCGGCACTTCGCTCAGCTCCCGCAGAAGTCCGTCGGGACTCCACCAGCGCACGAAGCGCCGCTTGGGCGAGGGGAGACGCCGATAGAGGGCGGAGGCGGCAGGAAGCTGGGCCCAGGCGTTGAAGCGCCCCTCCAGGTCCAGCGCGCCATCAGGACCATCGGGTGCCGCGCGCATGGGTCCGTGGCTCCAGGCGAACCACAAGAGCGCATCCAGCTCCTGCCGGGCGCCCAGGGCAGCCCAGAGCAGCGGGGCCTCCTGCACGTGGCGGTTGGGCCAGGCATGCTGGATCTCCGACATTGTACAGGCTTTTCCCTCCTGACAGCCCGCAAGCCGCTCCAGAATGCGCCCCGGCTGCTTGATCATAGATGTATTGGAAAATACATGCAGCTCTTGGAGGGGATCCCAGTACAGGTGCAGGTCCACCACGTCGCAGTCGTCCAGCAGCGCGTCTGCGTGCGGATAGTTGAAGGATGTATTGCAGATTACAGGTACGCGAAAGCCAAGCTCGGTCTTGAAGAAGTCCAGCATGGCGCGCTGGTGTTTGCGCTCCAATTCACTGTAGAAACGTACCAGGTCGGCAGCCCGTGCCGTGGGAAAGAGGTCGGCCCGGCTGCGCAGCAGCGGCTCGCGCCCCACCGACTCCAGCATCAGGGGTTTCCCCCAAAAGCAGGCCGCTGCGGCTGCTTCCTGCCCAGGCCCGGCTAAGCTTTTCGTCGGTCCCGTAGCGACGGGTCAGCCACTGGTTCCAGAGCGCATCCAGGCGGCTGCGGTGGGGGGCGGGAAGCCGCTCCAGCGCCCCCGAGTTCCAGGCCACCAACAGGCTGTTTTCGTTGGCCAACTCGACCAGGGCTACTGCCTGGTCTTCCGACCACCGCTTTTGGGTATAGGGGTTGACGCGTCCATAGAGAAGGCGCAGCCAGTTCTTTTCGGCCTCCAGCCAGTCATCCCATAGGTAGATGGCCAGCTTATTGCCGACGGCGACGCCCTCGGGCGCGGTCACCCCTTCCGAAGCTTTGAACACCCGCTTCGTCAGCCCCTCCACAAAGACGGCGATATGCCGCTTGCCAAGCTCAGCCACAAATTCGTCCAGGCGATCCAGGGCTTCGGGCGTAGCAGCCGGCTGCCCGGGCTGGCCCCGGAGCGGGTTGAGCAGGGCCTCTTCACCGTCGATGTGGTGCAGGCGCACCATGTCGAAGCCGGAGGCCGCCACCCGGTCGGCCCAGGCCGCTGCCTCGCCTTTGGGGGGGATC
>JBEIQS010000207.1:0-10244 GCA_040376425.1 Alphaproteobacteria bacterium | reverse complement strand
GTGTTGCAGGTGGTACAGGTATCCCTCATCGGGCCCTTTACCTGGTTTCTTCTGGTGGATTGGCCCAAGCTGGTGGCCGCCGTGCGCGGGCTGGTGCCGCCGCGCTGGGTGCCCGTGGTCACCGACGCGGCCGTGGAGATTGACTCTCGCATTTTCGCCTTTGTTCGCGGGCAGATTCTCGTCTGCGCACTCCTGGGGGTGCTGTACACCGTCGGTCTGCTGATTGCAGGGATCGATCTGGCGGTGACCGTGGGGATGATGTCCGGCTTTTTGTTTCTGGTGCCCTACCTGGGCACAGTGGTGGGGCTGGTGCTCTCCTGCACCCTCGCGCTGTTGAAGTTCGGGCCAGACTGGCATGTGCTGGCCTGTATCGCCACTTTTGTGATCTCTCAGGGCATTGAAGGTACCGTGCTCACCCCCTTCCTGGTCGGGGACCGGGTTGGACTGCACCCCATGGTGGTGATCATCGCGTTGATGGTCGGTGGGAACCTGCTGGGGATCTGGGGACTGGTGGTGGCTGTGCCACTGACCGCGGCCCTGGCCGTGATCGGCGAGCGCACCCTTCGGTACTACCAGGGCAGCAGTTTTTATCGGGGCACCTAGGTGCTGCGCTGGGACTGGAAAGGGACGATAGACTACCAGGACGCCCTGGATGCGCAGCGGGAGCAGCGGCGTCGGCGCCTGGCTGGCGAGGTGGGAGACGTGCTGTGGCTGCTGGAGCACCCCCCGGTGATCACCGTGGGCAGGCGCGCCGTACCACCCATGTGGCTGCCGCCCGAGCTTCCGCTGGTCCGAACGGAGCGCGGGGGCCTGGCCACCTGCCACGAGCCGGGCCAGCTTGTGGGCTACCTGATCGCAGACGCCTCCCGCTGTGGCCCCAAGAGACTGGTGGACGCCCTGGAGGCGGGTATGATCGCCTGGTTGGCGGAGCAATCGGTAGAGGCAGGCAGGCGCGAGGGCTACCCGGGCGTGTGGGTGGGCGCCACCAAAATCGCCGCGGTGGGCCTGCACATCGAGCGGGGCATCACGCTGCATGGATTTGCCTTGAACCTGACAAATTCTCTGGAGGGCTTCCAGTGGATCCAGCCCTGTGGCATTCCTGACGGGCAGGTGGTCAGCCTGGCCCGCATCCGGGGTCATGCCCCGAACCCCGAAGCCGCCGCAGCGGCGGTGGCGAAAAGGTTGGTGCCCACCCTGCAAGATGTCCTTGACGACAGCGGGGGGCTACGATAGAGGGGCGGAGTTCCAGGCGCGTAGCTCAGTGGAAGAGCACTACCTTGACACGGTAGGGGTCGGCGGTTCAATCCCGCCCGCGCCTATTTTCTGGAACGGGTGACGGAATTTGCGTGGAGCAAGGCCGACGCCCGGTAAGCGACCGGCGGTCACGCCTCTTCCTTCAACGGTCGCTCGGCCCTGGTCTATCTGGCAGCATTCCGCTGCCCGGTGGCGAGTGCAGCTGGAATGGGCGTGAGAATCTTACCGCCCTGGAGTCAGGTTGCCGCCCATCACTCGCCGAGATCAGAACCAGACCCCCCCCGAACGAAATGAGCCTCGTGTCAACGAGCGTATCCGCGTCCCACGGGTGCGGGTGATCGACGACGCCGGCGAGAACCTCGGAGAATTTGCCACCGACGAAGCGATGGCAATGGCGCGGGAGAAGGGCCTGGATCTGGTGGAAGTGGCGCCCATGGCGCGGCCGCCGGTTTGCAAGATCACGGACTTCGGCAAGCTGAAGTACGAGAAGAAGAAGCGTGAGGCCCAGGCCCGCAAAAATCAGTCCATCGTGGAGCTGAAAGAGATCAAGGTCCGTCCGAAGACCGACGATCATGACATGGACGTGAAGGTGAAGCAGATCCGCCAGTTCCTGGACGATGGGGACAAGGTGAAGATCACGGTACGCTTTCGCGGCAGAGAAATCGCACATCGGGATATCGGCGAGGAGCAGTGCAAGCGGCTTGCGTCGATGGTTCAGGATGTGGCGGTAGTCGAGCAGCCGGCTCGCATGGACGGGCGTCAGATGGTGATGATGCTCGCCCCCTCGAAGAAGAAGGTATAGGAGAGTACATGCCGAAGATGAAGACCAACAAAGCCGCTGCCAAGCGCTTTCGCGTAACGGGCAGCGGAAAGATCAAGCACAAGAAGCAGGGCCTGCGCCACTGTCTGGAGCATCGCTCCAAGGACACGAAGCGGGGACTCGGACAGACCGGGTACATCTCGGACGCGGACTACCGCAATGTCCGCGAGCTGATTCCCTACAAGTAGTCACAACCGCCACCTCGGTGGCATCCTCGCCGTTACCGCCCAAAGGCCGGGACGCGGCATCAAGAAGGAGAACATATGGCACGTATCAAGCGCGCAGCCCTTTCTCGGGTGCGCAAAAATGTACTTTTCAAGCGCGTTAAGGGCTTCTTTCTCGGCCGCCAGCGTCTTCGGCAGGCCATGGAGCACCTGGACCGCGCCCGTCGCTTCGCCTTCGCCGGCCGCAAGCAGAAGAAGCGGAATTACCGCGGCATCTGGATTGTCCGTATCAACGCCGCACTCGCTCCCTACGACATGTCATACAGCCGCTTCATCCACGCCCTGAAGCAGGCGGACATTCAGTTGGATCGGAAGATCCTTGCAGATCTGGCGCTGAACGATCCCGCCGCCTTCAAGGCCGTGGTCGATCGGGTTCGGGGCTGAGATGTTGCTGTTCCTCCTCGGAGGGTGCATCGAGACGGATGAGACCACATGGGTGGCGTTCAATTCTGCGGACAGCACCGTCGAAGTGACGGTGGGTTCCATGGAGTTGTTGCCCCCGGAGGAAACAATCCTGACCAGCACCACCGGGGAGGTACAGGTGGGCTACGCCTCCGTTGATCCGGGGGGTGGTCCCATCGGAACGGTCCACATCGTCCGTATCGAAGTGGCGGAGGAATTCGCCACAGCGGTGGACCGCGCCTCGGTGCTCGCCGACAGTGGCAGCCGGGGTGAAGACGAATTTGACCTCCTGCGCGACAGCGCCGGGGTTGGCGTCTGGGTTGGAGAGATTGAATCCGTCGGAGAAGAGGGCGAAATCCGCGAGGATTCTCTCAAATTCCTCCTCTGGCAGGCGGAGACCAGCGCGGAATGAACACCGTCACCCGGTCGGACATCGTCGAGCGGGTCCGATCCACCACGGGTCTGGCTCGGGCGGAAAGCAGTGCGCTGGTCGAGCAGCTTTTGGAGCTGATGAAGGCCGAGCTGCTGGCCGGTAATTCGCTGAAGCTGAGCGGCTTTGGTACTTTTGTGGTGCGGCAGAAGGCGGAGCGGAAGGGTAGAAATCCCAAGACCCGCGACCCCATGCCCATCGCCGCGCGAAAGGTGGTGGTGTTCCGCCCCTCGGCGATCCTGCGGCAAGCGATGAACCGGGAGAAGGAGCCTGCGGCTCGGTCTCCCAAGGGGTCATGAGCCATGGCCGAGGAGCTACCCGACAAGCTGTACTTCCGGATCGGGGAAGTCTCGGAGCTGGTGGGGGTTGAACCCCACGTGCTGCGCTACTGGGAGACGGAGTTCCGACTGAGGCCACACCGGTCCGGTAGCGGGCAGCGCCTCTATCGGAAGCAGGATGTCTCCCGCTTTTTCCGGGTGAAGGCGCTGCTGCACGAAGAGGGCTACACCATCGCGGGGGCGCGAAAGCTGTTGTTGGATGGCGAGGCAGAGGTACCCGTGGCGGCCTCGGCGACCACCGACCGGGGCGCACTGGAAGATGCTCTCCGGCGGGTCCGGGAGCTGCGTGCGGAGATCGGCGGGGTGCTGGCGGAGCTGCGGCGCTAGAGAGCGGTTGGATGGCCGGTGCCGGCGAAGCGGGAGACCGTGCGCGATGCTTGCCGCTGCGAATGAATGTTCATTCACATGCCGCGAGGCCCTCAGCCGCTGAGGCTGTGCGGTGGCTTGCCGTCGCGCACCAGGCGCAGCGCCTCGACGGCTGCCTTTCGGGTGGGACGCTCCTGCACGCGGTGGCTGAGGTAGTGGTTCACGGCCCCCAATGCGCTGGGACTGCCCACACGCGTGGCCGCGACGAGGGTCTTTACGTCGTGGGCGAAGAAGATGCCGCGGGTGGCGCGACCGCCCAGGACGCGCTCCCGAAGTTCCTCTATGGCCACCGCACCGGCCACGGGCGCCTCGCTGCGGTCCAGCGCCTTTCCAAGGTTGATGAAGTGTCCCACCATAATAATGATTTTTGTCATCATGGGGTGAGACCACCGCTGGTCGATCCCGCGCAGGGCCTGCGGCACCGTGAAGCGGTGCGTGACGTCCAGCCAGCCCTCCTCTACGCCGGGATTGGCATCATGGGCGGGATCAAAGCGCCAAAGTCTCTGGGCGCCCGCCTCTACGAGGCTGTCCATTGCCTGTTCCCACCGGCCTTGGAGCAGGGCTTCGGTCAGCGCACCAAAACATTCGCCCGGGGTGCCGCTGAGCACGGCCTGCACGATGGTCTCTGAAACCCCTCCCCCGCCCTGGATCCGCGCCGCAAAGGCCGCTTCTGGCCCGCCGGTCTCGGCAAATTTCTTCCACCTGCTCCGCATGGAGGCCCAGGGGGGCAGCAGATCCTCTCTCGTGCCGTTGGTAACGCCGAAAATCAGGCCTCCCAAGAGCGGATCTGCCCACTCGCGACCGGCGGCTTCGATCAGCTCCCGGTACTTGCCCAGGTAGATGTAGGGGTGTCCGAAGTCCAGAAAGTGCTCGGCCAGGATGGGATAGATTGCCGCTTCAATCTTTGAAAGCTCCCACCCCGCCTGAATCATCCCCCGCACCAGGGCTTCGGCACCGGCGGCATCTTCGACCTCCACACGGCGCGCCAGCTCCTCTGCGGCGCCCTCCCCCACGGTCTCCGCCGGGGGGCGTGCGCGCTCGGGCAGGCCCAGTACGGTCTGTGCAGCGAGCTCCATCACTTCTCCCAGGAGCTGCACGCGGTGTTCCTCCGCCCCCATAGCCTTGGTGGGAAGCTCCATCCAGCCGATCAGGTCGGCAGCCAAGGCACCGGTATGACCGACCCCAAACTCGCCATGGTTGGTATCCCAGGCTACTGAATAGGCCAGGATCTGTGCAGGCAGCACGCCGGCCCGGAGGAGCCGGGCGGCCTCCCGGCTGCTCCGGGACACCTGCGCCCGCCGCAGTCCCTGCTCCAGGCTGGCCCAGGTGGCAACAACGTCCACCGACTGATCACGTTGTACCTGAATCATTCCATCCTGAACGCGGATGGGGTGGGTGCGGAGCGACTCCTCCCCCATCACACATTTTCCGTCCCGGATGTCGAACTTGAAATTGTGCCAGGTGCAGGTGAGGATGCAGTCGGTGAGGCTGCCTTGCGAGAGCGGATAGCCTTGGTGGGGACAGGCATTTTCGGTGGCGTACAGGCTGCCGTCCGGTTGGTGAATCAGCAGGAGGCCGGATCGGGCCTTCATGCTTCCGGGGGGCAGTTCTTGGAGGGGGAGTATGGGGGTCCATTCCATGGTCGTTCCATTGCTTGGGCCCTCTATCCTCCTCTTTGGGGTTTCCGCCGGAAGGACTTGGGGGGCCACGAGGGAGGCGGTACCGATCTTCCGCCATTCTCGTAGTCTGGACTATGCCCCGCTGGGGGCCATGCACAGCACTGTGCACACAGGGGGCAGACGTGCGGCAAATGTGCGGGCTCCGCGCACACCCGCTGGGAAGAATGGCCTGGAAATCTGGCACCATTCTTGCATCAGCGTCCGGGTATGAGTTCACTCCTTCTCCTCTTCCTCGCTTGCCCCTCCCCTACCCCCTCCAATGATTCGGTGCTTCCGAACCAGGAAGTCCAGGATAGCGCCGCGCCGGTCGCTCCGGTGGATGCTGACCTGGACGGCTACACCGTGGCAGACGGCGACTGTGACGATGCGGTGCCAACGGTGCACCCCTTGGCGTTGGAGCTGTGCAACGGTCGGGACGACAACTGCAACGTGGCGGTGGACGAGGGGCTGCCCGACAGCGACCGGGACGGGGTGGCGAACTGTATGGATGTAGAATCATGTGATGGTGTGGACAATAATGGGGATGGTCTGGTAGATGAGGGGATGTCCGATGTGGACCTGAATGGGACGGTCGATTGCCTGGATGTGGAGCGCTGCGACGGTCTGGACAATACGGGGGAGGGCGAGGTCGACGAGGGTTTTGATGTCGATGGGGACGGCTACACCGCCTGTGGGGGGGACTGTGACGACGCGGATGGGTCGATCTTTCCGTTGTCCCCAGAACTTTCGGACGCCATCGACAACAATTGCGATGGGGCCATCGACGAACTGGAGTGGTCGGCGGGGGATCTGCGGATCACCGAGCTGATGATCAATCCGGCAGCGGTTTCGGATGATGGGGGAGAGTGGTTGGAGCTGTATAATTCCTCGGGGCGGCGCCTGATTCTGAATGGGTTGGTGGTCGAGGCGGCGGAGCGCCATGTTTTGACGTCGGATCGGTTGATCTATTTGGATCCAGGCGCGTATCTGGTGTTAGGAGATTCGGATCGGTTGGATCTGAATGGGGAGAGTCCAGTGGACTACGCTCTCCCGGGGCTTCTTCTCTCCAACGAGGGCGGCGAGGTGCAGGTGATCTATGGTTCTACCTTGATCGCTCACCAGAGTTGGGGGCAGATGGCAAGCGGGGCTTCCTATTCTTTGGATGGCAGTCGCTTGGACCAGTACACGGATGCGGCCTCCTGGTGTGCGGCTCCTTCTTCTTGGGGGGAAGACACGGATCGGGGTAGTCCGGGGGCACCCAATGGGCTTTGTACAAGCTGGGATCATGATGGAGACGGCTTCAGCGGTGATCAGGGGGACTGTGATGATGTGGACCCCAACGTGAACCCGTCCATGGGGGAGTCCTGGTACGATGGGGTGGATCAGGACTGTGATGGTCTTTCCGACTATGACTCGGATGGGGACGGTTTTGAGAGTGCTGTCTGGGGTGGTTCGGACTGTTCGGACGAGGATGGGTCGGTGAATCCGTCGGCCGCAGAGCTCTGTGAAGATACCTATGTGGACGAGGACTGTGATGGTCTGGTAAATGCGGATGATCCAGATCTTTCGAACGGGATCGCGTTGTACCCGGATGCGGATGGGGACGGCTATGGGGACCGGTCGGCGCCGGCGGTGCTTTGTAATGGGGGGTCCAGCCTGGTTGCGGATCATGCCGACTGTGACGATGCGGACGCGTCGATCCATCCGGGGGCGCCAGAGCTTCTCTATGACGGGGTGGACGGGGACTGTGAGGGAGACTCGGACTTTGATGGGGATGGGGACGGCTTTGATGGGGTGGGGGCAGGAGGCGACGACTGCGATGACGACGATCCGTCGGTCTTTCCCTACGCTTGGGAGGTGATGACCGATTCTGTGGACAACGACTGCGATGGGGGCGTGGATCGGGCGGATCCTTCGGTGGTGACTGCGTTGGGTCAGGCGGACGATTCGAGCGTTCTGGTGAGCTTTGACGCGGCTTTTTCGTTCCCATTCTGCGGGTCGAACTATGGCGGTATGTACTTCAGCAGCAATGGGATCCTGACGACGTCGTCCTTTACCAGCTATTCCGAGAACTACGGTACACTTCAGAACACGCCGATGATCGCGGGGCTTTGGGATGATCTGTATCCAGGGAACAACCAGTGGGCTTCGGTGGCAGAGCCAGACCGTACAAGCTTCTACTGGCGCGGGGTGACTGAGCTCAGTGGGGGAAACCGCAATACCTTTGCGTTGACACTCCTTTCGGATGGGCGGGTATTCGTGCAGTACGAGGGGGTGGATGCGACCGATGGCCTGGTGGGGATCTCCTGCGGGGGGGGGGCGGCGGGGTCGATGTCGGACGTGTCGACGCTCTTGACGACACAGCCAGGGGCGGCGGCGGGTCTTGGGAACGGCGTCGATGCACTCCTCTATGAGCAGTTTGCAGGCAACAACGATCTGGACGATGTGTCCTTCTTCCTCTGTGCTCCAGGGGAGGCCGACAACGATGGAGACGGTTGGTCTTCGGGTTGCGGTGATACGGATGATACGGACCCTACGATCTTCCCCGGTTCTTAGCGAGTGATGGTGGGGAGAGGCGGCCGGGCGCGACGGGTCTTCGGAAAAATCTTGACGGCGGGGTGAGACGTGATAAGAGGCGTGCGTTCGGGGTGTAGCGCAGCCTGGTAGCGCACTTGCTTGGGGTGCAAGTGGTCGTGGGTTCAAATCCCGCCACCCCGATACCCTCAAAACCCGCCGGAAACGGCGGGTTTTTCGTTTTTCGGAGGATGGTTTTCACACCACCACTTACGACGGAATCCGGTTTGTGTGGCAGGTTTGTGGGGCAGGCTGCCCCACGACTTTGCGAGGGCCCTCCAGGGCTGTTCCCGGGTACCGGCGCGGGCTCTGGTTCCACCCGCGCCGGCACCGTGGCCGTCCCCTTCCCCACCGCCGTCGCCCGCATGACCTCCTCCATCCGGCTCTCGTCGGTGTGGGCGTAGACTTCATCCAGCATCTCGGCAGATTTCCAGCCGCCCAGGCGCATGGCCGTCGGGCGATCCACCCCGCTCCAGGCCCATCGGGTGGCGGCGGTGTGCCGAAGGGCGTGGGGGTGCAGCTCCGGTAGACCCGCCAGCCGGCAGGAGGTCTTGAGCGCCTTCCGGAAGTCGGAAAGCGGCCAGCCGGGTACGTTGGAGGAGGGGAAAATCCAGCCAGAACGCGGACTTCCCGCGCTACTCCATGCCGCCAGAAGTGCATCCAGGAGCGGCGGGGTCAGCGGCACCACCCGGTTGGTCCGGGTCTTGGGCTGCCAGATGGTTCCGTCGGGCATCTTCTGGCGTTGGATGCGTACTCTTCCCCCATTTCGCCAGTCAATGTCCTCCCAGCGCCGGGTCAGGGCCTCCCCGGGTCGCATTCCTAGGGAGAGCGTCATAAAGATCGCCAGGAAGCTGATGTCTTCCACGGCACCCTTCTGGACGCGGAGGCTGAGGGTCTCCATGAGGCGCTCGCTCTCTTCGGGGCTGTGCCATAGGTGTTCCTTGGCATCCGTGACTTTTGGGCGTTGTAGCTTTGGAATCGTGGTGATGTGACCATCCTCCTGCGCCGCTACGAGGCAGCGCTGGAGCTGGGTGATGTAGAGTTGGCAGGTGCGGGCTTTCAGGCCCTGCCGCATCATGGACACCACGAATCTATCCCCGTCGGAAGCCCGGATCTGGTCCAACGGCCGGTCGCCGAGGCAGGCCAGGATGTGGATGCGGGCGGCATCGGCGATGTCGATGGTGGAGGGGGAGACGCCCCGAGCCTGATAGTACATATACATCCTGGAGTTTTTCGGCCATGGCCTGCCGTCGCCCCACCACTCTCGCATGGTCGGGCAGGGGGGCGGAGTAGGCGGAGCTGCGGGTTCCGGAATGGTCGGAAGGCCCTTGGCTTTGTTACCCTCGTAGATTTTCAGGGCCTTTTCCGCCTCTTTTTCGGAGACGTAGCCGAGAGGTTCTCGGAACCGGACTCCGGCGATGCGGTCTTGGATGCTCCAGTAGGTTTCTACCTTGCCGGTGTCGGAGTTTCTGCGTTCTTGTCGGTCGAGCCAGCCCATGATGTTCTCCTGCTGTGGATCAGCAGGATTGGTGTAGCAGATGGGGGTGGTTGGGACGGGGGCGTGTGGGGTGGGGGTTGCGACGTATCTCTATGAGCCGGGATCTCGACATCCAAACATGGTTCGATGTCCCATCCGAAGGACTTCTGCCAGGTCATTCCCTTCTCAGGCTCCCGGTCCTCCTTGCCCTGGATCAAGAGTTAAGCTCGCATTTAATGGAGCGTCTGGTCTCGAACGCGGGAACCAATGGCGGGTTAGCGCACCCCTCCACTTGGCGAAATCGCTGGGACCGGATACTTCCAACTAACTCACCATGTGCCGGTAGACCCCTTACAGGGCACGTGGATCTTTCCAGCCTCCAACTTCCGTTGCAATCAATTTGGGCACACCGGCATTCGCCGCTCGGGTGGCCCTGCTGTGCCGAAGGACATGGGGGTGCAGCAGTGGCACGCCCAGGCGCACGAAATCCGCTGCGGGTGATAGCGTTACGGCACCTGTAGGAGGCAGTCGAATCCACCAGTGCCGTTAGCATAGAGGGTCGGCGTCACACGCTTACCGTCGACCGTAAAGGTCCCAACGACCGCGCCAACGCCGTACCAGTTGGCGCACCACCACCACTCCCCGCCATAGTTCAGGGGAACCTCTCCGCCGAAGTTCTTGAACCGTCCGTTCACTCTCAG
>JBEIQS010000464.1:0-1942 GCA_040376425.1 Alphaproteobacteria bacterium | reverse complement strand
GGCGGCGATCACCGCGCCCTGGTTGGCCACCGTCCATTGGAGCATGGCCTGGAGCTGGGCCCGGCGTCGGGCCTCGGGGGGGGCACTTTCGGTCGCGGCGGCCCGCAGCCGCTGGTAGTGGCTCTGAAGGAGGGTAAGTTCTTCACCGTGGTCTTCACTCAAAACGCACCTCCGCTTCATCCGCGAACAGGGCGCGGATCGCATTCTTTACGGTTCGGGTCGGGGCCACCTTCCAGGCGTCCAGCCGCAGCGGAGCCTGGAAGTTGCCGGTTTCTTGGAGGCTCAGGCGCAGCTCGCAGCGGCCCTTGTTCTGTTGGAGCAGCTCCTTCAGCTTCGTGACTCGGTCCTGAGTCACCACGCCGGTCGGGATCTTCAGCAGGACACGGTTGGTGTTCCGCTCGCGCACGGTCTCGGCAACTTCTGCGCTATCGGCAAGGATTTTCACCCCATCCTCCTTCCGCTCCAGCTTGCCACGCACCACCACCGGCTGCTCCGAGGTCAGGGCGGCCTGAGAGCGGATGAAGGCTTCCGGGAAGAAGATGGCCTCCACACTTCCCTGGAGGTCCTCCAAGAGGGCAAAGGCCATTTTGTCGCCCTTTTTCGTCTTGATCACCCGCAGGGAGCTGACCATGCCGAGCACGCCCACCTCCTTCTCGCTCTGTCCACCGCTCAGGCGGTCGATCGTCATCAAGCGCATCCGTTCGGCGTCGGGACTGTACTCCTCGACCGGGTGGCCCGAAAGGAACAAACCGAGTGCATCTTTTTCGTTCCGTAGACGCTCTGCGAGGGGCCAATCCGGCACTTCCGGAATCTTCAATTGGGGGCGCTGGGCCGCACCGAAGAGGCTGACCTGCCCGGACGCTTTGCGTTCCTGTTCGGCGGCGGCCGCCGACATCGCATCTTCGAGGACGTTTGCCATGCGGGCCCGGCTGAGGCCAAAGCAGTCCATGGCACCCGCCTTGAGCAGCACCTCCAACACCTTTTTGTTGACACGACGACTGTCCACCTTTCCGAGAAAGTCCATAAAATCGGTGAATGGAGATTTTTCGCGGGCTTCCAAAATGGCAACAATCGCGGCTTCGCCCATGCCCTTGATGCCGCAGAGGCCATAGCGGATGGAGCGGCGATCCTCGCGCGGGACTTCGAAACCGGAGACGGAGCTGCGCAGATCGGGAGGAAGGATGCGGATTCCGGCCTTGCGACAGTCGCCGATGTACACCACCAGCTTGTCGGTATCGCCGGCGTCCATGGTCATCAGCGAGGCCATGTGTTCGGCGCGGTGGTGGGCCTTAAGCCAGGCGGTCTGGTAGGCGATGTAGCCATAGGCGGCCGAGTGCGACTTGTTGAAGCCGTACTCGGCGAATTTCGCGAGCAGGTCGAAGAGGTCGCTGGTCTTCTGTTCGTCGTGGCCTTTGGCGGTCGCGCCGCTGACAAAGCGGGTTTTCTGCTTTGCCATCTCTGCCGCGTCTTTTTTACCCATCGCGCGGCGCAGCATGTCCGCTTCGCCCAGGGAGTAGCCCGCAAGCACCTGCGCGCACTGCATGACCTGCTCCTGGTACACGATAGTGCCGTAGGTGTTCCCGAGGATACTCTCCAGCTCGGCGAAGGGGTAGACGACCAGCTTCTTCCCATGCTTTCGGTCGATGAAGTCGTCCACCATGCCGGAGGAGAGGGGGCCGGGACGGTAGAGCGCCACCAGCGCCACCAGATCGTCCAGGCAGTTGGGCTTCATCCGGGTGAGCAGCTCGCGCATACCCGAGCTTTCCACCTGGAAGACCCCCAGACCGTCGCCCTTGGACAACAGCGCGTAGGCCTCGGGGCTGTCCTCGGGAACCCGCCCGATGTCGATCTTCTGGCCGGTATTGCGCTCCACCATCGCGACCGCATCGCGAATCTGGTCCAGGGTTTTCAGGCCCAGAAAGTCGAACTTGATGAGTCCGAT
>JBEIQS010000418.1:0-2751 GCA_040376425.1 Alphaproteobacteria bacterium | reverse complement strand
TCGGGACATCCTCTGCCATTGGAGAGCTGCACGACTGCGGGCGAGGAGTGTGGTTTGCCGACGATGGAGGTTCCGGTGGCGCGGGCCCGGTGGGATGTGTGATTCTGGCCAACCGAAACTGAGCCACCGTGGCCATCTGAAACTGAGCCACCTTCGTCGTCACGCATAGTCTGATCTGGTCTGATGCGCAACCTGTCGAGAGACAGTAATCGTTTTTCGCGTTGTCTGTGGACCAAATAGCTCTGCGAGGGAACGCTGATCATGGCCCGAGCTGGTAGGCCCAAGCTCCTCCCATGGGTGGGGACTGCCTCGTCCGGTACCCTGGTTGAAGCTACCTGTTCTCTTCCTGGCGTCGCATCCGGTAGCTGCTGCCGCTGGTGGACACGACCTCGGCCCTCTCTCCCAGACGATCCAACAGCGCCGCCGTCAGCTTTTCCTCCCCGAACACCCGGCCCCATTCGCTGAACGCCAGGTTGCTGCTGATCACTGTGGCACGTCGCTGGTACCGGCCCGCCAGCACATTGAAAAGCAATTCAGCTCCGGTTCGATCGAAGGGAATGAAGCCAAGTTCATCCAGGATCAATACCTCGTAGCGGTCCAACTTCTTCATCAGCTTCGTCACCTCTCCCTGGCCCCGGGCCTCCGTCAGCAGTCTCACCAGCTCCTCGGCCCGCCAGAATTTCACCCGGTGCCGACGCTGCGCTGCCTCCATGCCCAGCGCTATCCCCAGATGGGTCTTGCCAGTGCCGACGGGGCCCACCAACAATACGGCCTGGCACGCCTTCACCCACTCGCAACGCGCCAGACGGATCAGGCGGTCCCGGGACACTTCCGGCTGCGCCCCGAAGTCGAACTGGTCCAGTGTTTTCTGACTTGGAAAGCCGGCTTCACGGATCCGTCTTTGTGCCACGTGGTCCAACCGGCTACGCGACTCCTGCTGCAGCAGCTCCAGCAGGTACTCCTCCTGTGTCCAGCCCTCCTGCCTGGCCTGCCTCCCGACTTCCCGGAAAACCTTGGAAATTCCTGGAAGCCTCAGCTCCCGAAGCTCTGCCACCACCTGCTCCTCCACAATCAGCGGCGCCCGGCTCATTGGCCACCTCCCAGCAGTTGGTCAAAGTGGGCCAGTCCCCGGTTTTCCACCTTCACAGATGCCAGGTTCGCAGGCACCTTTCCCGGATACTCCTCCAGCGTCCCCTTGCGGATTTCCAAGAGGTTGGAAGCCCCTTTCTTGAGCGCCAGTACCACGGCCCGCCGAGCCGTCTCCAGGCCCGATTCCAGGATCACCCGCAACACCTCCTTGAAGCTTCTGGCGGCCTCCAACCTACCTTTCCCCTTGTAGAGCAGGGTCCAAAATGCTGGGAAAGGATCCCCCAGTTGCGGCATCAGTGCCGACGCCACCTGTGCCAGAGCGTTTGGTTTACGCACCAGCTCTGGCAGATAGTGCGGATACCACACCGACTTCTGCCCGGCCGGTACCCGTTGGTGCTCCACCTGCTCCTCCCCCTGCTGAAACACCACCTTCTCCGCATAGCAGCGTGATTTTACGGTGAGGCTATGCCAGCCGCAGGGCACCGAGTACAGTGCGCCGGCCACACGCACCATCGCGTTACGACCCACCGTGCAAAGCTCCACCAGGGAGGGATCATGGTCGCCTACCGGAAGTGGCAGCATCTTCGCCCGATCTTCCGACCATCGGGTGATACCAGGTGCGCCCGGGAGAAAGGGTCGGTCCAGACGCCGCAGCAGTTCCTCATTGATAGCCAGCAAGCTTTCTTTTTCTGGAAGCGGGCTCAAGTTGGCCAGGCGCACGCCCTTCCCCCGGGCCTCCACCCCACCCTTGTCGTGACCCTGCGCGGGCCGGGCGAAGCAGGGTTCAAAGCAGAAATGGGCTGCAAACGCAGCGAACCGGTCGGTGAGTCTGCGCTCTCCCAGGCCGATCAGCCGCTTGACGGCCGGTTTCAGGTTGTCATAGAGAATCCGGCAAGGCAAAGCACCGAAATGCCGGAATGCACGCAGGTGCCCATCCAACAGGCATGCGGTGTCCTGCCACCGGTAGATCCACGCGAAATCCCGACCTGAGCCCATGCAACGCATCAGGAATATCCACCCTTTTTGGGTTTCTCCGGCGATCAGGAAGTGGATCTCAAAGAAATCGACCTCGGCCAAATCCCCCGCCGCATAGATCAGCGGGACGAACACCTCTTTCTTTTTCCTGTTTTCTTCAGAGAGAATGCGCCGAACCGTGCGTCCGGAGGCGGTGACGCCCTCCAGTTCGAGCAATTCCGCGATACGATTGGAGGTCGGGCGCTGCTTGGCGGTCCAGTGCTTGCCGGTCAGCAGCGCCTGGACCTTTTCCCTGGCGGGCGCCCGGACTGGCTGCGAGGGAGCTGTATCCTTGCTTCGAACGCCGGGTGTGGTGGAGTCGAGAAGGTACCGTTTGACCGTATTCCGAGAAAGCTGCAGCTCCCTGGCAATGGCCCTGATGGACAGTTTCTCGGCGAAATATTTGTGACGGATGACTTGAACAAGGTTCACTTCGAGCATCTCCTACCATGCCCCATCGGGCAGGGATCTGGGTGAGGAGGTGGCTCAGTTTCGCGTGGCCAGGTGGCTCAGTTTCGCGTGGCCAGGATCACAAGCCGTACGGGACCGGGTGCGGGCAGGCAAGGTGGATCTGGTGATCCTGTTGGGGGCCTTTGTAGGGCACGATGCCGATGATGTGATCCTGCCCGCCTGCCGGGATCGGGGCGT
>JBEIQS010000148.1:0-15076 GCA_040376425.1 Alphaproteobacteria bacterium | reverse complement strand
GCTTCGTGGGCTCGGATGTGCTGTTGGGGCCGGAGATGCGCTCCACGGGCGAGGTGATGGGGGTGGGCCGCGACTTCGGCGAGGCCTATGCCAAGGCGCTGTTGGCCGCCGGGCTGGTGCTGCCCACCCATGGGGCGGTGTTTCTGTCGTTGAAAGAGGCGGACAAGCACGAGGCGCCCGCGATTGCCGAGCCCCTGCACCGCTTGGGCTTTCAGATCCTGGCCACCCGTGGGACGGCCGCCGTTCTCCAGAAGGCAGGGATTCCCGTCCGAAAGGTCTGGAAAGTGCGCGAGGGGCGCCCCGACGTCGTGGACCTGCTGAAGAACGGCGAGATCCAGCTTCTGATCAACAGTCCCCTGGGGCGCAAGGCGCAGTACGACGAAGCGGCGATGCGCCGGGCCGGGCTCCGCTTTGGCGTTCCCTGCGTCACCAACCTGCAAGCGGCCCTGTGCCTGCCGGCGGCCATTGAGAGTATGGCACGCGGCGAGCGGCGGGTGGTCAAGCTGCAGGAGCTGGGAGAGGCGGGGGGATGAGGACTCTTTTTGTAGGGGATGTGCATGGCTGTGCAAGGACCCTACGAAAACTGTTAAAGAAGGCCCGCGCCGACCGGGTGGTTCTGGTGGGGGATCTCTTCGCCAAGGGCCACGATCCCGCGGGAGTGTGGGATTTGATCCGGGACTTCGCTGCGGAGGCTGTGCGGGGGAACCACGACCAGCGGCTCCTGGATGCCTGGGGCACCCAGGGAGGGTCGGCCCATCACCAGTGCTATCGCCTATTGAACGAGGAGGCCCGCGCCTGGACTGCCTCCCTCCCCCTGTTCCTGCATGGCGACGACTGGAGCTGCGTGCACGCGGGGGTGCACCCCGACCTGGGGGTTCCCGGCACGGACGCGCGCACCGCGCTGTACGTGCGTCGGTGGCCGGATGACAAAAATCTGGACAATCCGTTCTGGTGGCAGCTCTATACCGGTACCCGCGCGATCCTGTATGGACACGATGCGGTGCGCGGGCTCCAGCTTCATGCGCACACCTTCGGCCTGGACTCTGGTTGTACCTACGGAAGAGAGCTGACCGGGATGATCTGGGAGGAGCGGGAGATCCTCCAGGTGGGCTATTGCGAGGAGGGGCCGCCGCGGGCGATTGGTTGAAAAAAAGGCGGGATCCCTGATAGGATCCCGCTGATGGTAGTCCAGGCTACAATGTAGTCTGGATGACCGCCTTCACCTCATCCCCGAGAGGGGAAGATACCTTCCACAACAATAAAGAAATACACGCCCAGACGCGGCCCGACGGTCTGCAGCGGCGTCCCGTTGCCCGCAAGACCGGACTGGAAGCTGGTGGCGCCCAGGGTGACATCCGGCGTCCCGGGCGCATACATGAGTCCGTCGGCCGTACCCAGCATGTTGTCCGCTGCGGTCTCGGTCTCGGCGCTGGCGGCGGCAAAGAGGCGGGGCGTCACGGTTGGCAGGTTTTGCGTACGCAGTGTCACACTTTCGGCGCCGTAGACCTCCCCAAGCTGCACTGGGTTCAGCCCGGGGCCGTTTCCGACGCCGGCTGCGGCCCGACCCCGGAGGTCAGGCAGCGCGAAGGTGGTGCGTCCGTCTCCGCCATAGGTGGTGCCGAGAATGGAGAAGAGGGCGGTGTACTGCGCGATTGGGAGAATCCGCCCGTCGCAAGGCATCGTGCCCCTGGGCGCGAAGGTCCCGCCGAAGGCAAAAATGGATCCGATAAAACTTTCCATGATCAGCTCCGGGAAGGGTAGATGCCCTCAAGGGCAATGATGTAGCTCAGGCCCAGGCGGGGCCCGATGGTGGCGACAGGTTCGCTGTTCCCGCCGATGTTGCCGATGGAGGCGGCGCTGAGCTGCTTGGCGGGCCCGCCGGTGCTGAAGGCATTGCCCTTGGCGTTGGAGATGGTGCCGCCACCCGGGGCATTTACGTTTCCGCTGCCCTGGGTCACGCGGATCAGGTTGGTGGTCGGCGGGAGGTTGGCTGTCGTCAGGGTGACGGACTCCGCACCTGTGGTTTCTCCCTGCTCGGATTGCGGAAGACCCGGCCCCTGGCCGAATCCTACCGGCACCCGCCCTTGCAGGTCGGGCAGGGCAAAGGTGGTCACCCCGTCGCCACCATAGGTGGTTCCCAGAAGGGAGAAGAGCGCGGGGTTTTCCGAGATGCTCTGCAACTGACCATTACAGAATGCCCATCCGGCGGGCGCAAAGTTGCCCGCGAAGAGCATGACCTGACCGATAAATGGTTCCATTTTCAGCTCCGGGAGGGGAAGATGCCGTACAGGCAGATAATGTAGTTGATGACCAGGCGGGGTCCGCCCACGGCGATAGGCTGCGACCCGCCGGGGTTCACGGAGCTGGCCGGGCTCAGGGTGGCCGTAGGGGGCTCGGAGGAGAAGATCTCTTCGTCGCCGGTGGCCAACAGATTGCCGGTCGGGTCATTGGTGGTGGCGGCCCGGTTGGTCGCCTGGATGGCTGCGGCGCCCCCCCATTGCGGCAGGTTGGGTTTCAGGATGGTGGCCTGCACATTGCCATAGACTTCCCCCTGAGTCACATCCGACAGGCCCCGGCCCTGACCGGTGTGTACGGGCGCACGGCCGCGTAGATCCGGCAGGGCGAAGGTGGTCGTGCCGTTTCCACCGTAGGTGGTGCCGAGAAGGGAGAAGAGAGCCTGATTCTGGGCGATGGACATGATTTGTCCATTGCAAATGGCCCAACCCTTCGGGGCAAAATTGCCCGCGAAGAGGATGATCTGGCCGATGTATGCTTCCATTCTATTACATCCGCAAAAGTGCATTGCGGTCATGTATTATTTGTGTTGACGCGTCAATGCCATTTTGCATTGTGCGCTGGGCCGCCCTCAATGGCTCCCGTGCAGCGCGCGCAGCTTCCGCAGAATGGCGCGGTTGGCGGCCAATGGCCCGCCGGGCAGCCAGATGGGACGCGGCGGCAGGCTGTTGCGGGGGTGGTCGTTGAGCTGGTACCAGGGCAGATCGCCCAGCGCCGCGGCGCGGATCATCCGCTCCGCATGCCGGATCTCCTGATCCTGCGCATGGTCGGGCAGCGCCTGCAGCCGCACATAGCCGCAGCGAAGCCTGCCCACATGCCGCACGGCCTCCCGCGGGGCCCACCAGCTTTCATCCTGGAGATCGTGGCCATTGGCAGGCTCCATCATCGTTCCGCCCGCCGTCAGGATCTCGCGATCGCAGGGGCCTTCCCAGTCCACCAGCCAGCTCACGGGGAGCTCGGGCCAGCGCGCCAGCGCCCCCGCAGCCGCCACGAGGCCCATGGACAAGGAGAGGACGCCCACCCTGCCGGTCAGCCCATCCATTCCCGCCAGATGTCGTATGGCGCAGCGCAGATCATCCTGGTGCTCGGTGCCACCAAAGTCCTCTACGCCCCAGCTCCCGCCGCGGCCTGCGGGGTCCCAGGTCAGCACGGCATAGCCCAGGGCCGCCAGCTCGGCGGGAGAGATGGGTGCGCGCTGATCCTCGAGTGCGGCGAGGCCCTGGTGGATCGCCGGGCTGATGGTCAGCGGGCGCAGCTTGCCGGGGAAGTTCGTTGGCCGGGTGAGCCGGGCGGCCAGCTTGTAGCCTACGGTGGAGCTCAGCTCCAATTCCACCCGCTCCACCTGTATTCCCTGCCGGGCCAGCCAGAGTTTCCGGGGCAACATCTGAAGGCGCCAGCCGGCGCCACGAACAAGGGAGTCAAGGTTCATCCCCGGGGCTTAACCGGCTCCTCTCGGACCTCCCCCCCTGCTGCACTACCGTGTCGGTAAATCCCACTCAGGCCCGACGGCGCCGCAGGCCCAGCAGGCCGACGATACCCAGCCACATTGGCGACAGGCCGCTCACACTATTGCAGCTTGTATCATAATTTTCCCCTGCCGCTTTGGGGCGGGTGGGGTTCTCCATCTCCATGGGGCCCAAGGGGGGGGCGATCTCGATCTCGTCGTAGCTGCCCACATCCTCTACCGGGGTCTCCCCAAAAATCTTGACCGGCGTGTAGCCTTCGATCCAGGAAAGGTAGTAGTCCACCCGCGCGTTGGCGACACCGTTGCCTTCGCAGTCTCCACCTTGGGTATTACCGGCCGCAAAGTTGACAATACCGGCTTCCGCATAGCTGCCGTTGTCGTACATACGCAGCACCGGTCCGCCGGAGTCTCCGTGGCAGGCATTGCTGTTGTTGGAACCGCCTGCCTGATCCCAGGTTACAAACAGGCGCTCGTCGTAGTAGGCCAGGGGGAGGTCCGTATACCGTTTTGCGGTGTTGGTGCCCTGGTCATCGTCTGAGGTCGCGCCGAAGCCGACCACCCGGAATTCCTCGCCGCGATCCTGCGAGGTGAAACCTTCGACCGAAAGCCTCATCAGCGGATAGTCTTCGATGGGCTTCGCGAGCTTGATCAGAGCCACATCGTAGTAGCCCGAGCCGTTGTAGTAGGGGTGCGGAATCCAGTCTTCGGCGACCGTCGTCGTTTCCATGGAGCGCATGGAGTACCCAAACCCGACGTCGATCGCATAGATACGAAAGTCGCTGCTGTCCGTAACACAATGGGCTGCGGTCAGGACCCACTCAGGTGCAATCAGCGAGCCGGTGCACAGCGCGCCGTAGCCGCTGCGGTCGCGCATGTAGAGCATGGGCACCTCTGGATAGTCCGAGGTGGTCTGCCCATTTACGATGGGCGGCGCAACCATTGACAGGTCAACCCAGGGTGGCAGCAGCGGGCTGGCGTGGAGCAGGGGACCCTTTGCGAAGGCCATCGACATCAGCAGGAGCATGTTTCCTCCAGAGCCCACAGGCCCGTGCAGACTATCGCTCCGGCTGCGGTCCGTCCGCTGTCAGGACGATGTGTTTTTCCTCAGCCTTCTTGGTGCGCACCCAGGTAGCGGGTGTAGTCCACCTCTACCCACATGCCCGGGCGGGGGACGGCCCGTCCGCTGAACTTCACCGCATTGTCGCCGACAGAGTAGATCCAGCCGTCCACCTCGCGCTCAGGGATCTCCACGCCGTCCACATGGACGGTCAGGGTGCCGGGGGCGGCCAGGGTGGAGAGCGCAAAAACAGACTGCCAACCAGCAACTTCCAGACCCACGCGCTCCAGTACGGCGCTGTAGTCCTCCGCACAGATGGACTCGGTCAGGCCCTCCGAGAGCTCGGCCGCGTTCAGGTAGCGTTTCCCTGCATCGGCGGCGAGTAATCCGGATGCACAGCCCTCGGGCAGGTCACCCACCAGGGCATGCAGGGCCACACTCCCGGTGCCTGCGGCGGACTGGTAGCTTTCCAGGTAGGTCTTCACCGGCGCGGGCGAGTGATCATCTTCGTCCGAAACAAAAACCACATGCAGGTCGGCCTCTTCCCGCAACAGCTCTGGATGCGTCTGGATGACGGCCAGGGCCGATGCGAGGCCCTGCTCCTCGCGGCTGCCGTTGGTGCCCACCTGCACCTGGGCCTGGAATGCGCTCTCCAGATCCCGGCGTTCGGGAAGCAGAATCTCTCCCTGAAGAACGCCGGTCCCCACCGAAGAGGTGGTGGTCACCGCAAGCTGCCAGTCCGCCCGACTGTCGCCGAGCACGGTCACAAAGGCCTCAAAATTGTCCGCCAGTCGGCCTTGTTCCTCGGACATCGAGGCGGAGTCGTCCACCACAAAGAGGATGTCGGCCCGCTGCACCTCCACCGGGCTCTGGAAGGCGTCATGGACCGAGAAGTTCTCCACGTCGTACTCGGAGCAGGCAAGGAGCAGCGCAAGAATCATTCTTCTTTGATACCATAGAAGGATGCTGCTGCGGTACCCCCTCCTTTCGATGTTTGTGGCCTGTGCCCCCACACGGCCCGAAATTCCCGATCTGCACGCCACCGAGCTGACGGTGGAGCCGGGCAGCCTGAACCTGCAGACCAGCTCCCGCGGGGCGGACCCCGTGCAATTTGTTGCCAAAGCGCGTTTTGACGATGGATCCACCGAGGAGTTGGCGCAGGCGGAGTGGGAGGTTTCCAACCGTTCTTCCGGCACAATCGACGCGACAGGCCTGTTCACCCCCTCCTCCACCAACGGCGGGGTGACCTGGGTGACTGCCCGTTTTGATGGGCTGGAGGCCAGCGCCGAGCTGCACCTGACCTACCAGGACGAGATGAACGAAGCGGGGGTAGATACCAGCCTTTTTGATGCACCCAAGGTGAACCAGCCGGGCATGTGGACCTATCCCCAGGATGGGGTGAACCTGCCGCGCAATACGCCATCGATCGTCTTTCAATGGGCGGATCCGGGCGCACAGGCGGCGCGACTACGCTTTCGCTCGGAAGTGACCGACCTGACGGTGTACACCACCGGCAGCTCCTGGACTGCTTCCGAGACGATCTGGCCGCTGATCGTGGCTTCCAACGCTGGAGCTTCCGTACAGGTGGAGCTGAGCCTCGCGGTGAACGGCCAGGTGTGGGCCGACAGCGTGCGCACCTTCCAGGTCAACCGGATGGACGCCAGTGGCTCGGTGTTCTACTGGAGCACCTCCACCTCCGGCATCATGGAGATCCCCTACGGGGGCAATGCGTCGGAGTACCTGACCGCCGCCACCACCGGCCATTGTGTAGGCTGCCATACGGTTTCGAACGGTCTGATCGCCTTCACCTATGACGGCGGGGATGGCTACCTGGGGGTGAAGCGGGTGGCCGACCGCAGCGACGTGGTGCCCTACTCGGCCGGCTACGGCAATTTCAAGACCTTTTCTCCGGATGGAGACTACGTCCTTTCTACCTTCCAAGGGTCGCTACTCTTGTGGGATGCCCGCACCGGGGCCTTTTTGTATGAGATCCCCACCGGTCTGAAGTTGACGCACCCGGATTGGTCACCGCTGGGCGACAAGATCGTGGCGGTGAACCCGGGAAGTTACGCCTGTGACTGGTGTTCCTCCGAGGGGAACCTGGTGCTGATCGACTACTATGGCGATGGTCAGTTTGGGGCGCCTGCGCTGCTCTACGATGCTCCTCCCGGCTATAACGCCTACTACCCGGCATTTTCTCCCGATGGCGAGTGGATTGCCTTCAACCAGTCCACGGGCGACTCCTACGACGACGTGGACGCCGGCGTGTGGGTGGTCCCGACGGCAGGCGGCACCCCGATTGTGTTGAGTGCAGCAAATTTCGGGGACGGTCTCACCAACTCCCTGCCGCGCTGGGGGCCACTACCGGATGACGACGTGCTGTGGTTGGCCTTCTCCAGCAAGCGCATCTACGGCAACAACCTGACCATCGGCAATCCGCAGATCTGGGTGGCCGGTTTTGACCCGATCAAGGCTGGGAAAGGGGAAGATCCCTCCTGGCCCGCCTTCTGGCTCCCCGGCCAGGACGTGGCGCAAGGCAACCACATTCCGGCCTGGGCGCAGCGATGATCCTTTTTCTGCTGGCCTGTGGAAAATCTGCAGGGGGCGGCGGGGCTGTCGAGGCCGCGACGCTCAGTGACTACATCGGCGCGGAGAACAGCTACCTCCAGTTCACCCCACTGGATCAGCCCGATGGACCGCTGCGGCATTTGCGTATCACCGCCGACAAGTGGGAGCTGCGCAATGGTGTGGAGTGGGAGGAGGCGGAGGAGGGCAACCGCTGGACCACCGAGGAGAAAGAGGGGGCCTTTTGGGTGGGGGAGGACCTGCTGTTACCGGGGATCAACCAGGGAGACACAGCGGAGGATGCGGTGGTGACCGGCACCGGAGCCTTCACCACCTGGTACGGCACCTTTCCGGACACGGTGCAGGTGGAGATCTCCGGTGGGGGCTGGAGCGGGGAGATGGTTTTTGCACGGGATGTAGGGCCGATCCGCTTCGGTCGGGGGGACGACTGGGACCTGGTCTACTACGAGCGCGACTGGGAGCCGCGGCGCTACGACGACTCCGGTGGGGGAGGAGACTCGGGCGGGGACTCCGGTTCGGACAGCGGGCAGGACTCGGGCTCGGATTCCGGCTGAGCGCATGTATCAGAAGAAGCAGGCTTCCTCCTCCAGATTTGTGATACATGATACATTTGACGGTGGCGATTTTCAGATATTTTTGGAAAAAAGCCAAAAAGTTTGACGTGGCTGTACGGGCGTGGGAAGATTCAACTACCCCGAGACTGAAGGCATCTGCGTGGCCTTGGGGAAATGAGCCGCATGTTTGCCTTCGCGTCTGGCTCGATGTCTCAACCTGGAGTATTCCCCCATGCCTACCGAAGAATTGTTCGGCTCGTACCACTTCCTCCTGGAGATTCAGGGGATCGTCAAGGACACCAAGATCATCGTCGGCGGCTTCAAGTCCGTCTCCGGTATGGACTCCGAGACCGAAATCGTGGAGTTCAAGCAGGGCAACGATATGGTCGTCCGCAAGAAGCCGGGCCGTACCACCTACGCGAACATCGTGCTTGAGCGCGGCTTCACCGCCACCGACGACCTGTGGCAGTGGCGCAAGAACATCGAAGATGGCAAGATCGACCGCCGCTCCGGCTCGATCATCATCCTGGACCAGGATGGCCAGACCGAAGTGGCCCGCTACAACTTCTTCGAAGGCTGGCCCTGCAAGTGGTATGTGCCGGACATGAACTCCGACTCCTCCGCGATGGCCATCGAGAAGATGGAAATCGCGGTCGAGAAGGTCGAGCGCGGCTGAGATCCGACAGGATCTTGCGGAAGGGCGGCTTTGGCCGCCCTTCTTGCTTTTCCGGGGGCCTAACGGAGCTGCACACCCAGCGACAGTGCCATGAAGTGCAGCCAGTTGTCGTTGTAGCCGTCGCCATCCCCGTCGCCGTCTTTGCTGGTTCCCGAGGATCCCCCTCCCACATACCGCAGGCTCAGAAAGCTGTCGATGCCGTTGTTCAGGGAGAGCCCGCTGCGCAGCGACGCATCCAGAATGGCGCCCTCCACATCCACAGAGCCACCATTCAGGTACTTGATCGGTGCATAAAAGCCCGTGGCCTCGGCCCCGAACCAGACGCGGCCGGTCAGGGGAAGGCGCAGACGCCCGGCCAACAGCGGCACAGGGCCGATATTGCGCTCGTCCACGCGCTGCGAGCCGTCCACGGCGGACCAAGTGATTGTCGCATTGCGGATTTGTAGCGCGAGTCCCAGTGCGGCCTCTCGCCGGGGGTCCGGCATCAGGTCAAAGAGCCAGGTTCCACGGACGAAGCTGAAGCCGTAGCGTACGTCCATGGGGGTACCCTTTGCGAAGTCGACCCCGTCGATCCGCAGGTCGCGTTCCGCGGTGACATCCGCGCGCAGATCCAGCGGCTGATACAGGAAGCGCACGGTGTTTCGCTTGCCGATGTCCAAGGAGGCGTCGAAGCGGAGGAAAGGGAAAAGATTGTTTTGCCCTCCCTCTTCCAGATAGTCGAACTTGCTGCCGTCCTGGCCGAATTGGATGGTGTGGGCCACCGGGAGCAGCGTACCCAGCTCGGCCTCCAGCCGAATGGCCACCGGCCACTCGGGCTGGTTCAACACCGATTTCTCAGGAGTTGGGGTGGTGGCCAGGGCGGGCAGGAGCAGGGCGGAGAGTAGCATTGCGATTCCTTTCTTATTCAAAACTTATTCACCGTTCTTGCTGGGGCAAGGGGGGAGGGCCGGCGCGGGCTCTCTTGTGGCGGTTTGCCCTTCCTTGCGCTAAGACATCACATGTTCTGGTGGTTGCTCCTCTGGGCCTGCACATCCGATGTACCGGTGTCGGAGCAGGATCCTGTGGCCGGCGACGGACCGCGGCATCCCGACGCGGTTTGGACGGCGCAAGAAGTGGGCTGGGCGATCGAGGACGCGGCGGCCAGCGGATTACCCGATCCGGTGGTGATTGCCACCCGCTTTCAAGAGCTGTTGTCCCGGGGGGATGATCGTTGTCCGGGCGGGGACTTTCGTGCGGGAGGGCTCCAGGTTTTTAACCCGGAGGGCTGCATGGCCGACAGTGGCTACCACTACGAAGGCACCGCCGGTGGGGCAAAGATGTTCTGCGAGGGGATTCCCGGTGAACCCGGCGAGAACGGGGTGCTCTGCACGGCGGCACTGCGGGGGGACGCCCACATCACGGATCCCGACGGGCACGCCTTCTTGGTGGGCGGCTATGTGGTCTATGACATGCTGGGCGACATGGGCACAGAGGGGGCGATCGCGCTGGATCTCTACGGAACCTGGGGCTACCCGGCGGCGGCGGAGCCCTGGTTGGCCGGGGACCTCAGCTTGGGGCTGACTGTGGCGGCGCGGTGGCGGCCCGAGCTGGTGGACCAAGTCCAGTTGAGTGGCGGATTTTCTACGGATATTGCCACCATGGACATGCGGGCATTGAGCTTCGACGGGGCATGCGGATCGTCACCGACGGGGCGGGTGGGTATCCGGGGAGCGGACGGCTACTGGTACGACCTGGACTACGATCCAGAAAGCTGCGACAATTGCGGAGACGTGACCTTTGATAGCCGGCAAGCGTTGGGTCGAGCCTGCGCCGATCTTCGGCCGGCAATGTCCCTTCTGGCATCCGACCTTTGGCGGGCCAACCACGACGCCCTGCAAGCATTTCCCCCCCGATGAGTGCGGCCCTCCTCCTTTTGTTGGCCTGTGCGCCCGATCCCGCGGTGCCGGAGGTGGAGTCTGCGGAAGTGGTCCCCCTTGCGGCACCTCGCTTGCTTCGGCGGATTTCCTTGGACCTCCGTGGTGTATTGCCCACACTCGCCGAGCTGGACGCGGTGGAGCAGGAACCTTCGCGGATAGAGGCCATCGCTGCTTCCTATCTGGACGATCCCCGGTTCACCGAGCGGATGGTGTCGCTGCTGGCCGAGCGCTGGCTGACGGTGATGGACGACTACGGGGTGGAGCCGGAAAACTACGGCTTGCCCGCGACCGGGGGGGACGCCTATGCCCATGCCATCGGCGAGGAGCCGCTGAGGCTGATTGCCACCATCCTGGAGGCGGACCGGCCCTGGACCGACGTGGTGACGGCGGACCACACCATGGCCAACGAATTGCTGGCTTCAATCTGGCCGATTGACTACCCAGAGGGGGCAAGTGGATGGCAACCCGCACGCTACACGGACGGGCGGCCGGCCGCCGGTGTGCTGTCCACCAATGGCTTCTATTGGCGCTACGTCACCAACGAGTCGAACAAAAATCGTGGTCGGGCGGCTGCAATTGCCCGCCTGCTGCTGTGTACGGACCTCCTGGGACGGCCCGTGGAGTTTCAGCGCGGGAGCAACCTGGACCCCGAGCAGGCCTTGCGGACGGAGCCGGCCTGTGTCACCTGCCATGCGACGGTGGATCCGATTGCGGCCTCCCTTTTCGGCTATTGGTGGACCATCCAGTACAATCCCTATGAGATGGAGCGCTACCACGCCGAGCGGGAGCGGCTGGGCGAGGAGCTCTTGGGCACCACACCGGGCTGGTACGGCCAGCCGATGGGGGGCCTGGTGGATCTGGGCTGGTATGTGGCCCGCGATCCCCGCTACAACCGCTGCGCGGTCACCGCCTTCGCGGAGCAGCTCTGGCGGCGTCCAGTTGGTATGGAAGACTACGAAGTGATCGAGGCCCTGCGTCAAGACTTTGAGGGCCAGGGACTGCATCCTCAAGCCTTGCTCCTGGATCTTCTGCGGACCGATGCCTACCGTGCGGGGGAGGACCGGCGCACAGAGCCGCGCGAGCGGGTGGAGCGTCTGTTGACGCCGGGACAGCAGCGGATGATCTACGCCGATCTGGCGGGGCTGGAGTGGACCCAGGAGGGGAGCCGGGTGCTGGAAAACGATGTCCTCGGAGTTCGGACGCTGGGGGGAGGCGTGGATGGCTACAGTGTGACGCAGGCGCAGCAGCTCCCCGGGCTGACCTGGGTGATGGTGAACCAGCGCGCGGCTCAAGCGGCCGCGCAGCTTATGGTCCACCGCGACTTTGGGCGGTCCGGGGCCAACCTTCTCACCGTTCCGACCTCGGCACGTCCGGGGGACGAGGCCTTTGATGGGCAGCTTCGAAGCCTGTTTTGGCGGCTGATGGGGCAGCGCGCCCCGCAGGACTGGGTGCAGGGCATCGGCGCGCTGTGGTCGGCCGTGGAGGCGGTGGACGGCGATGTGCAGGCGTGGGAAGCAGTGGTAGAAGCCATGTTTCGCGATCCCGCCTTTGTGAGCTACTGACATGGCCAACCTTTCCCGACGAACGCTGTTGGGCCTGGGGGCCGCCGGGCTGATGCTCCCGAACATCGGGGCAACCGCCGCCGCCTCGAAGCGCCGTTTTCTGCTCATCCACTGCTTTGGTGGGTGGGATACCACGCGGGTCTTTCAGCCCAATTTCGGCTCTTCCATCGTGGACATGGAGCCGGAGGCGGTGGAGGCCGAGGTGGGCGGGATCCGGTTTGTGGATCACCCGGGACGTCCAGAGGTCCGGTCCTTCTTCGAGACCTACGCGGGTCGAAGCTGCATCATGAACGGCATCGAGGTTCGGAGTGTGACCCACGAGCGCTGTTCCCGCATCGCCATGACCGGCACGGCGGAGGGCCAGGCCGACGACTGGGGGGCCACCCTGGCCGGACGTAGCCCCAACCGCTACCTTCTGCCCTATTTTGTGTTGAACGGCACGGCATTTACGGCATCCTACAGTGACAGGGTGGTGCGTGTGGGGGCCAACGGGCAGCTTGGGCACCTGCTGGACGCCTCCATCCTGCCGACCACCGGCTTTGGTGTCCCTTCTCCGGATCGGGCGGCGTTGGTGGATGCCTATGTGCGGGACCGGATGGCCGCGGCAAAAGGACCCATGGCGGTGGCCGCGAGCCGGGCACTGGCAGACCTGGAGTCTCTCCAACAGGAAACCGGAGGTCTGGGCATCGGGCAGTATGTGATCGGCTGTGAGCGTCTGGCCGGCCAGCTTGCCACGGTCTGGGACGTGTTTGAGCGTGGTCTGACCCGCACGGCCTTGGTGGAGTACCGAGGCTGGTGTAGCCAGGGATGGGACAGCCACAGCAACAATGATAAGCTTCAAAACATGAACTATGCGGAGTTGTTCCGCCTGTTGGGCCTGTCCCTACAGGATCTGGATCGGCGGCCGAGTGTGGACGGGGGGCGTCTGGCGGACGAGGTGGTGGTGGTGGTCTTTTCCGAAATGGGGCGGACGCCGCAGCAGAATGGGGCGGGTGGCCGCGATCATTGGACCTTCACCAGTGCCATGCTGCTGGGGGCGGGGGTGCGCGGAGGCCAGGTCGTGGGGGGCTTTGACGACTCGGGCTATGGCAGCGCGCTGGACTTTGGCACGGGGGAGCCGTTGGAGGCCGGAGAGGGGCTTTCCGCCGCCAATTTTGGGGCGACCCTGCTGGCATTGGGGGATGTGGACCCGGGCGAGGTCGAGCCGGTGACGGCGGTGCTGGCGTGATGCTGCTGTGGCTGTTGGCCTGCGGGCCGGGTGCGGGGGACAGTGGCGATCCCCGCTGCACGGAGGCGCCGGTGGTCACCTGGGAGAGCTACGGCCACATTTTTATGACCACCTATTGTGTGTCTTGTCACTCGACTTACAATGAAGACCACCGCTATGGTGCGCCGGTCGGAGTGGACTTTGATAGCGAAGCCGATCTGATCCGGCAGGCCGCACGGGTGCGGGTGCGGGTGCTGGAAGAGCAGACCATGCCGGTGGCAGGGGGTGTGTTCCCGGACGATCTGGTGCTTTTGGAGCGCTATCTGGACTGTCTGGGGGATTAAGGGAAGCCTGATACATTGTATCATGTATCATGATCATGTATCATGTATCATGTATCATGTATCATGTATCATGTATCATGGGAAGCTACGAGCGATACGAAACCCCAGGTTGACCACCCGAAGGCGGGGATCGTGGGTGACCCGGCGGGGAATCTGGCAGAGGGCCCCTTCCCAGGTCCAGGCCCCACCGCGCGCTGCCTTGCCCTCGCCGCTTTGGTTGTCCGCGCACCAGTCGCGCACGTTGCCACCCATACCGCGCAGGCCGTAGGGGCTGCGGTCCAGCGGAAAAGTGTCTACCGTCCTTGGCTTCATTGCGGCGGCGTTCGGAAAGCTCTCGCGTGTGCAGGCGAGGGTGGGGTCGATGTGGTCGCCCCAGGGATAGAGGCGCCCGTCCACACCGCGGGCTGCCTTCTCCCACTGATCTTCCGTGGGCAGTGACCAGGGCTGCCCGGTCTGCTGCGCCATCCAGGCGGTGTACCGGGCCGCCGAGTACCAGTCCACACAGATCACCGGCCAGTCCAGCGGCCACAGCTCCTGGTGCTTGTCTGGACGCATCTCAAAGTGGCCCCCGGTGGGCGAGCGGCCCATGGTGGCCACCGCGCCGTCGAAGGGCAGCAGTCCGCTGTCCTCCTCCGCCTGGTCCAGGAAGTGAAGATAGTCCACGTTTCGGACCGGGACAGCCGGGTGTGGTGCTGGAGTTCAAGAAGAAGGAAGATAAAAAGAGCCTTTTTTATCATGCGGGTGCCGCGCTGCGCCAGATCCAGAGGCAGGGCTACTGCACCGAGCTGGAGGCGGCGGGGGCCAGTCCGATGGTTCGTTTTGGGGTCTCCTTTTCGGGGAAGGAGGTGGTGGTGCGGGGGGGCTGAATTTTTTTGCTTGGGGTGGGTGATACATGGGGGAATGTATCACGGAAGTGTAGAAATAAGCTATTAAATACACGAATCAGGGGTGGGAAAGTGGTGGTCGTTCCAAGGGCGTGATGGCGCTGAAGTCATCCGAACACTGGAGCCACAATGTCTACCTTCATTCAGATTCTTTCCTTTCTTGTGATCTCCACCTCCGCCATTCAGTGTGGCACCGGCGTAGGGAACCCCAGTGATCGGGGGCCGGTCCGGCAAGTGGTGGGGTGAGCACCGGTTGTTCAGGGGGCATTGCCCGTGATCGTGGTGGTGCCCCCGATGCTGAGCCGGTTGGCGAAGGTGGTGGCGGTGGCGGTGGGGAGGCTGGTGTTGGAGCTGATGTTGAGGTCTCCCCCTACCGTTGTGAGCGCGCCGAGACCGGATATTTGTTGCAGGGAGTTGTTGTCCGTGATGACCAAGTCGGCGCCGATTGTGTCTATTGCCGCGATGCCGGAGATGTCGGCGAGGGAATCGTTATTGTCAATTTCCAGATAGCCGATCAGGGTGGTCAGGTT